>JAFVCL010000062.1 GCA_017479285.1 Lachnospiraceae bacterium
CACAGCATGACGAGGATGTTACCCAGGAGCAGATTCACGAGGATATAAAGAAGTATGTGTTTGATCCGATAATTCCCAAGGAGCTGGTCGACGAGAACACAAAGTTCTTTATAAATCCTACCGGGCGCTTTGTGATCGGCGGGCCTCACGGCGATGCGGGACTTACCGGAAGAAAGATAATCGTTGACACCTACGGCGGATATGCCCGTCATGGAGGAGGAGCGTTCTCCGGAAAGGATTGCACCAAGGTGGACAGAAGCGCGGCTTATGCAGCGAGATATGTCGCAAAGAATATCGTTGCGGCCGGACTTGCAAGAAAGTGCGAGATACAGCTTTCCTACGCCATCGGAGTGGCACAGCCCACATCAATAATGGTTGATACCTTTGGAACCGGAAAGGTTTCTGACGAGAAACTTGTGGAGATCGTTAGAGAAAACTTTGACCTCAGACCTGCAGGAATAATAAAGATGCTTGACCTTAGAAGACCTATTTACAAGCAGACTGCCGCATACGGACATTTCGGAAGGACCGATGTCGATCTTCCCTGGGAGAAGACCGATAAGGCAGAAGCTTTGAAAAAGTACCTGTAAGGACAAAAGCTTGTAAGAAAAGCGAAAAAAATGTAATATAACATAAAATATCCGCCCATACCGTAAATAGTATGGGCGGATATTACTTTTAAATCTTTTATTTAACGCTCTTAGCAGAAGAAGTTGAACATCATACCGGAATAAGAGCTCGTTGTATAAGGACTTGCGAAATTATGTCCCGGATTTTTGTAAGCGACTATCGTCCGCTGAACATACTCCATCGGGTTAAGAGCAACCTGATTGCTCTTTCGGAGGAGGGAGTTTGAAAAATCCTTAAGCGCTCCGAAGGTGGAACCGAGGTCTTCGGAATTCTCGGCAGACTCTTTAAGCTTTTCTTCGTCTACGGAAAGCATTCCGTCTTCGTTTACTTCGATTCCTACATTTCCGAGAATACCGCCGTAGTATGCGCCGATTCCCTTTATCTCGCCGGCAAGCTGTTTGCTTCTTGCCTGGGAGTTTGTGTAAGTGCTGACAGCTTTGAGGAAATTGTTGTAGCTGCCGATCAGCTTTGAGAGATTGTCGGTTACGGTCTCGGTATTGGTCTTTAATCCTACCGTCGTGGGCTTTCCTTCCTCGCTGACACCCTTCAATTCAAGCTCGTACATCTTGCCTACGGTAAAGTGGTTGGAACTGGCCTCACGGTCCTCGCCGTTTATCGTAAATTTTGCATTGGCAGGCGCGGTAGTAATATTGCCGAGTCCGAAATAATCGACAGCCCCCTTTTCCTTGCTGGTACGCTCGTCCGAAATACGGAATATCTCTTCGCGTCCCTTGGGGATACCGGTGGTTTCCGAATCAATCTTAAGTGCGGTCCAGTCTCCGTCGGATGTAACCTCCGCAGAGAGCCCGATACCGGAATTGTTTATAAGCCTTGCGAGACGCTCCTGTACATCACGGTTTGTCTCTCCCTCGGTAATCGAGAACTGGAACTCGTAATTCATTCCGTTTATGCCGACATCGAAGGAATAAGTGGCTTCTGGAAGGCCAACCTCCCCGGCGGGGAGATAATTACCTTTGTTTTCCTGCGGAGATGCGATGGATTTTACCTCTATATCAAAGGTGGGAACCGAATCGGAGTCCTTCTCATCGCCCACAAAGAGAGCGGATACCACGGAATCGTCGGAGGTGTAGGCACTTTTACCGCTTATAAGTCCGTCCTCCTCGAGTCCGCCGAGCTCGGCGATATCGCTTCTCAGCTCACGCGCATTTTCCTTAAGACTCACCGCGTAGGCCTGCGTATCTTTATTGGTAACAGGAAGATACCAAGGAGATTCTTTGTTTAATTTGACAATGGAATTATAAGTATTGCGAAGATCACTCTTTTTGTGAGAGTCATAGCGCGTAATACTCGGCTGATAGGTCTGCAGATAATTATTAAGAATTGTATCACGAACAGCACTCATTGCCACAACCTCCTTTCTTCCATGAAATGTGTGACGCCTGAGCGGGCATCCGATGAGCCGAAGGAAAATCCGTTTTTCCTGTAAATACGGCATCATCATCTTAATCAAATATATAAATGGATAAACTTCTCCACCTTTAGTTACTACTACTGTAACACGGATTGGTGCAAATTACAATAGGAAACTTATTTTTTTTCCAAAATAATCAAACTTCTTTTAATAAGCGCATCGCTGTGTTAAAATATTTTGCATGAAAACGATATCGAAGTGGTTAAAAAACATAGGAAATATTATAACCGGACGCAGAATTGTTTCCCAGCAGTCGAAGCTTGAGGTGGTAAGCATAGCCATTACCGCTGTCCATGTTATAATGTTCTTTATGTTTGTACAATTCAATATCTGGCCGCTGATAATTTATAACGGGATAGTCGTCCTGTATTATCTTTATGTCCTAAGAATGGTTCACACCGGAAATGTTCTCGGCGGATATATCATGACCTTCGTGGAGATAGCGGTCCAGGTCATTTTCGGGACCTTTATGCTTGGCTGGGATGTCGGTTTCTTTATGTATGTTTTTGCGATCATCCCCCTGTTCTTTTACCTTAACCTGCTGCACGAAAATACGGACAGATCCGTCCTTACTCCGCTTTTCTGTTCGTTTGGTGCGATAGCGGTGTTTGTTTCGAGTTTTACCGTCAGTATATATTTCAAACCTGCCTTTGAACTTTCGGGATCAAGGGTGAATCTTCTTTTTTTGTTTAATTCACTTCTTGCCATTCTGCTCCTTGCAGCCATGTCACATTTCTTTATCATTGAGCGGAGGTATTCGCTTATAACGATGCTTGAGCAGAATCAAAAGCTTGATGTGGAGGCAAATATCGATCCACTTACGGGGCTTGTAAACAGGCGGAGTATGGAAAAGCACCTTGATGGGGCAATGGAGGACGCAAGAAACCATGGAGCACACTTTTCACTCATAATGGGGGATATTGATTTTTTCAAAAATATCAATGATACCTATGGGCATGAGGTTGGAGACGAGGCTCTGAAGGCGGTCGCAAAGATATTCAGAAACAGCGTGAGAGACCGGGATACCGTTTGCCGCTGGGGTGGTGAGGAGTTTCTTGTTCTTATCCTTGGAAGCAACGAGGAGGCGACTGCGGTAGCGGAGAGGGTTAGGGAAAGAATAAAAGACAATGTGGTAATTCACGGATCGAAAGAGATCCGGTTTACGATAACTCTGGGAGTGACTTCCTATGTCCCGGGTCGCTCTGTCGAAGAGCTGATCGACAAGGCGGACAGCAATATGTACTTTGGAAAGAACAACGGAAGAGATCAGGTCGTATCAAAAGTATTATAGTTGAAAGGTTTTACAGAAGATGAAAAAGGAAAAAGTATTGGTAATAGATTTCGGCGGACAGTACAATCAGCTTGTTGCAAGGCGTGTCCGTGAGTGCAATGTGTACTGCGAGATCTATTCCTATAAGACACCTCTTGAGAAGATCAAAGAAATGGAGCCTAAAGGGATCATTCTTACCGGCGGTCCCGCAAGCTGCTATGAGGAGGGCGCTGCCACCTGCTCACCCGAGCTTTTTGAGCTTGGCGTCCCCGTGCTTGGTCTGTGCTACGGAGCCCAGCTTATGAGCCATGTGCTCGGTGGAAAGGTAGAAAGGGCTGCCAACAGAGAATACGGGAAAACCGAGATAGAGGTTGATACCTCGTCGGCGCTGTTTGGAGGTGGGGGACTGAAAGAGGTTCCTGCCCACACAACCTGCTGGATGAGCCATTTTGACTATATATCAAAGCTTGCTCCCGGCTTCAGGTCTGTAGCGCATACAGGTTCGACACCGGTAGCGGCAATGGAGAATAAAGAAAAGAATCTCTACGGAATCCAGTTCCATCCCGAGGTGCTCCACACCCCTGAGGGATCTAAAATGCTGTACAATTTTGTCCGCGGAGTCTGTGGATGCGGCGGTGACTGGAAGATGGATACCTTTGTAGAGGATTCCGTAAAGGCTATCCGCGAGAAGGTGGGAGACGGCAAGGTTTTACTTGCGCTTTCCGGAGGCGTGGATTCTTCCGTGGCTGCCGGGCTTTTATCGAGAGCAATCGGAAAGCAGTTAACCTGTGTGTTTGTGGATCACGGACTTCTTCGTAAGGATGAGGGCGATGAGGTTGAGGCCGTGTTCGGAGAGAAAGGCCGGTTCGACCTTAACTTTATCCGCGTGAATGCAAGGGACAGATACTATGTAAAGCTGGCCGGAGTTGACGAGCCGGAGAGAAAGAGAAAAATAATCGGCGAGGAGTTCATCCGTGTATTTGAAGAGGAGGCAAAGAAGATAGGCACCGTGGATTTCCTCGCACAGGGAACGATTTACCCCGATGTCGTTGAGTCGGGACTGGGCGGCGAATCGGCGGTCATAAAATCCCATCATAATGTTGGCGGACTACCTGATTTTGTTGATTTTAAAGAGATCATAGAGCCTTTGAGAAGCCTGTTCAAGGATGAGGTCCGCAAGGTCGGATTACAGCTTGGAATTCCGGAAAAGCTTGTGTTCCGTCAGCCCTTCCCCGGCCCGGGACTCGGAATAAGGATAATCGGAGATGTTACGGCCGAGAAGGTTAAGATCGTACAGGAGGCTGATGCGATATACCGCGAGGAGATCGCAAAGGCGGCGGAGGAATGGAAGAAGGAAAATCTTCCGGAGAGCTTCGGAGAAAGCCGGGAGGGATTAAGCGTAGACCAGATCTTCGCCAGAGAGCGCGAGTTCAATCCGCCATGGATGCCCGATCAGTATTTTGCGGCGCTTACCAATATGCGCTCTGTCGGTGTTATGGGTGATGAACGCACCTATGATTACGCCGTCGTTCTCCGCGCCGTAAAGACTATCGACTTTATGACTGCAGAGGCGGCAAATATTCCATTCGATGTTCTGCAGACTGTAATGAACAGGATCATAAACGAGGTCCGCGGCGTAAACAGAGTGCTGTTCGATTTAAGCAGCAAACCCGCAAGTACGATAGAGCTTGAATAATACCGGTGTCCAAGGGCAAAGCAGATTATCCTCCAAGAGGTAAACTGTCTTAGCCTGTAAGAATTAAATAGAACAATAGTAACAGACCTTGAAAAGGACTAACGAGACCCCTTTCCAAGGTCTGTTTTATATTTTTATAAACCCTTGTAGTATAAGGCGTTGATGGGATTTATGACTTAAGAGTTAGACTATTTTACAGATAACCAATAAGAAGTATTATGGGTACTCTTTATCTATGGTTGGAGGATAAGCTGCTTTGCCCTTTGGAGGATAAAGTATGTTGCCCAGGGATACAAGAAGTACGGGAGGTATGCAGGGAGTGGAGAGACCGGAGATAATAAAAGACAGTAATTACAGATTTGACAGCTTTAAGAGCGGAGAAGTGCTGCCCGGAAAAAAGAAGGACAGGCTTCCCGCTATGGGCTGGAACAGTTGGAATGCTTTCGGAAGCGGAAATACCGAGGCACTTACGAAGGCTATGGCTGACAGGATAGTAGAGCTTGAACTTGACAAATGCGGATACAGATATGTTGTGCTGGACGACGGATGCTATAAGCCCGAGAGAATAGACGGACTTCTCTCGAACGAGGAGGTCAAGTTTCCCTCAGGCTTTAAGGCTCTCGGAGATTACATCCACGCAAAAGGGCTTAAGTTCGGTATGTATAATGATATCGGAACAAACCTTTGTGCGGGAGCGGCGGTCGGAACCTGCGGACATGAGGAAACGGATACCAAAAGCTATTTTGACTGGGGCGTTGACTTTATAAAGGTTGACAACTGTTATTATCTTTGGGATAACGCTACCTTTTCGGATGCGGAGAATGCGAGACACACATACGCACCGAATATCAAAGGGATAGCGGTAAAGGGAACCGGGGAAAACAGCGGGTTTGAAACCGGACTCGGAGCTGCGGACGGATGGCTTGTCGGAAAGGGAGCTGAAATCAGAAAAAGTGAAGCCGGGGATGAGTATATAACCGGACTTGGCACTTTTGACGGAACAGGTCCCGAGCATTCTCCGGTCGGAGATTTAAGCGCTGAGGCCATATTTAAAGTATGCGCACCTGCCGAGGGAGAATACGAGCTTACGGTAAAATACGCTATCGGGAGGGAGCCCGGTGTCGGCGAATGGCTGCAGGCAGCAGTTGGAGAAGGTGCGGATTCAAAGATTTTTTACGACGATTTTCTTGAGGGTACGGAAGGAAAAGAAGTCTTTAAAGAGTCGCTTCCGATACGGATTACTTTAAAGACGGGCGATAATACAATAAGGCTCATGAACCACCGTCGCCAGGAAAATACGCTCTGCTCTTACGGTGCGCTTCACAAGGGATTTTTAAAGGCGGACCCCGGAAGAGATATTGTACTTTCTATATGCGAATGGGGAAAGACCCAGCCCCAAAACTGGGGGTACAAGGTTGGCGATTCCTGGAGAATACTCAACGATATAACCTTCCAGGTGGGGAGCGACGGAAATCCGGGCAGGGGCGCATGGACCGGCGATTATACGACCAGCGTTTGTGCGCAGTACAACAAGGCTGTCATTATGGATGAGTTTGCCGGGTTAAAGCGTGGCTGGAACGATCCGGATATGCTTATGATAGGCATGGACGGACTTGATATGACTATGTGCAAAACGCATTTTACGATGTGGTCCATGATGAACTCGCCCCTTATGCTCGGGCTGGATCTGAGAAGAGTAAGTAAGGGAGACGGGATATATAATATTATAACCAATGGTAATATCATATCACTTAACCAGGATCCGTTGGGAATACAGGCAAAGAGAATCTATACGACCTATGAGGAAAAGGAAGAGTGGGATAATGAGCTCTGCCGTCCGGACAAGGCATATATAAGAGATAACGACCGCGTGGATGTCCTCGCAAAGCCTCTTTATGACGGAACGATTGCTCTTTCGTTCATAAATCTGTCGGATAATAGGCTCGAGAAGCCTATCTCCGTGGACAAATACCGTGTTGTGTGCTATCTCGAGGACAAGATGAAGAACCCTTCGGAGTTTAGAAATGCAAAGGGATGTGAGCTTAGAGAGCTTTGGACCGGAGAGGTAAAGCGGATAGAGGGCGAGAGTTTTACGGTAGAAAACATCGAGGCTCACGATAACATTACATACATCGTCAAAGCGCTCTAAAAAGTGACCGCATAAACGGCAGATATAAAATCTGAAAATGCCAGGTTTAAAAACCTGTAAATGGCAGGAATAAGAGTTCCAAACTGTCTTAAGATTTATTCGGCCTGCGGCCTGTGTTAAAGATAACCACCGGAAATACAGACATACATAAACAGCTAAGGGACATAAGAAGATAAGTCCGGCCCGCCAGATTTCCATGGCGCTGGACATAATATTCGAGGTATCCGGTCGCACCCATGGCCGCAAGCTGGAGTATCCAGAACAGTATAAGGATTTTCTTAAAGCCTGCTTTTTTAATTGCCATAACGCTGAGCATCACGGTTGAAAAAAGGATTGAAACACCGCCGAATATCTGTATTATGCTTACAAATCCGTTGAAGGGAAAGAAACCCGCATCGTATCGCATGCTTTCCAAAATGAATTCAAAGGAACCGAAAACCGTAAGGAAAAACAAAGAAGTGACACCGTCACTTTTTTTGTGCTTAAAATAAAAGCCTGTACAGACAGCAAAAAGGACAAGCCAGCCCGTGATTCCCATCATAAAAACAGGGTGTCTGTATTCAAAGACTCCGCCGCTTCCGGCTGTTATTATCCCCAGCGGAAAAATCTGCCTTGAGGGATCCTCCACGATAAATTTTCCTCTGAAGGAATTGTTAAAAAAGCAGGTAAGATACAATAGAGCGATACCAAGGCATGTGGCGGGGGAGAGGCTGTCGAGTATTCCGGGAAGGCTTTTTGCAAGATGAAACAGCCTTACCAGCGCGGCCGCAAGAATGACGCCAGGAATAATGCCGAGTATGGTAAACGCATTGATGTCGGGAGAAGTAACTGCGCTCATAAATCCGGTAAACTGCGACTGGTGGCAGTACCAGTATATCGCCCTTGAAAAGAAGAGCGAGAAGGCAAGCGCAAAGGGTAAAAGCACCCACATTGCAAGCCTGTGGTAACCCTTGACATAATAAAAGGAGCGGGCACAGAAAAACCATGCGAGCACGGAGAGAAGTATTATGATGGCGTTCCATGGGATATGTATATTGTCAATTAAGATCGCTGTGGGATTTGTCATATTTGTTTATCCTTAAACTGCTTGTGTGATAGGGTTAAAACATATACACCCTTAGGCATTTTAACTTTTACCTGTCACGGCTCCGGCAGCGCGGTCGCGAAATAGATGATATCACTAACCGTCCGCTCCGCACCGAAGTCAACATGATTTATAAGTTCGCCTCCGAGGATTATCTCGGCGGTCTGTCCGCCGTCTAAGCAGTAGGCGTTCGTGACGCCCTTTTGCGTAAGTATGTCTATGGTTTCGGTTACGGTGGTGGTTGGATATCCAAAGCCGTGATTTATCGTCATAAGGAGATAGTGGCACCCGGATCCCTGGCATAAAACAGAGCGCGAATACCTTGTGGTTGGCTGCCCGATTATATAGCTGTTACTCGATTTATGTACCTCCCCGTTTTCTATGAGAACCGGACCGAATGCGAGGGTAAAGAGTATGTCATTATCCTCGATATACTGCCTCGCACCTTCTTCGTCAGGGAGCTCCCCCGCGTAAGTAAACAAAAGATTTCCGTTTGTGTCTATATGACAAAGCTCGAGGCTTGATGGATTAAATCTGTAGAGCTGCCTTTGATAAACCGTCATTCCGACATTCCGGAACTTGTAAAAATCCCCGTTTATGGCTACGACTGCGTTAGCTTCCCCTGCGAGCTGGGTTCCGTACTTTTGGATCGGTGATCCGAAGGTGTCCATGGAAAGCTTTCTGCGAAGCTGTGAAGGATCCGCGATATAAACCTCCGCAAAGGTACAGGCATGGGAGTCGCAAAGCTCCTGCCAGGAATAACAGAGTATCGTTTCGTCACAATAATACTTAAAACCCTTTCCGATAAACTCCGCATCGGGATCAAGGAAAGGCTCATCCCCTTCGGTAAGAAAAGGGTTGGCTTCGACAAGCGCCATGATATCGGCGGGATCGCTTGCAGTACCGAATTTTTCGGGGTATGGAGGCAGACCCGCGAGCGCGTTTTCCTCGATGGTATAGGTCTTCGGAATATAAGTCAGCCCGCTTAAGACCTCGCTTTTTATATTGTTGGCAAAATTTGCCCCGGAAGTTGAACCGCCTGCGAGAGAAAGCTTCAGGTCGCTCCCGGCCGTCAGCCTCCAATGGCCGTCCTTATAATCAAGCTCAAGGGTAAGTGGGCTTTCAGAATAATAAGAGGAAGGCTTTTCAAGGACTTTTTTTACGGATGCTTCATAGAGTGAGTCCAGAAGCTCCGGGAGATACTCATTTTTTTTGTCGTAAATCTCGGATTTTTTATGAGTCTCCACAAAAGCCTCAAGCTTTTCATTAAATACTTTTTTAATGTCCGGGGCGAGGGAATCGAGAGCCAGATAACCGATTCTGCCCTGGAGGGTGGCATGGGTGTTTTCCTGTGCTGCCACAGGCTCCAAAGCGTACGAATAGCTGCGTTTAAGAGCGTCATAAAAATACCCGCTCACATTATCGCCTGTCTCGGTAAACAAATATAAACTGTCGGGGGAATCCAGCATTGAAACGACTGTCTCCTCATCTAAAGTAACACATGCATCCATAAAACGCGCAGCCGCACTTTCAGGGCTTTCCGAGGGGATAAAAACGAGGGTTCCGCCCTTTATGGCGATAATACAAAAAGCGATTGTAAGAAATGTGAAAAAAACAGAGAGTATGGCGGGAAACCCATGGATTTTTTTCCTTACGGCGGCAACGAAAGCAAAGGAAATTATCATGACAACTATAAAAAGAACGAGTATAGCCATAACCATATACTCATTCCAAAGCTCTGTCGCTATATCCATAGCCTTTTGAATGAAAAGACTTAAAACGGAGTTGATGTTTACGCTCATAAAATCAGTTGTTAAGCTTTGCCGTATTGGATACTGTGATGTGAAAACAATGACATAGAGGTGCTTTGAGATTATAACACAATACATAACCTTAGCGCAATGTGTTATAATAGAGCATCGGACAGCGGATAGTGACAGAACGGATAAAAGAGATGAGTATCGCGAAAAAAGGAAAAACGCGAAAAGGAAGTTTTATATGGGAGTTTTGAGGAAAAGAACAAAACAGGAAATGAAAAAAATAGTCCGCACGGTGGCTGTAGATACCGTGTTTGATATACTGGGCAGCATACTATACGCAATGGGGCTTTATACCTTTGCGAAGATGGCAAACTTCTCCCCCGGAGGAGTATCGGGTGTGGCGCTTATACTCAATTATCTCTGGAATCTTCCGGTGGGCGTTACCACGCTTGTTTTAAACATCCCGCTGGTAATAATAAGCTACAAGGTCGTCGGACCGAAATTTCTTGCAAAGACGACCAAGACGATGATAATCTCCACAATATTTCTTGATGTGGTCTTCCCCTTGTTTCCGATGTATATGGGAAACCGTATGATGGCCGCGTTTTATTCGGGACTTTGCATGGGCGCGGGAATGGCCTTTTTCTATATGAGAGGAAGCAGCTCCGGCGGGATTGATTTCCTTTCGATGACCATAAAGGTCCGCCATCCCTATATTTCTCTCGGGATTGTAACCGCAGTGCTTGATTTTATCGTAATCCTTATAGGCTGGCCGATCTATAGGGATGCGAATGCTGTTCTCTACGGACTTATCTGTACCTTCGCAACCTCAATCGTCCTTGACAAGATAATGTACGGCATCGGGGCGGGAAAGCTTGTTCTTATAATCACAACGCAGACGCGGGAGCTTACCGATAAGATAAGCGATCTGACCGACAGAGGCTCGACGATTATAAAGGCCATCGGAAGCTATACAAAGGACGAAAGAGATGTCATACTGTGCGCCTGCTCAAAGTCACAGACCTACACCATAACCAATGCCGCGCACGAGGTGGACCCGGGGGCATTCGTAATGGTGACCGAGACCAGCGAGGTCTTCGGTGAGGGCTTCAAGGAGTATAAAAAGTAGTGGAACGGACTTACATTGCCATTGACCTTAAATCATTTTACGCATCCGTGGAGTGCGTCGATAGAGGGTATGACCCTCTTGGGACAAATCTCGTAGTAGCTGATGACAGCCGCACGGAAAAGACAATATGCCTCGCTGTTTCCCCGAGCCTTAAAGCCTACGGCATTCCGGGGAGACCGAGGCTTTTTGAGGTTATGCAGGCGGTGGAGAGAATAAACAACGGAAGGCTGTCAAAGGCGCCGGGAAAGAAGTTTACCGGCAGCTCCCGGGTGGATAAAGAGCTTAAGAAAAATCCCGGGCTTAAGCTGGACTACTGTATAGCTCCCCCGAGGATGGCGCTGTATATGAAATACAGTACGGATATCTACCAGATATATCTTAAATACATCGCGCCGGAGGATATGCATGTATATTCCTGCGATGAGGTATTTATGGATGTAACGGCATATCTGAATACCTACAGGATGACTCCCCATGAGCTCGCGCTCAAGATGATAAGGGAGGTCCTTGCGCAGACCGGGATAACCGCGACGGCGGGTATAGGACCAAATCTGTTCCTCTGTAAGATCGCGATGGATATAGCGGCAAAGCATATGCCGGCGGATAAGGACGGCGTGCGTATCGCGGAGCTTGATGAGTACAGATACCGAAGGGATTTTTGGACGCACAGGCCGCTCACGGATTTTTGGAGAGTCGGTGCAGGAACGGCAAGGAGACTCGAAAGCCTCGGTCTTTATACCATGGGAGATGTTGCAAGATATTCGGAGATCGGAGAGGACAGGTTATATAAGGCCTTCGGTGTAAACGCCGAGCTTTTGATAGATCATGCGTGGGGCTGGGAGCCCTGTACGATAGAGGAGATTAAGAGGTATAAGCCCGAGGAAAACAGCCTTAGTATCGGACAGGTCCTTCAAAGACCCTACTGCTTTGAGGAGGCAAAGATCATCGTGCGCGAGATGGCGGACGGACTCTCTTTAAATCTGTTGTCAAAAAACCTTGTGTCCGACCAGATAGTGCTAACCGTTGGTTATGAGCATATAACGGATCCAAAGATTGCTGAAAGCTATGAGGGAGAGGTCACAAGGGACAGATACGAGAGACTTATCCCCAAGCATGCCCACGGCTCCCACAACCTGTCGAGAAGGACCGCTGTTGCGTCGATGTTTATAGACGCTGCCCTGGAGATATTTGAAAGATGTGTTGATCCAAGGCTTATGGTCCGGAGAATGTATGTGGTGGCAAACCATGTGGAGCCTGAGGGTAAAAACCCGGATAATGAGGAAAAATACGAGCAGCTTGATCTTTTTACCGATTATGAGGAGCGGGATAAGGCAAGGATCGAGGAGACAGAGAGACTCGAAAAAGAAAAAGCCCTGCAGCTTGCAGAGCTTAAGATAAAAAGCAAGTTCGGAAAGAACGCCATCGTGAAGGGCACAAGCCTTCAGGAGAGCGCTACCGGTATGGAGCGAAACCGGCAGATAGGCGGCCACAAAGCGTAGGCTGCCTATCCTTTAAAAGGTTTCTGACATATGGATAACCATTGGTTAGTAAAGGCGTTTATACCTTCTTTGAAAGGTTCTTTACAAGCTCGTCTATGCAGCCGTCCTTGAAGGGACTCTGAAGTCCGACCTTTTCAAGCATAGGCTCATAGAAATCGCGTGCGGAGAGCTTGCAGAGCTCGAGGTAGTGTGAGAAGGCATCCTTAAAGTCTTTATCCATCCAGACCTTGAACTGCATGGCGCATACGCTTGCGAGTACATAATCAATATAGTAGAAGGGTGACTGGAAGATATGTCCCTGGCGCTGCCAGTAGCCGCCCTCTCCGAAGAAAGGATCGCCTTCAAAGTCTATGTGGGGGCGATATGTTTTTTCAAGCTCCTTCCAAAGCTGTTTTCTCTCGGCAGGAGTCATATCGGGGTTTGCATATACCTTGTGCTGGAATTCATCCACCATACATCCGTAGGGCACGAATATAATAGAGTCCTCGAGATGCATTGTGTAGTAATCGTCCTTGCGGTCTCCGAAGAATTTATCCATCCAGCCGTAAGTGAAATACTCCATTGACATGGAGTGTATCTCTGCGGTCTCCATAGTAATATCATTGTGCTCGTCTATCTCGTCGTTCCGATTGATGAATCCCTGGAAAGCGTGACCGCATTCGTGGGTTATAACATCGACATCGCCGCTTGTTCCGTTGAAGTTTGCAAATATGAAGGGAGCCTTGTAGTCGGGAAGAAATGTCATATATCCGCCCTGTCTCTTGGTCTTTCTTCCGAGTACATCAAAGAGGTCGTGCTCGATCATAAAGTCTATAAACTCGGCAGTCTCGGGCGAGAGCTCCCGGTACATTTCCTGACCGGCCTTAAGGATTTCCTCGGGAGTACCGATAGGCGCGGGGTTTCCGTCTGTAAAGAATACGCCGTTATCGTAGAAGGTAAGCTTATCGACGCCGATGCTCTCCCGTCTCTTTTCGTTAATTTTGGAAACGAAAGGAACGAAGGCTTCCTTGACCTGTCTGCGGAAATTTTCAACCTGCTCCTGACCGTAGCTGTTGCGGTTCATGCGGAGATATCCGAGAGGAATGTAATTCTCATAGCCGAGCATCCGCGCCTGGGCGGTACGGTTTTTAACCATCCTGTCGTAGATATCATCTATCTCGTCGGTCACGGTAAGGAAGTAATCGCTCATCGCCTTTACCGCACGCTTACGGACATCCCTGTCCTTTGAGGTCGTAAATTTTGACATAAGGCTTAAGTTGTAGGTCTCTCCCTCAAATTCTATCTTGGCGGTGGCAATAAGCTTTGTATATTTACTTACAAGTTCGTTTTCCTCCTTCATAAGAGGTATCAGCTTCTCGTCAAAGGACTTAAGGGAAATCTCGATATTCTTGAAGGCGACAGGCCCCATTTTCTCCTCAAGATACGCCCTGTAGGGAGAATTATAGAGGGTCTTTTTGTATTCGTTAAGACAGTTCTCCCACTCGGGGGTAACCGAATCCAGGTAGTCGTTCTCCTTGTCGTAGAACTCATCCGTGGTATCGATGTCATGCCGGATCATCGCAATCTGACCCTCGGTACTGATATGTCTTGTCAGCTTATAGTAATCCTTGTGGACCTCCCACTGCTCTTCGCCGCTCTTTGCCTCCTTGAGGCGTCTTACAAGATCGGCGTAAGCCTTCTTTGTTTCCTCGAGATCGATCCTCTCGTAAGGAAGTTCTGAAAATTTCTTCATTTTGTTCTCCTTAAAACCAGATTGGGGCATTGCCCTGTTAATTGTGAAAAGAATGCCGAAAACAATTATAACATAACTTTATAAATATTTTGACCTTGAAACAATAATAAGTTATAATTTACACGCTAATGATAGTTTTTGCTTGATAAGTGAGGTGTGGTGGAAAATGTCGGAATATAAAGAAAGTAAGGATAATCCTTTACACAAGGAATTCGGTATTTGGAGCAATACCGTTTTTATTCTGCGAAAGATGGCACAGTACTGCCCGTCTTCCATTTTTCTTGTGATCCTTGGAGTCGTCTGCGGCTCCGTGCTCCAATATTTCTGGGGAATTTTCGGGAAATATGTAATTGATATAATAACCGGCGGATACGATACCGATACGGCTGTCGGGAGGCTTGTTATCGTCATCGCGGCAGCGGGTGTGATCGTGACGTTACTTACCGTCGGAAACAGCTTTTCCAATGCAAAAGTATGGTACAAGCTCATTGCCGTCCGTATGGAAATGATACTTGAGCGTATAGAGCGGGTGCTCAATCTCAAGTATGAGATGCTGGAAAAGCCGGATGTCCTTGATGTGGCGGAGAGAGCTGCCCAGGCCACGGGAGGAAACTACAACGGCGTTGAGGGGATGATGCACAGGATGCAGGAAATAGCCACAAATGCCTTTACGCTTGTGGTTACATTTGTTGCGGTAACGGTGCTGGACTGGAGACTTATCATAGCGCTCATCGTTTTCGGAGTTCTTGAGTTTTTGTATTTCAGATATGTTATTAAAAAGGACAAGAAAGAGGTCTGGGATAAGCTTTCACCTATGTGGCGTCAGAATCATTATATGGAGAGAGTAACCCAGGACTTTGATTTCGCAAAGGATATAAGACTTTTTTCCTTAAGCTCCTTTCTGGCAAAAAAGCAGGAAAAGATATATGAAAAAAGATTTGAGAGACTTGCCTTACACGAGGAGATGTGGTTCAGGTACAATCTCCTTGCCCGTATAACTTATATTATAATCCAGGTGTGTATCTACGGGGCTTTGTATTTGGCGATTTTTAATAAAGACCTTGCGGTCGGAAACTTTACGATGTTTTTGTCTCTTGCGATCGCATTTTCGGGAGCGCTTACCAATTTCCTTAACCGTTTCGGAGATTTTAAGAGAGCTTCTCTCGAGACCGACGATTACAGGTCGTTTATGGAGCTCGATGTGTTTGATGACGAAAAGGATTGCATGGATATACCGGAAGCGGACAAGTATGAGATTGAATTTGTAAATGTATCTTATCGTTATCACAAAGCGGAGAAGGACGCGCTGACGGGGCTTAATCTTACTCTTAAGCCCGGGGAAAAGCTGGCGGTAGTTGGTCTGAACGGAGCAGGAAAATCCACGATGATAAAGCTCCTTCTTAGGATATATGATCCAACCGATGGTTATATTACATTAAACGGAACAGATATTAGGAAATTCAGAAGAAAGGATTATTACAGACTGTTTGCGCCTGTATTCCAGAATATAGAGATATTTGCGTTCCTACTCGGAGAGAACATATCCCTTAAACCCATGGAAAAAACCGATCGCGATAAAGCTTTTAATTGCGCGTCAGAATCCGGACTTGAAGAAAAAATTGCTTCCCTTACAAAGGGAATTGATACTCCCCTTACAAATATTGTGGAGGATGACGGAGTGGATCTGTCGGGAGGAGAAAAGCAAAAGCTTGCCCTCGCGAGAGCCCTCTATAAAGGGGCGAAGATAGTTGTACTCGATGAGCCCACATCGGCTCTCGACGCACTGGCCGAGCAGGCGCTCTATGAAAAGTTCGACGATATGATAGGCGAAAAGAGCGCGGTCTATATTTCGCACAGGCTTGCGTCCACGAGGTTCTGCGATAATGTCGCGATGTTTGCGGACGGAAAAATGATCGAGTACGGAACCCACGATGAGCTTATGGAAAAGAACGGTGAATACGCGAATATGTTTAATACCCAGGCTCAGTATTATCAGGAGGATTTGGGCCCGGAAAAAAACGGAACGGAGAGCGGAAGCGCGGCCGGTATGGAAAGCGGGGTGAGCGTAAATGAATAAGCAGTCACTCAGCAAAATCTTTGCGGTAATTAAGGTTCTTTTCGGAACGGCGGCAAAAAAATACCCCGGGTTTTTCGTGGTGGAGGTCATAAAAACTCTGGCAACAGTCGGACAGCCTTTTGTAGGGATACTGTTGTCACCGCTGATCATCGACGAAATAGCGGGCGGGCGCGACATAAAGAAAATGGTGATCTATGCCGCTGCTATAATAATCACTGAGGCAATTCTTACGATCATCATTGACAGATGTAATACTGTCTTGAACAAATACGGGGAGAGGCTCAGCAACTATTTTGTGATCCTTATCGGAAAGCATGCCATGGAGCTTGATTTTCAGCTCACGGAGGACAAGGCTGTCCTTGAACAGATAGAGAAGGCAAGGACGGGGATGGACTGGTATTCCGGGGGCGTTCACGGTATTGCGGAGCAGGTGTTTATGTTCCTCGGGAATGTCTTTAAGATCGTGGGATTTATAACCGTGATCGCAATCCACGCGCCGCTGCTTCTTGCGGTCGTGGCGGTCTGTGTTGTGATAAATGTCTTTTTTGTCACAAAGAGAAATAAGATCGAGCTGGAGGCATTTGCAAAGCTTTCAAAAGTAAACAGGCTTTTCGGATACTTCGGGTGGAATATAGTGGATCCCCGCTACGGCAAGGATATCCGTCTCTATGAGGCACAGGGGACCATGCTTGATGCATGGCGTTCAAATACCGACAAGAGCAATAAACATTGGAAGTGGCAGGCAGATACCCAGTTTCCGTATAGTCTGGCAGAAGGTATTCTGTCTGTTCTTAGAAGCGTTTTTGCGTATTTCTATGTAGCGCTTCTTGCGATAAAGGGTTATTACAGCGTCGGTACTTTCAGTCAGCTGGTTGCGTCGGAGGGTGCGCTGGATGCCACGCTCGCCGGTCTTGTCTGGAACATAACCGAAATCGTAAAAAGATGCAATTATGCTTATGAATATGTTGTTTTCATGAATTATCCCGCCGCCATGGTAAAAGGGGATAAGCCGGTTATTAAGAAGCCGCATGCGATTGAATTTAAACATGTGTCCTTTATGTATCCCGGTACGGAGAAAAAGGTACTTGACGATATCAGTATAAAGATACAGCCCGGTGAGCACCTTTCCATCGTCGGGTTAAACGGCGCGGGAAAGACGACCTTTATCAAGCTGCTTTGCAGGCTTTACGACCCGACGGAGGGAGAGATACTGTTGGATGGAGTAAACATCAAGGAGTACGATTATAAGCAGTATATGGAGCAGTTCGCACCGGTTTTCCAGGACTTTAAGCTCTTTGCGCTGACCTTCAGGGAGAATATTGTCTTCGAGGAGAAGGATGAGGAATTGGAGGAGCTTATCAAACTGGTGGGCCTGGAGGAAATGGTCAAAAAGCTTGACAAGGGAGTGGATACCAACCTCTTTAAGTTTTTTGACGAGGAGGGTGTGGAGCCTTCCGGAGGAGAACAGCAAAAGCTTGCCATCGCAAGAGCGCTTTACAAGGATTCCCCTGTGGTTATTCTTGATGAACCTACCGCGGCTCTCGACCCGGTAGCGGAATATGACATCTACCGCCAGTTCAACACTTTAGTCGGTGGACGCAGTGCCTTTTACATATCACACAGACTTTCAAGCTGTAAGTTCTGTGACCGGATCGCGGTTTTCCATGGCGGAAAGATCGCCGAATACGGGACACATGATGAGCTTGAGAGGATTCCCGGAGGAATATACGCGGAAATGTTTGAGGCCCAGGCGAAATACTACAAGTAAATTTTGTCATTTTTTAGCCTGTTTTTTAGCTGATTTATTGTTGAAATGAGGATACCCGCCGATTATAATGGAAATCGGTGGGTATTTCTAAAATCAAAAACAGGGGTGAAAAATACAATGTATAATGATAAGAGATCTTACCCAAGGATCAGCGTCAGTGTTCCTGCAATTCTTCACGAGTCCAGACATAATCACGAAATCAATTGCAAAGTTAAAAATATCAGTGAATACGGAGTTGCCTTCGAGATCCCGCTGGATGAAAGATTCAGGGAGGATCTTGGAAAGGGTGAGCCTGTTCATTTCCAGTTCATTGATACTTACAAATACGGACGGTCCTCAGAGACAGAGCTTTTGTCCGCAAACTGTATTATCCGTTATATAAGGGTCGGGGAGGAGTTTATGACCATAGGCGCTTATGTGGCGGATGATGAGTTTCGGCAATATGCGCTGAGGCGTGAGGTTATGTGCACATACGACAGGGGAGAGAGAGCGACAGGTTGATTTTCGGAATTTTTGCAAAGAGATTTTGAAAATATATAAAGATGTTATTATATAAAGATGTTATAAAGAAGCTTTGCAAAAAAGGATATGTATTATGGCTGTAAGAAAAAACGATATTAAAAAGTATACCGATTTTATCGTGGAAAAAACCGTGGAGCTTCTGGGTATTGATTCACCGACCGGATACACCGAGGAAGCCGCTGAGTGGGTAAAGAAGGAATTTGAAAAGCTTGGATTTAAAGCCTATATAACAACTAAAGGCGGAGTCGTAGTTGAACTGACAGGAAAGAACAAAAGGGAGGGGCTTCTCCTCGAGGCACATACAGACACCCTTGGAGGTATGGTAAAGACCATAAAAAGCAACGGGAGGCTTACGCTGACAAATCTCGGCGGAATGAATCCGAATAACGCCGAGACGGAAAATGTAAGAGTAGTTACGAAGTTTGACGGAATCTACGAGGGGACCTTCCAGCTTGTCAACGCGTCGATCCATGTAAACGGAGAGTACAATGACACAAAGAGGACTTGGGATACCTGCGAGGTAGTGCTCGATGAGGATGTAAAGTCAAAGGAAGATGTGGAAAAGCTCGGAATATCGGTTGGCGATATAGTATGCTTTGAGCCCAATACCCGCGTGACAAAAACGGGATATATTAAGTCCCGCTTCCTTGATGACAAGCTTAGCGTCGGGATACTGCTCGGACTTGCAAAATATATAAGCGATAAAAAGATTACGCCGGAGCGGGCGCTCTACGCGCATATTACGGTTTTTGAGGAAGTCGGGCACGGTGGCTGCGGAAGCGTTCCCGAAGGATGCACCGAGGCAATATCCGTTGATATGGGATGTGTCGGAGAGGGACTGACCTGCAGCGAAAGACAGGTTTCGATCTGCGCAAAGGACAGCGGGGGACCTTACAGTTACCCAGTGGTAAAGGGACTTGTCGCGGCGGCTAAAAAATGCGGTGCCGACTACGCGGTGGATATATATCCCCATTACGGAAGCGATGTGGAGGCAACCCTTGAAGCGGGAAACGATCTGCGGCACGGTCTTATCGGAGCGGGTGTTTACGCATCCCACGGCTATGAGAGAAGCCATCGGGACGGAGCGGAAAATGTGTTGAAGCTTTTGTGCGAATACGCGCTTAACTGATTGAGGCTGAAATAAAAACACGCAAAATCCCGGAATATCGAGGATTTTGCGTGTAAATTAAGAGCGGAGACGGAGGGATTCGAACCCTCGTGCCCCGGAGGGCAAACGCATTTCGAGTGCGCCCCGTTATGACCGCTTCGATACGTCTCCATTATGCGGCGGAATTTTATTAATTCCGGCAACAAAGGATATTTTAACCAATAATTGTCATTTTGACAAGAACAAGTTTAAAGTTTTTGAAATAAAGCATGATATGTGTTAATATAGTATTCGACGGACTTTACTTTAAAGACCGTCGAATTTATTATGCTTTAAAGGAGGAATCACTTATGAAGAGAATCGGTATGCTTACCAGCGGTGGTGATTGTCAGGCGCTCAATGCCGCGATGAGAGGTGTTGTGAAAACGCTTGTACACAGTGGCGAGGATGTGGAGGTTTACGGCTTTCAGGATGGATACAAGGGCCTTATATACTGCAATTTCCAAATGCTTACAGGCAGTGATTTCTCCGGTATACTGACAAAGGGCGGAACGATCCTCGGAACTTCAAGAACCCCCTTTAAATTGATCGATGAGCCTACCCCCGAGGGGCTTAACAAGGTGGAGGAGATGAAGCGCAATTACGCGAAGCTCAAGCTTGACTGTCTTGTGATCCTCGGAGGAAACGGCACTCATAAGACTGCGAACCGCCTTCGTGAGGAGGGACTTAACATCATCACTCTCCCGAAGACAATCGACAATGATCTCTGGGGAACCGATATGACCTTTGGATTCCAGAGCGCGGTGGACATTGCCACAAACGCTATCGACTGTATACATACCACGGCTTCTTCGCACGGGCGCGTATTTATTGTTGAGGTTATGGGACATAAGGTGGGCTGGCTTACTCTTAACGCCGGAATGGCGGGAGGTGCTGACATTATCCTGCTCCCCGAGATTCCCTATGATATCGAGAAGGTGATCGACAAGATCGAGGAGAGAGACAGAAACGGTAGCAGATTTACCATTATCGCCGTTGCGGAAGGCGCGATTTCAAAGGAAGATGCCAAACTTTCAAAGAAGGATTACAAGAAAAAGCTTGAGAAGCGTAAGGTTTCGGTTTCTTACGAGATAGCCGACGAGATTTTCAAGAGGACTGGGCGTGAGGTCAGGGTTACAGTCCCGGGACACATGCAGAGAGGCGGAAGCCCCTGCCCTTACGACAGAGTGTTTGCGAGCCGTCTCGGTGCAGAAGCGGGAAAGCTTATTCTTGACGGAAAATACGGCTTCATGGTCGGATATAAAAACAGGGAGATCGTAAAGGTCGAGCTTTCGGATGTGGCAGGAAAGCTCAAGTATGTCGATCCGGATGCGTCCATAATAAAGGAGGCAAAGCTCCTCGGAATCAGTTTTGCCGATTAAGAGTAATTTATTACACTCTCTGGGGAGTAAAATAAGCCTGTACAGATATAACAAACGCCAAGTGAACTTGTCGTTGGCTATGGATGACCGGAGGTTTGTCAGTGTTTTATGGGATCGTACACAGCTCTCTATAGGAAATTCCGCCCCGATAATTTTGGTGATGTCAAGGGGCAGGACCATATTACAACTACATTAAGGAACCAGCTCAAGGCAGATCGTATCGGACATGCTTATCTTTTTACAGGGACGAGAGGAACCGGAAAGACAACTGTCGCAAAGATATTTGCGCGTGCGGTAAACTGTGAGAATCCGAATGAAAACGGGCCGTGTGGGGAATGCGCAGTCTGCAAGGCTATAGCCAACGGCTCGAGCATGAATGTTATTGAGATCGACGCGGCTTCAAACAACGGCGTGGACAATATCCGTGAGATAATCGACCAGGTTTCGTACAGACCTACGGAAGGACGCTACAAGGTCTATATAATCGACGAGGTTCATATGCTTTCGCCCGGTGCCTTTAACGCGATGCTTAAGACGCTTGAGGAGCCCCCGGAGTATGTCATATTCATCCTTGCAACAACTGAGGTTCACAAGCTTCCGATAACTATTTTGTCCCGCTGTCAGAGATACGATTTCAGGCGTATTTCGATCGACACCATCTCGGCGAGACTTAAAAGCTTAATGGAGCAGGAACAGGTTAAGATAGAGGATAAGGCAATCCGTTATATCGCAAAGACTGCCGATGGTTCGCTCCGCGATGCGCTTAGCCTTCTTGACCAGTGCATAGCTTTCCACCTCGGAGAGGAGCTTACATACGATATGGCTCTCGATGTGCTGGGGGCTGTGGATACTGAGGTGTTCAGCAGGCTTCTCAGGGGATGCCTTGAATCGGATGTACACGGCGTGATTGAGCTTCTTGATGAGGTAATAACGCAGGGAAGAGAGCTTACCCAGTTTATCAATGACTTTACATGGTATTTAAGAAATCTTATGCTTGTCCAGACCTCCGATGGTCTCGAGGATGTTGTCGATATGTCCACCGACAATCTCGCAAGACTGAAGGAAGAAGCCGGAATGGCAAAGCGTGAGCAGATAATCAGGTATATCCATATTTTTTCGGAACTTTCCGGACAGATAAGATACGCGACGCAGAAAAGAGTTCTCGTTGAGATCGCGCTTATACGCCTTTGCAAGCCCGCGATGGACCAGGACAACGCGGCGGTTCTCGGGAGGATAAACGAGGTTGAGAAAAAGCTCGACGAGGGAATACGCGTTGCCGCGACACTTCCCGCGGCCGGAGCCGGTGAAGCCTTGCCATCGAGGGTAAGAGAAGAGATTCCCCAAAAGGCTCTTCCGAAATCCATTCCGGAAGATGTTAAAAAGATGGTCGGAAACTGGAAGACAGTAATAAACAGCTTCATGAACGACCTGCCGATGCAGAGCGCTTTGAGCAGGGCTCAGACATCACTGGATAAAAACGGAAATCTCCTTTTAAGGTTCGAACCCGGAGACCTGTCGGGAGAGAGACTGATGAATGACCCCGGGCGCAGCAAATTACAGCAGTGTTTAAACGATGTAAGCGGAAAAGAGATCGTTTTTACAGTGGATGAAGCGGCAACACAGGAACAGTACGATAACGGAATAGACCTTAGAGATTTAATTAAAATTGACATAGAGGAGGAAGAATAACCATGGGCAAGAGAGGCGGATTTCCCGGAGGCGGAATGCCCGGAAATTATGCAAATCTTATGAAGCAGGCACAGCGTATGCAGCGCCAGATGGAGGAGAGCCAGAAGGAGCTGGAGACAAAGGAGTTTGTCGGAACGGCAGGCGGCGGTGCGGTTGAGGTAAAGGTAAACGGAAGCAAGGAGATACTTGGTTTAAAGCTTGATCCGGAGATAGTCGATCCGGAAGATGTAGAGACTCTTCAGGACGCTATCGTGGCTGCGATAAATGAAGCAATGAAGAAGGCTGACGAGGCCGGCGCTGAACTTATGGGCAGAATGACGGGAGGCCTTTCCTTCTGATGGAGCTTTACAGCGGATATATAAACAAATTGGTGGATGAGCTTGCCGCTCTTCCCGGGATAGGCAATAAATCTGCCCAGAGGCTCGCGTTCCATATCATCGGTATGCCCCAGGACAAGGTCAACCGTCTTGCAAATGTTATGATGGAGGCGAAGGCGAATGTCAGGTATTGCAGTCAGTGCTTTACTTTGACTGACAGCGATGTATGTCCGATCTGCTCAAAGCCCGGTCGTAACCATCGGTTAATCATGGTGGTCGAAAACAGCAGGGATCTTGCGGCGTATGAGAAGACCGGAAAGTATGACGGAGTGTATCATGTTCTTCATGGCGCCATCTCTCCGATGATCGGTATCGGACCCGCGGATATCAAGATAAAGGAGCTTCTCGACAGATGCAAGGGCGATGTTGAGGAGGTCATACTTGCAACCAATTCGAGCCTTGAAGGGGAGTCTACGGCGATGTACATAAGCAAGCTTTTAAAGGCGGCGGGAATAAAGGTAACAAAGATCGCAAGCGGGGTTCCGGTCGGAGGAGATCTGGAATATATAGATGAGGTTACTCTTTCGAGGGCGCTTGACGGAAGAGTCGAATTATAGATTATTTTTATGGGAGGCTATTATGGCAGTTACTCAGGAAGCGTTTGGAAAAAGTCGTGACGGAAGGGATCTGTATCTTTACACGATAACTAACAGCAAGGGGATGAAGGCAAAGGTGACAAATCTCGGAGCCAACCTTGTTGAGCTTTGGGTTCCGGATAAGAACGGAAAGTCGGAGGATATTGTTCTTGGATACGGGGAGGCGGAGAGTTATTATTCAAATCCCAGCTTTTTCGGAGCCGTGATAGGACCCAGCGCGAACCGTATCGGAGGAGCGTCTTACGAAATAGACGGCATCAACTATGAGATCGATGTAAACGATGGCCCCAACAATCTTCACAGCCATTTTGAACTCGGATATCACAAGAGGGTATGGGACGCCGAGTGCTATGAGGACGGAGTGAAGTTTTCGCTTTACGATCCCGCTACTCTGGGCTTCCCGGGAAATAAGGATATTTCCGTAACCTATACTGTTACGGAGAATAATGAGTTAAAGCTTCATTATCACGGAAGCAGCGACCAGCCGACCATCATCAACCTTACAAACCACTCTTATTTCAATCTTGACGGACAGGGTAACGGGAATATAGAGGATCATGAAATAGAGCTTAAATGCAGTAAGTATACGCCTACTGTTCCGGGCTCAATCCCGACGGGTGAAATTGCCGATGTTGCCGGAACGCCCATGGACCTTACCAAGAGAAAGAGAGTCGGAGAGGATATCGGAAAGGATTTTGAGCAGTTAAATATGGCCGGGGGCTACGACCATAACTTCTGTATCGACGGGTACGACGGAACTCTTCGCCAGTGTGCTACCGTATGGGGGGCAAAGAGCGGAAGGGTAATGAAGGTGTTTACGGATCTTCCGGGTGTGCAGTTCTACGCCGGAAACTTTATAGCTCCTGCAGACGGAAAAGAGGGAAAGAAATACGACAAGCGCAGCGGACTTTGTCTTGAGACACAGTATTACCCCGACACAATCCATCATGAGAATTTCCCTTCATGTGTATTTGGCGGAGAGGATGAGGCTGCGAGGGTTTATGACACTGTAACCGTTTATGCTTTTGAGTAAAAGAAATGCCTAATTTTGAGAATAAAGATGGTGCGGGAAGCCACGAAAGACGCGATTTCCGGGATAAGATCCGCATCTACAAAGTACAAAACCTATACCGGGCGATTTTGATCATTGCTGTTGTCGTGGTTATCGCTATCATTGTCAGGGTACAGTATCTTAACCATGTGTATACGGGTTATACGGTTGTTTCCGCCGTGGAGAGAAGCCGGGCTGCGGATGCGCGGGATATCAGGCTGGGCTCATCAATACTTACCTATAGTAAGGACGGTGCCCATCTGACTGATTCCAAGGGTTATATTCCATGGAACCAGACCTACGAAATACAGGATATCACCCTCGATACCGCAGGGAATGTTGTTGCCATCGGCAATTATAACGGGCGCGATGTCTATGTTCTCGACGATAAAGCACAGCTCTGCAAGATATCGACTACTATGCCCATCAGAAATGTTGCTGTTTCGGAGAGCGGTGTTTCTACCATAATAATTTATGATACTAATGTCACATACATAAATACATATAATGCCAATGGGGAACTGCTGTACAGTGGCCAGGCTCACATGACCGGAAGCGGATATCCTGCGGGAATCGCGCTTTCACCCAACGGAAAGCTTCTTGCGGTTTCGTATATTTATGTGGATGCCGGAACTGTAAAGACAACTGTGGCTTTTTATAATTTCGGACCGGTGGGTGACAACTACAAGGATTATCTTGTCGGAGGCCACGATTATACGGATACGATAGTTCCGGAGGTGGGCTTCTTAAGCAATTCCACAGCCTACGCGGTCGCGGATAACAGGCTTATGTTTTATTCGGGAGATGAGCAGCCCTCTCCGAAGACGGAATATCTTGAGTATTCCGACAAGGAGATACGCTCGATCTATTCCGGCAACTCACATCTTGGGATCGTAATGAATTCCGATAAGCCGGAAAACCGGTATCGCATGGATGTTTATGATTCGAACGGAAGTCTTACGGGCAAGTTTTATTTTGATATTGAGTACGCGGATATTTTCTTTGAAAAAAATGGCTTTGTTATCTACAACGAAAGCGAGTGCCTTATAAAGACCTACGACGGAAGGACAAAGTTTGAGGGTAAGTTTGACAGCACAGTAAATGTTATGCTTCCTACGGACAAGGCATACAGGTATGTGATAGCTGACAGTAGCAATATGTATACGATTCAGCTCAACTGAGAGGAAGACGGTATGAAAAAAATCACATTGGGGAAAACGGGCATAACGACGCCACAGAATGCGTTCGGAGCCTTGCCGATACAAAGAGTTGATATAGAGACTGCGGGTAAATTATTGAGAAGGGCATACGAAGGGGGTATGACCTTCTTTGATACTGCGAGAGCGTATTCCGACAGTGAAGAAAAAATCGGATATGCACTGTCTGACATAAGGGACAGGATTTTTATCGCAACAAAAACCACTGCTAAGAATCCGGAGGATATGAAGCAGCATATCGATCTGTCACTTAAGTATCTTAAGACAGATCATGTCGATATATTGCAGTTTCATATGGCGGATCGCTGCTACAAACCCGGCGACGGTACCGGAATGTACGAGCAGATGGAGGATTTTAAGCGCCAGGGTATGATAAAGCATATCGGAATTACGGCGCATAAGATCGGAGTGGCGGAGGAAATCGTAGAAAGCGGATTATATGAAACGCTGCAGTTCCCCTTCAGTTATCTGGCTACCGACAGGGATATTAAGCTTGCCCAAAGCTGTGAAGCGGCAGGGATGGGATTTATCGCTATGAAGGGGCTCGCCGGCGGCCTTTTGACAAACAGCGAGGCGTGTATGGCCTTTATGAGTCAGTACAATGCTCTGCCCATCTGGGGAATCCAGAGAGAAAGCGAGCTTGATGAGTGGCTTTCTTTCTTTAATAAAGAAGTAAAGATGACGGATGAGCTCCGGGCGTTTATTGACAAGGAGCGTGAAGAACTCCTCGGAGATTTCTGCCGTGGATGCGGATACTGCAAGCCTTGTGCTGTGGGAATACAGATAAATAACTGCGCAAGGATGTCGCAGCTTATAAGGCGGGCACCCTCGGAGGGGTACCTCTCGGAGGAGTGGCAGAAGGAAATGTTTAAGATTGAGGAGTGTATCAACTGCGGTGCATGCAAAAAGAGATGCCCGTACGAGCTGGATATACCGAATCTGCTTAGAAAGAACCTTGCCGATTATAAGGATATTCTTGCAGGGAAGGCATCGATTAAGTAGGCGCAAGATAAGATTTTTTTATCAATTGAAGTCTTTTTGAAAAAATTTTAGACAGAAAATTTAAAAAATCAGTTGACATTACTTCTTTAAGGTGGTATTCTAACAAAGCTGTCGCAAAAAACAGCGAAATGGTTCCTTGATAACTGAACAGCAATGCAACCCTGAAGATTCTTTAAAGAATAATTCAGAGAACAAGATCTAATAAGATCAACCCAAATAACAGTAAATGTTATGGATAAAAGCCAGTTTGTTACTGGTCTTGATCGAACTAACAGTCGATTACGCGTCTGACCGTCCAATTCATAGATTTGCTTCGCAAATCTATTTCATTGACCGGCCCGACATCCAATGATTTTATTTCAGACAGATCCTTACGCACGAGTGCGACGGATCGTCTTAAAAATAAAATCATTGCGTAATCTCC
>JAFVCL010000063.1 GCA_017479285.1 Lachnospiraceae bacterium
AAGATCCGGCTGTCTTTCCTTGATACCACAGATAACAAGACCCATCTGAAGTCCCCAGTCACCGAGATGCGCATCTCCTATAACCTCGTCTCCGGCAAAACGAAGAATACGCTTTATTGACTCTCCGATATTTGCGGAACGAATATGCCCTACGTGAAGTGCCTTTGCAACATTGGCTCCGCCGTAGTCGATAACAACCTTTTCATTTGCTCTTGATAATTCAAATCCGTACTTTTTATCGGCTCTCATACCACGAAGATATTCAGCGAGGTAATCTTCCGAGAGCTTAAGATTGAGAAATCCGGGGGCTACCGCCTCTACGCTTGAAAAGACGGGCATTGTCTTTAAAACTTCAGCAACATCTCCGGCAATCATAATAGGAGCCTTGTGGTACTGCTTTGCTCCAGCCATGGCGCCGTTACACTGGTACTCGCAAAGATCCGGGCGATTTGAAACGGTAACTTTACCAAGTTGTGCGTCATAGCCTGCCTTCTCAAAGGCTTTTCCCATCTCTTCAGACAAAAGATCGAGTAATTTCTTCATAAATCCTAACCTTTCCGTAAATATGACTTTAATATTTTAACATCAATCTGCACAAAATAATATTATATTTCTATTAAAAACCACTAAAGAAATTATAATCTCCGGTCTACAGGGGCAGTTCTCCCCGGGCAGCTCTCTGGGCGTTTCTCTCCGACTGTGAAAAGAGACATCCGCAGTAATCCTGTCTGTACAGTCCGTACTGCTGTGACAACTCAATCGACCGCTTGTATCCGTCCTTTTTCTTGAAATCGGAGGGCAGCCAGTTAAGCCCGTACTCTCCCGCTATCCGCTCTCCGATCTCATTGAGCTTTTCCGCGTTCTTAAGGGGCGATATCGTAAGGGTCGTTGTAAAATAATCGTACCCGTCCCCCACAGCCATCGCTGTCTTGCGAAGCCTTAGTTCAAAGCATTTAAAGCATCTTTCGCTGCCCTCTCCGAGATTCTCAAGTCCCCTGACTGCCTCGTAAAACCTCCTCGGCTCATAATCACCCTCACGGATTCCTATGGGATTTCCCTGTCTTTCTCCCCAAATTATCTCCGCATTGTACGCTGCGATAAGGCGTTTTTCCTCGTCCACACGCTTTCTGTACTCCCCTGCGGGAGCGATGTTCGGATTGTAGTAAAACACCGTGACCTTAAAGTACTTTGCAAGATACTCGAGACAATAACTGCTGCAGGGTGCACAGCAGGCGTGTAAAAGCAGCGTCGGGGGATTGTCCGGGTTCGACTCCTTTATTATATTTTCAAGTTCAATCTGGTAATTTCTCTTTTTTTCCATAAATTTTATTGTAACATAATTATCCGTCCGCGTTAAGTAGGCTTTAAACCTGCTTTGGATAATACCTTAAAAAAAACTCCCGACCGCTCGGATCGGGAGTTGTAAAAGCACGGAGCTGTCAGTTTAATATTACTTTCCTGCAGCTGCCTTCTTTGCTGCCTTTGCCTCAAGAGCCTTCTGTGAAGGTCTTACAAGGAAGAGTGAAAGAAGGAGTGCCACGATGTAAAGAGCGCCTGTAACATAAAGAACTGTCTGGTAACCGACAGGGTTGGTGGTTGCGGTCTTTTCAACTCCATGCTCGATATAGGTGATGGTTCTAAGTGTCTCGGGCTTTGTCTCGGCAATGTACTTAACAATAGCGGATGCCATCTGGTTACCGGTAAGACCGGCGATAGCCCATGCCGAAAGAGTAAGTCCGTGGATTGCGGAAATGTTGCTCATTCCATAGTGGTCGGAAAGCAGGTTTGGAACATTGGAGAAGCCTCCGCCGTATCCTGCGTTTACCATAAAGAGGAGTGCCAGAACAAGTACTACAAGAAGCATATTTTGTGCTCCGTCAACATAAGCGGTTCCGATACCCTTTGTAAGGATAACGATACCCGTAAGAGCTATTGAAATGATGAATATGATCTTATAAACGGTGTTTCTGTCCTTCATACCGTCCGCAACTGCGGAGAAGCCAAGTCTGCCGCCGGCATTGAATACAGCGGAGATCGTTGACATTACACCTGCCATGGCAGCAAGTCCGATACACTTAACGATCATCTTCTCCTGGGAGATAAGCGCAAGTCCACAGGTTATATTGATGTAGAACATAAGCCAAATACCGATGTAGGTTCCGATGGGCTTTGACTTGATAACCTGGAACATTGAAGGTCCCTTCTCCGCTCCGATAGGCTCATGCCATCCGGCAGGCTTCTTGAGAAGAAGGTGTCCGACAAACATCATTACAAAATATACGGCCGCAAGCACGAGGAACATCTTCCATATACCGTTTCCCACTCCGTTTATCTCGCTGCCCGCAGCGGAAAGTCCGGTAAGCATTGATGTCATGATTGGTGAAGCGATAGCCTTTGCAGCTCCGAAGCCGGCTACTGCAAGTCCGGTAGCAAGTCCCTTACGGTCCTGGAACCAGAGCATAAGAGTCTTAACCGGGGAAAGGTAACCTGTTCCGAGTCCCACACCCATGATAAAGCCGTAGCAGATGTAGATTCCGATAAGAGCGACCACGCTGTGCTGGTGCTGACCGCCGAACCAGATAAAGAATCCGGTTCCAGCCATACCGCTTGCAAAACAGATCGTAGCGATAAGTGAGGACTTGTGGATATCCTTCTCTACGATATTTCCAAGGAAGGCCGCTGACATTCCAAGGAAGAATATTGCAAATGAAAACGCCCACTCGGCCGAAGACTTCGACCATCCGATATAATCGGCGATCTCCTGTGAAAAGATCGACCAACAATAAACAGTACCGATGCTCATATGAAGGAGCAGAGCGGGAATTGCACCGCGGATCCACTTATTTTCACGCCATCCGCCGGTCTTAGCATTTTCTGACATAATTTTTTCCTCTTTCTCATTTCTAAAATAAAATATACTGCGCTTTTTTCACAGCGCAGTATATTATAGCAAATCTTTATAATTAAATCAACCGGATATCTTTAGATCAGACATTGTACTGAGAAAGATCCGATTTGATGGCCTCTGAGTATTCGTTGAGATTAGCGGATACATTTGCGATATTCTCGGTCTCGGCCATAAGCTTATTGCTCTCGGACACTATACGGTCGCTCAGGCTGAGGATCTCTGTGATCGTGGACGCCTGCTCCTGGGTCGTTGCCGCATTGTTCGAAGCAACATCGTTGATCTTCTCGATGCCGTCTGCGATGTCGATGATTCCTTCCGTAGCCTTGGCAACATCATCATAGATCGTGACAAAGGATTTATTGGCGCTCTCCACGCCTGCCATACATGCTTCCATGTCCTCTGCGCAGGTATCGGCCTTGCGGTTGATATCCTCGATGTTCTTTGTAATACTTCCGATAAGGTTTCTGATGGTAACGGTAGCCTCTGTAGACTGCTGTGCAAGAGCTCCAACCTCAGAAGCAACCACCGCGAAGCCTCTTCCGGCCTCTCCCGCTCTTGCAGCCTCGATGGAAGCGTTGAGTGAAAGGAGGTTGGTCTGCTCGGAGATCGCGTTGATCGCATCTGTAATGCCCGTGATCTCCTCGATGGATTTTGCGGTTGTACGGATAAGCTCGGTAAGCTCTTTGATCGTATCGTTAAGAGTGCTTACATTTTCGGTCATGCTGACCATCTCGTTCTTACCGGCTGTTGAGGACTCAAGAGTCTCATTGCAAAGATCCTTGATCGTGTCCGCATTCTCGGAAAGCTGGCTGGATGTGGCAGCAAGATCCGTGGCTGCCCTGGCGATATCATCGATGGAATCGTTCATATCGCTGAGTATTGAGTTAAGCTTCTCGATGGATTCGCCCTGTGACTGGTTCGAATCGGAAAGGTTATGCGAAATGTCGAAGCACTCTCCCGCGCTGGCATTCATGTTTGTGGAAATATCCGCCAGATTCTGCAGTGTAGCGCGCATATTGGCGATATATTCGTTCATGCTCTCCGAAAGAGTGGTGATCTCGTTGTTTCCTTCGGGAGTAAGCTTTACGGTAAAGTCACCGCCCGTAATATCGGCAACACCCTTGGTAACCTTGGTAACGGGATTGATGAACTTACTGAGCAGGAAGTAGAGAACGACCGCAAATATTCCGAGGAGAACTGCCGCGCTTATAAAGGTTATGATCATGGTCTTGGAGATACCGCTGCTCATAAAGGTCGTGGGAACGGCACTTACAACAACCCATGAGGTATCGGGAATATCGGTGGATGTAAACATCCATGATCCCGCGCCGGTCTTTATCGTCTTAACCTTGTGTCCCTCGGTCGTGGCCTTTGTATCCATGGAATCGAACTGTCCCGCAAGCCCCTGCATAAGCGCATCCGAGGATGTGGCAAGATTCTCTCCGACTACAGCCTCAACATTGCTGAGGAGAATGTCCTTTGATGTCTTGTTTATGATATAAAACTTTGCATTGTCGGCGCTGGATTCAAAATTGTTGAGCTTCTCGGCAACCATATCGAAATTTATATCGCTGCTGAGTACCACATTATCCCTTATCATAACGGCGCAGGCAAGACAGGTCTTACCGGTTGAAGCGTCCACATAAGGCTCCGATGTGTAGATCTCGCCCTTTTTATCAAGAGCCCCTCTAAACCATGCTCTGTCGGAAAAAACAAAGCTGTCGTCGGGAATCCAGCCCGATCCGTCAAGGAATTTACCGGTGTCGCCGTAGGCGATATAAACATCCTGTGAATCCGGATCGCTCGCTGTTATCGCAAGAAGCATATCAAGAGTCTCATCATAAGAATTCTCCGGGAGATTTCTTATAACATTGGCCGTCTGTCCGACTCTTTCCTCGATGCTGCTCCACCAGCTGTAGATCTCCGTAGCGTAGGAAATCGACTCTCTCTCAAGAACGATCTCCGTCAGGTTCTGGATGCTGTCTGCCTGCTGCTTGATGCTGATCTGGGTTATAATGATGACTATGATAGCCGAAAAAACCATTACCCATGCAAGAAGAAGCTTTTTTAGTGACTTTCTTTTTTTCATTTTTCCATCCTTCTTTAAAAAAAATTTGATGCCAATGGTTTTAAGTAAAAATATACAGCCAAAAAAATTATAGTCCAAAATTACTGCGGAGTAAAGTAAAACATCCTATCCGCCCTACAGGAAGCTATTTAAACTCTGTAAGTACTTCGTAGTCCTTCCCCGTCATCACACTGTATACAAAGCTTTTGACGGTTTTTGAGGCATTTTCCTTAGCCTCCTCAAGAAGTCCCTTATCAAGAGCCTTCTGCAGCTCATCCTTCTCTATCCTCGCCACGGTTTCCGTCGTATCTCCAACTTCTATCTTGTTAAAAACACTGTTTTTTTCGGCGCAGACCTCGAAGCTCTCCGAGTCTATATCGTTTGAAAAAACCTCCGGCGAAGGCATCGTGATCACGATCATTTTATTATCGTCAAATACATCCACATCCGCCTTTGAAAAATCGATTCCGGCGCTGATCTTACCGGAACACTGCAAAACAAACGAGCTGGTGGTGAAAGGAATCGTAAAATCCTTTATCTTTTTGGAATCCTCATAATACTCCGCATGCTCATACCAGTAGCTTGCAGTCACAAGCTGACCCATAGCGGTTATCCCGGAGCGGAGCGTCTCGCTTGTATTTATCTTCTCCTCGGTAATTATCCCCTCTTTTTCTACAGTTATAACCTCCGTCTTTGCAGGTCCGAATATTGAAAAAAGTATCGCGAATCCCGCGCAGAACAAAACCGTGACAAGCACGCAGACCACAATTACCACAGCTATCCAGCTCTTTTTTTCCCGCTTTTCAGAATCCATACCGTCACCTCACCTTTTTCCATGCCCCCTATCCTACTTATGATAGCATTTTGATATTGAATAATTCAAGGGATTTTATTAATATGATTCTGTGTGGTATTTATAACCGCGCATAGTCACAAACCGCGTTAATTTGTCATTAAGAATTATATTTACGGAGTAAGCAATGAAAATAGCAGCCTATAATTACAGAGATTTTGACGAAGCATATTATTTTGAAAAATTCGGAAAGGCTTACGGCGTTGAAATAGTCCCTATAAGAGAAGCCCAGACGACTGAAAACGCCTGCTTTGCCAGGGGCTGTGAGGGGGTAACCATAATCACCCAGCCGGCAACGGAGGAGATAATACGGGCATGGAAAGAGGCCGGGGTCAGGCACATATCCACAAGAACCATCGGTTATGACCATATAGACCTTGAAGCCGCAAAAAGGCACGGAATGCTTGTAAGCAATGTAACCTACTCCACCGGAAGCGTTGCGGATTACACCGTAATGCTTATCCTTATGTCTCTCCGGCGCATGAAGTCGATAATAAAGCGGGCGGAGGGAATGGACTACTCCCTTCCGGGAAATATCGGAAAAGAAATAAAGGATCTTACCGTCGGCGTTGTGGGCACCGGAAAGATCGGCACACATGTACTTAGAAACCTCAGCGGTTTCGGCTGCAGGCTTATTGCAAGCGATCCCTTTGAAAACCCCGAGGCTGCTGCTCTTGCCCGGTATGTTCCCCTTGAGGAGCTCTTTGAAAGATCTGATGTCATAACCTTCCACACCCCTGCCACAGAAGGTACATTCCACCTTGTAAACGCGCAGTCCATGAAAAAAATGAAGGACGGTGTCGTTATCATCAACACCGCCCGCGGAAGTATTATAGACACCCCGGCGTTTATAGACGCCCTTGAAGAGGGCAAAATCGGCGCCGCAGCCCTTGATGTGATTGAAAATGAGCTGGGAATATTCTACGGGGACTATAAATACAAGAATATAGCCCACCGGGAAATGTCCATCTTAAAAGACCTTCCCAATGTTTTGATGCTGCCCCACATGGCATTTTACACTGAAAACGCCATTTCGGATATGGTCGAGCATTCCATAGTCCATATTTTAGAGCACGACGGAAATGTGGTTGGCTAAAGGTTCTATTTCCATATAACCGAGCTGATTTCAATAGATTCACTTGCGCCAAGCTTCGGCGCTTCCACCAAAAGAGTAACATCCCCGTTTTCGTAGCCGGACCTTACTATAGCCATAGCACGTCCTTTGTAGGTCTTTGTTTTACCCTCTTTATAGTTTTCGTCTGTGATGGGATTTCCCGATCCAAATCCCGAAAGAAGAGCCACATCACAGCGTTTTCCTTCACTCGTTACCTTTTCGATTTCAAGGCATCCCTCTATTTCCACCTCGGCATCGGGCACAAGATGTCCCTCGAAATCTACTACCTCGATTCCCACATAAGCAGCGTCATGTCCATTAGCCTTTAGAAGAGACTTTTCAGGCACAAGTCTTATTCCTACGGCATCACCGACGGTTACAAGCTCATCTCTTGATACTTCCCGTCCACTGCAGTAGCTTATTGCCTCAACCTTTCCCGCTTCGTATACAGTCTCAAACCTTGCGCAATACGGCATTGGCATCCTTTTCCCCTTATAATCAAACTGGTTTTCTCTTTCAAAGTTAACCGGTTTTCTTCCGATGCTCTTTCCGTTTACAAGTACTTCAACCTCCTCTGCACCGGATACCACGATGATCTCTATATTTTTACCCTCATATCCCTTGTAACTCCAGCTTCTCCTGAAATCAGGGAAGCCCCACATAGAGGTCAATTCATTTTTATCAAATACATCGGGATGCATCGTAAATAGCCTCGTTTCCCCGTTTCCAAAAACAACGCTCCTGTACTCTCCCTGAGCTCTAACGTTTCCGTTTATATCAAAATCAGCATCATTCGCCAGTCTCCATGGAAAATGCGTAGCCTTCCAGGGCATAAGTTCCCAATGGTCCTTAGGTGCTTTCGGATCGCTCGGATCAAAATAAGCCGATTTTCCGATTCCTGCTTCGCCCAAATAATCCCAGGCCGTCCAGGTAAACTCGCCGATACAGTAATCTCTCTTTAAAACCTCCGACCAGCGAAATCCCACTTCTCTCGGGAAGTTCTCGCTTCCAAGGATTACTCTCTCAGGGTACAGCTCATGATCTCTCTCGTAGAGATCCTCCATATAATTGTATCCGACAACATCAAGAGAATTTGCAAAGCTTTCTGTATTCTTCTCCCAGAAATCTGCTCCTGAATTGTCCGATGCGTTCTGATTCTGGTTTTGTCCCTTTGCCAATAAATCGTCAAGTCCGGCCCAAAGAGAGCAGATACCGTTACTTACAGGCCTTGAAGGGTCAAGTTCTTTTATCTTGCGGGCAAGAGCGTCCGCCAGCATATATCCGTCTCCAACGCCGCCTCTTTCCGGGATCTCATTTCCCGTAGACCACATAATAACCGATGGATGTATCCGGTCTCTTTTTACAAATGCAGTAAGATCCTTTTCCCAATCCGTATCAAAGAATTGATGATAATCTCCGCCACGCTTTCCGATACCCCAAGCATCAAAAGCCTCATCGAAGATATACATTCCTTCCCTGTCGCAGGCTTCTACCAAAGCCGCTGACGGCGGGTTGTGAGCCGTACGGATGGCATTAAATCCAACTTCCTTAAGCTTTCTGACCTTACGGGTCTCCGCTTCGTATAATGAAACCGCTCCGAGAAGTCCGTTATCATGGTGCACGCAGCCCCCTTTAAGTTTTACGGTCTTACTATTAATCTGAAGGCCTCGTATAGAATCCGCCGAAATCGTGCGTATTCCGAAAAGTACAATCTCTTCATCAATCTGCGTTGCCTCGTCTATTGCTTCACTGCGAACAAGATGTGTTCTGAATACGCCAAGATCCTTTACAGACACCTTAACCTGATATAAATTAGGCCCATCGGTATCCCACAGCTTCGGATTCTTTACATTTAGAACAATCTTTGCAAAAGCTGTTTTGCAGCCGCCTACCTGCAGTACCTGCTTAGCAGATGCTACCGGCTCGCCTTGGGTGGCGGAACTACCAAAGCTTTCTCTTCCCATATCCTCATACAGGGATACCGTAACTTCTGCTATATGATTGAGTGTTGTATCGTTTTTAACCTCTACTTCTCCCTCTGTAAAAGCATATCCGTCGGTTACTTCCTTGGTTCTTAAATAGATTCCGTCCGGCACAATATGAACCTTCGGTCCATGAAGTAAGCTGACGCTTCTGTAAAGTCCTGAGCCCGTATACCATCTTGAGGCAGGTTGCATTGAAGTATTAAGGTTTACCGTGATCCTATTTTCCTCACCAAAGGTTACATAATTAGTTATATCAACCGTAAAGGGAGCGTATCCGTAATGGCATCCGCCGACCCTGCTTCCGTTAATATCTACGACAGCATTCATCATTGCGCCGTCAAAGGAAAGGATTACGCTGTCATTTTCCCATTCTTTTGGAATAAGTACATACTTTGTGTAATTTGTCTCCCCGCCTGTAAAATATCCGGAGTCAGATCCCGCCGGTGCGCTTTCAGATACCGCTGTATCCAGCATCCCGTCATGAGGCAGGTTTACGACCTTCCCCGGATTGCTGTCAAGAATCCCTACCGAATCTATAAGTCCCCTTCTGAATGTCCAATTATCATCAATTACTGTTTTTTTCATATCTGCCCTTTCCTAAATGAACCCCCGTGACGGAGCTTATCTGTCTTTGCCTACTCTGGTCAGAGCTTATGTGTCATTGCCTACTCTGGTCAGAGCTTATCTGTCATTAATAGTTGTCAAGGAAATTGTGTCTGACCCCGTTTTGCTTGTATTCGATTACAGTGTCTATATTGACATTTTCCATACTTCTAAAGATATTGGACTCAACAAAGGGATTTGTCTTTTTCAGCTCCGCGATAAGCTTCTTTGTCTCAAGCCGCTTCGAAGATGTTGTTCCGTCTTCATGACAGGTTGAACAGATCTCCGTAAAGTGGCATGCACACTGTAAAAAGTGGAGATTGTTGTAATCTCTCCATGCGCAGATATCGCTCTCCCTTACAAGATAAAGGGGGCGTATAAGCTCCATCCCCTCGAAATTGGTACTGTGAAGCTTCGGCATCATAGTCTGGATCTGCGCCCCCTGCAGCATTCCCATAAGTATCGTCTCAATAACATCGTCGTAATGATGTCCGAGAGCGATCTTATTGCAGCCAAGCTCTCTTGCCTTGCTGTACAGATATCCCCGTCTCATCCTCGCACAAAGATAGCAGGGATTTTTTTCTATCGTATCAACAGCATCAAAAATGTCGCTCTCGAAAATCGTAACCGGGATTCCGAGAGCCTTTGCGTTACTCTCAATAAGCCTGCGATTGTCCTCATTATATCCGGGATCCATAACAAGAAACTTCAGTTCAAAATTGCACTGTCTGTGCCTCTGAATCTCCTGAAACAGCTTTGCCATAAGCATCGAATCTTTTCCGCCGGAAATGCAGACGGCAATCCTGTCTCCCTCTTCTATAAGCTTATAGGTCTTGCAGGCCTTCGCAAATGGCGTAAAGATAGGCTTATGGAACTTCTTTCGGATACTCTCCTCGGCTTTGTGCTGTTTGTCATCGCCCTCATCCGCAAGAGAGGACCTGACATATCCGATATAGCCGCCTGCCAGGCTGTAGCAATCTCTTCCCTCAAAGCAGGGACGCCCTTCCAGCCAATGAGTTTTTCGTCCCACCTCGCAATACAGAATAAGCTTTTTATTTTCAGGTATCTCGGCGATAACACGGTTTGCTCCTTCTTCATCATTTTCAAAATCAGCAAAGATCGCGCCGCCAATCATTCCATAAGCCCTAAGACCCTCATCCCTGATATCGATCAGTTCAAAGGAGCCGGGCTCGAGCTTTTTTAATTCTTCGCAGGTAATCTCTTTCATTTCGTATAGCTTCCTTTTATGGATTACGATTAAGGATCACAATGTAAATATGCCGAAATTTTCAAAAGCCCCTTAATAGACCAGCACCTGGTATTCAAATGTCTTTCCGACAAGATCCTCACCGCCCTCGAAAGCGAGTGTGTAGTGTCCGGGCTTAAAGCTGATGGTTTCACTAAATATCATCATTCCGCTTGCTGTCTTTGAGGCAATCTCATTTCCGTTTTCATCATAGATCACAAACTTTACCTCTGCGCCGCCGGTGGTAGCGGTTGCCGTTACCATATGCGCCTTTTCTTCCTCGATATCGATTCCGGCCTCCGCGAGATTTTTTCCCTGTATTGCCTCCTCCGTAACCTCATAGGAGCTGTTCCAGTTAAGGAGTCCTCCGTTTAGCAGAGTACCTGCCGTAGAGGAAACGGTAAGCCCCAATCCTCCGATAAAGAGAACTGCTGAGATGATTCCCGCGATAAGAAATCTTCTCGGTCTGTGGGATTTTCTGTCAAGGAACATTGCGCCGAGTACAAGAAGGATTGGTGCCGCAAACCCGTACAGCATATACTGTCCGAGGATAAGCTGCTTGTTGGAAAGGTCTATCGCACTCACAGCCGTTTCTATGGCCTCCTGGGAATTCTCGGTTGCACTCATGGTGAAGAATCCTGCCGCAGACGAGATAAAGTTGTTGATAAAGTGGATCATCATCGGGTAGATGAAATTATTGGTCTTTACCATAACAAAGGCAAGGACAGCTCCGAGACACGCGGTATTTAAAAACCTCAGTGGATCGAGATGCAGTATTCCAAACATAACTCCGATAATAAGGCATATCACCCAATCCCTGTTAAGGCTTCTGAAGCATGAAAGGACCGCGCCTCTCATAAAAGCCTCCTCACAGACAGCGGGCATTATCGCCACTATGAGAAGTATCAGCGCGTATACCGTCTTGCTTCCGTAAAGGAAATTGGAGAGTCCTGTGATGGATTCCTCCACATTCGGAGCAAAAAGCATTGAAATACCGAGGGCAAGAAGGTTTAAAAGAAATGCTCCCGCAGTCATAAAAAGCACACCCAGAATTCCTCTGCCGGTAACCTTACTTATCGGGAAAACCTCCTTTATGCTGACCTTTCTTATCACGCAGAAAAGTATTGATATTCCAAGAAATCCAAGTTCCGTAAGAACCAGTCCCGCAAGTCCTAAAAAGGTCTGCATTATTGAACCTATAACTGCCAGAAACGCAAGTCCGATAACGAAGAGTATGACACCCATCCAGGGCTTTAATCTCTCCTGATTTGATAGTTTAACCATTGGTTAATTCCCTCCTGTTTTTTATGCCCTCTCAAGCATTCTTTTAAATAATCTGCTCGCAAGCGGTTTCCTGTAAAAAGCCACTGACAAGCCGTAAAATAGAAAAGCATTCGCAATCACAATAACAAGTGAGATCAGAAAAGTCAATACATAGTTTCCGGTAAACGGAATCATCTGCGCGATTTTGATCAGTCCCGTAACCCGATCCTGCGAACCAACACCCCCAAACACAAGAAGCATTACCATAGGTATCAAGATCAAATATCCGGCTACGATCCAGCGGTAAACCACCTGAACATAAAATGTACTGAAGACCATTATGAGCGAACTGAGGAGCAGCCCCGTGGAAACCGTCCTTACATTCTCCCAGTTGTGATAATATCCGGCAAATGCCTTTATTCCCGCTATCAGCAAAAATCCGAGTATCATTACCGATGAATAAACCATTGATACACTGCTCGTCATCAGCTTCCTTTTCGCGCTGCTGCTCTGAACCATCCCGGACAGGCCGATGCTGTAAAGTATCTGAACAAGGTATATCGGCGCAAGAGCCACAAAATATCCTCCCAGGGTAAATCCCGGATTTCCGAATATATTCATGATCTCATAGATAAGCCCGATAACAGGAAAAATAATACAAAACGCAATGTTTGTCTTATACTTCGGCGCAAAGCGTATAAGTCCGAAGCCTAATTTTATATCCTTAATCATATTTATCACCCTCCGTGTGTCTGATGACATTTTTCGCTCCGAAAAATGCCGTCAAAGCGGCAGCTGCTATCGTGAGCACCGCAAATATACATTTAACCGCCGTGTTTGTCGCAAATATATACGGCATTACCAGAACCGTCCAGCCTGCGCCCATAACAAGATATACGACCATTACCATCATCATTACACTTGTATTTCTGTATATCATGATCCCGAGATTTAAGGCCGCTGCCGTGGCAAGTCCCACAATAAGCGCCTCGGGTATATTGGGTTCAGGGCATCCACAGAGCATTAAGATTACCTGCGACAAAACACATATTGCCGGATAAAGAACTATCTTTCTAAGTACATCAACCGTTGCGAATCTTTTAACAAACAGCTTTTCCTTCGGAGAGCTTAATACAAAATCTCCGAAAGTACGCTTCTTTGAGCATATCGTTCCAATGGAGAACATCTCTCCGAAAAGCTCACTGTAAACCGCGATCCCGCCTACTATCCACAGCTCAGGATGGTAATTAGCGGTACTTTCTCCGGTTATAAGCCCGGCGGTGCTTGCAATAATAAGCATACTGACCGGAACAATGATAAGCACTATCACCTTATATATACCCGGATAGACCGACAGATAGGTTTTGATTCCTTTCATAACAGCCCTCCTATATCTCGATACCGCTTGTAAGCTTAAGCCTTGAATGAGCTTTCATGACAGCCACGCAGATATCGGTAAGGCTCGCCCTTTCCGTCTGTATATTTAATCCCGCTAATTTATCAAGCTCCTGTGAAAGGCACACTCCGGAAAAACCATAGCTGCTTTCGGTTATTGAATAAAGAACGCCCCTTGCCTTTGCGGTATCTTCGCTCTCCCCCTTTACAAGCACATACTTTTCCTTTAATTCCTCAACAAAGCCCTGCTCAACAATTCTTCCCTGTTCCATTATCATCGCATAGTCGGTAACGCTCTCCATATCCGCAACATTGTGTGTGGAAAAGAAAACGCTCCTCTCTCCCTGACCGTTGTTTATATATTCTCTTATAAGGTCGCATAGCGTATCTCTCATAAGTGGATCCAGAGGGGAGGCCGGCTCATCCATGATAAGCATATCGGTCTTTCTCGCAAGCGCCCCGCAAAGCATAAGCTTTACCTTATTACCGTCGGAAAGTTCACTGACCTTCTTTGCTGCTCCCATCCTTCCCTTTCTGTCAAGGGCTATGGCATCCGCTATTTTGTCGAATTTATTCCTGTCAAAAGAATCAAAGAGCAGTGAGGTTATATCGCAGACCTGATCCACAGTCCAGTGGGGAAGATAATAGTTCCCCGAGCCGGTATAACCAATGGCATTTTTTACATAAGGATCGCTCTCTACTCCGGTATACTTTCCGAAGTATGTGATCTCCCCTTTTGCATCAAGACGAAGACCTGTAAGTATGTTTAAAAGCGTTGTCTTACCTGCTCCGTTTTCACCGATAAGAGCGGTTGCAAAGCCCTTGGGTATATGGAGCTCGGGGATATCAAGTGTAAAACCTCCGTAGCTCTTTGTTATTTCTTTTCCTGTTATCACATCTTCAAGATTCATATTCTCCTCCTGTTATTCCTCAAGCAAAAGCTCGAGCATATTTTTAAGCTCCTGCGCTCCTATACCCGCCAGCCTCGCAGCCTTAATCGCGTCCGTAAGTCCGTCCTCGACCCTCCTCAGGTGCTGCTCTCTCATCATCTCCGTATCCTGTGGATTTACGAGATATCCTTTTCCCTGCACCGCGGTAACATACCCTTCCGCGGCGAGCTCGTCATAAGCCTTCATAGTCGTTATGACAGAAATCTTAAGATCCCTGGCAAGTCCTCTTATAGACGGCAGGTATTCGTTTTCTTTTATTTTTCCGTTTACTATGTCCGACTTTATCTGCTCGGCTATCTGCTGGTAGATCGGGACACCGGAATTTTGAAGTATTACCATCCGCTTTCCTCTTTCAAAGCCGGGTTAATGCGCATTTAACCTCGGCTCTGCTTTCATCCGGTTTACAGTTGTTTTAACTGTTTATATGTTATATATACAGTATAATCAGATGTATGTCAATACAGTTTTTTAAAATTTTGCGATATTTTTGCTTTATAAACAACGAAGAGTGATTTCCTATAAGAAAAAAAACAGGAAATCCTCTCCTGCCACGGAAAAGATCACCTGCTTTTGCTTAGTTCCTTTTAAATATTATTTATTTTATCGTCTTCCTATCCCCTCTTGCCAAAGAATTCCTCAAGCTTTTGGAGGAGCTCCTCACGCTTTATATTTTTAAGAAAATATCCCTCCGGCTTAAGCGCCACGACCTGCATTACGCTTTCCTTATCCCCCTTGCCTGTTAAAAATATGACTGGAATTCCGCTTGTCTCCGGGTCGCTTCTAAGCATTTCAAGAACCTGCGGCCCCGATGTAACAGGCATTTCATGGTCGAGGAGAATAAGATCAACTTTATTCATGCCAAGCCATTTTATCGCCTGTAATCCGGAATTAGCCATTGAAACCTTGTAGGCATCCCGTAGCCATTCTCTTATAAGAGTAAGATAAGTAGCATCATCATCAACAATAAGTATGCTCTTTTTAAACTCACCCTCCTGTATCTTGCTGAACAGCTCCGAAACCGTCTTAAGATACAGTTCGTTATCCAGAGGGCGTTTGAATATCTTTGCGATATAATCACCCGGTAGATTATCCGCAACATCCTTTGTATCCTCGGGTTCTCCGATAAGGATTATTCTTCTTCCGGTATCCCTTAACCTGTCCGCAAGATACCTTAAAACCTCTCCAGGGATAATCTCCTCCGTCTCCATATAATAAGTTAAAAGAGTATGTTTATCCCATGCATTGTTAATGTCATTTATCGTTGCCGGAACAAACTCCGCATCGTACCCCGCATCCTTCAGTTTCTTTACAAGTACTCTGATAATGAATGTTTCTCTAAAGCCCAAGACCATCATGCTGTCATTAGTCATAATGAACCTCCGGTAAATATTCTACAGTACTTTTCATTATACTATCTTTTTCGTAATAAAAAAAGTATATAATTCTTCTATCTGCTTAAGCGCTTCATCGGCAGTCTTGTCCCTTTTAAACTCAAAGATATATACATAGTCATCCGTCTCAACGACGCAATCCGCCCTGCCCTTTGAGGAATGAACCTCCGCCCGGGTGTACTGCCCAAGGAGCATAAATACGATATAGATTACATTCTGGAAATTGTTCTCTATGATCTTCTCATCATTCGAATACAGGAGTAACCCGTCTGATAAAAAATGTCGACAATTTCAAAAAAACATCTCAACACTTTTTCACCATTTCGGATGTTTTAAAAAATCCGTCGGAGAAAATCTCCGACGGAAAACATTACTTTAGCCCATCCATTTTCTTATATATATCACCTCTTGAACCGGCAGTTAACATCTGAATAACAACTATTTTACCGGCGATCAAAGTATATATCACTCTCCACCCACCAAGTCTGATACGGAAATAATCACTACGTTTCCCCTTTATTTTCTTTACATCCACTTTTTCCGGATGCTCCCCGACCAAAAGTTCTTTTATAGCGTCTTCGTATTCCGTTCGCACATCCTCGTGTAAAACAAAAAACTTATCCGCTGCTTTTGTATACTCTATCTCGTATGAAAAACCTTTTTTCATCCCGGCCCCCTTAATACATGATCAGACTTTAAATCTTTTTACTGTAGAAATACTAAGATCATCATCTGTCAATTTTTCTATTTCGGAAAGAATCTCTTCCGATTCGCTCTTTGACGCTTCCTTTACATTCATGGACAGTCTGTAATAAGGATCTTTTTTCATCTTTTCCATATATTCGCTTAACGCCTCTTTGATCACATCCGTCACAGTCATATTAAATACATCCGCTATTCTCTTCATGTCGCGTATCTCGGCTTCATCAAATTTAAAATTCATAGCCTTTGTAGCCATTTTGCACCTCCTCAATCGCCTTTGCAGACACAATATATAATTGAATTATTGACCGTACACTTTGTATATACAGTATATACCACATACATCGCATGGTCAACTTAATTACTTACATAAAAATACACATAAAAATTCAGTAAATGTGTACAAAAAAGAGAACCTGCTCATAATACAGGTTCTCTTTTGTTTTTTTCAATTACGGATCTGCCGGATTCTGCTCCGTTATGGGCATGAAACATATACTTATATCCACATCGCTTAGGGGCATAGTGAATGTTAGCGTAGCACCTACAACGTTTCTAAAGTCCTCATTGGCGTAGACCATATCTGATGGGGTATAATCAATATTATCTCCTACCACAGCGTATTCATTCAACGATCTTTTAGCCACATATGGTGAATCAATGCAATACCCTTCGGGTGCTTCAATGGTAAGGCTTATCGTCTGACCGTAAGCTGCTCCGTCAGAATATACCTCATCTCCTGCCTTCAGAGTAAGCGATCCGCTTTGTCCGTCCCATGGAGCATAATTCTCTGCTTCATATCCCAGGCCATCATTTACATATGCACTGAGATCGATATCAAATACCAGACTGCTCATCTCGGCAAAAGTAGCTGTAACAGTCACCACATCGTCGGGCATTTCGAAGGACCATACATTTCCGGATTCGAAAGTCTCTTCATCGGGATATGTGGGATTATCTAAAACAAAAGGTCCGATAGGAAGGAACCCATCGTCCTTTCCTCCACCCTTTCCGGTATCGGGGATATACCCTCCGCTTCCGGCCTTTCCATCCGATCCTTTAGGATTTATAGGGCCGATAGGACTTACGTAATTTGGATCAAACCACATTGCATCATAGGTATTACCCTCTGAATCAACAGCGCTTACGCCGGTGCAGATATATCCTTCCGCGGGTGTAGCCACCACATATACTAAATCGCCTGATTTCATCTTGACACTTTCCAAATCATTCGGGAATGACAAGCTTCCGTTGGTGCAATCACCAAGGGATACGGCATGTTTAACTGAGAATTTCGCGCTTACGGTTACATCCTTATCCGGCATGCTGAAGTAGTAATCACCATAATAATCTGTAACATAAACCTCACCGCCATCAGCATCGGTTACTTCAAAGCCCAGGAATACTCTGTCCTCATTATCATCAAGTTCATACTCAAGATAGACAAGCTCATATTCTGTAAAGTACTCATCGTCTGCACTGAGTGATACAGTTCCGCCGGTGATATTGGAATCGATGCTTGCCTTATAAAGGTTTGCAAATTGAGGAGTGAATTTCAGTTCCGGATCATATCCTTTCAGCTCTACTTGGAATGCGTACTCGTGCTCGCTATTCGTGATTCCGGCAATATTGCCTGTCATATACGAAGAATCATAACAATACCAGGTTCCGTCAGCACTACTCTTATACCAGACTTCACAAGATTTGCTTCCGGTCGCAAGCAAATATCTTTCGCCCAATTCTGTATCGTCCAAAACAACAGTAACAGTATCGCCCTTGTGAGCTACAGTTGTTTCTTCACCATCTACATAAAACTTTCCTGTTACACCATGCATATCATCAGGGAATGATAATAGTATATCCTGCGGCTTAAAGGATACACAGAATTCAACATCTGCATTCGGCATGGTATATGTCAGCTTCTGGCACTCCAATCCCCGATTGTCCAGACCCGGACCGAATGTGAAATCAATTGCTTCTCCGGTATCTTTGTTCTTTACCCAAAGATCCGAAGTATCTGTCTTATTTTGGCCGCCGACATAGAAGTACATATTCACTTCCTGTCCACTTCTGGCCTTATTCGAGTAACTGCTATACCACTCATTATATGGAGCTACACGTGTGATGTTATGGTACTTGGTATTATAAGAGAAGTCGATCTTTACATCCACCGCAGGCATGGTGAACTTGTACTGATAATCCGAAATCTTCTCCGTGTTCACATATGAACCGTTGAAATAAGGACCTTTTGCTACAGAAATATGCCATATTCCATCAAACTCATCAGGATCATCGGGAGTGAATGTCAGTATTACCTCATCTCCAACATGTACCTTGGAAAGATCCGAAATATTGGTTGTTACAGTCATTCCTTCTTTCTGATAGATCTGGACAAAATAACCTATAGCATTAAACTGTGCCGTAACATTAACATCCGCATCCGGCATAACAAACTGATGAGTATCCGTTGTGCCTTCTACAAGACTTGTTGGAATCTCTGTATCTCCGCAAGTTACTGTTACTGAGCCCAGTACATAACCTGCATCAGGGGTAACTTTAAATGTTCCGTATCCTCCGGGCCTGGCTCCGTTATAGTTTTCCTTTCCTACATAGTAAACCACAAGAGATCCATGTTCTATATTCTCATCAACGTAAATGTCCTTTTGCAGGTATTCTCTCTGGGCATTTATAAACTGTTTGTTTGCAACATACGAACCAGGTGCGTTAGGATATGCTTCATATAGGGCTTTGCTGACATACATTCCGTTCCAGATCCGTTCGGTTCCGTCAAAAATGATCCTATTCAAACAATAACACTTTCTGAACGCACTCTCTTGAACTTTACATCTAGCCATTTTTACAGTTCTGACTGATTCGCATTCCTCAAACGTTCTTGGCCATATTACATCTATACCCGTTCCTATTTCAATAGTGTTGTTAACTCCATGAGCTGTCATCATCCCAACCTCTTTGGCTGTCACAATCCTGCTCATCTTTCTGTCATTGATTCCTGCCGACCTTTTCGGATCGGCAGGGTAAGTTTTATAAAGTCAAAATCGGAAACGGCATATC
>JAFVCL010000064.1 GCA_017479285.1 Lachnospiraceae bacterium
CGGCCGGATATGACGATGCTTGAAAAAATTGTGTTTGTGGCCGATTATATTGAGCCGAACAGAAAACCTCTGCCCAATATGGAACTTGACAGAAAGCTTGCGTTTTCCGACCTTGACGCGGCGGTAAGGCAGATTCTTTCGGATACCTTACTGTATCTCGGAGAGGGGAGCAAGGCGGTTGACCCTATGACAAAAATGACTTATGAATATTACAGCAGATAACGAGAGGTAAAATACATGGAAGACAGATCAAAGAAAATGGCAAAGCTTGCGATAGAAGCTTTGGAGGATAAAAAAGCAGATGAAATAAGAGTACTGGACATCAGCGAGGTTTCCGTGATAGCCGATCTTTTCATTATCGCGGGGGGAAGCAATAAAAATCAAGTACAGGCTTTATGTGATAATGTAACCGAAAAACTCGGCAGAGCGGGATTTCCGGAGAATCATATCGAGGGTTACGATACCGCGGGATGGATACTTATCGATTTCGGAGATATAATCGTCCATATTTTCGATAAGGAAAACAGGACACTCTACGATCTCGAAAGAATCTGGAGAGACGGTAAGGTAATTGAAACTCTGTAAGGAATAGATGCTTTGTAAAGAATTAATGCTTTTTAAGGTATAAATTTATGTAAAGAAAAGCCGGCAGTAATCATAATACTGCCGGCTTTAATTATATATATACAAATCTATCTGAAGAAACGATATACCCCGAACACTCTGCCGAGGATCTGGCAATCGGGGACGATTATCGGGTCCATACTGTCATTTTCGGGCTGCAATCTGATATGCCCATCCTCTTTGTAAAAGGTCTTGACGGTAGCTGAATCATCCACAAGCGCCACCACCATATCTCCGTTTTTCGCGGATTCACACTTGTTGACAAGAATCTTGTCCCCGCTGAAGATACCGGCATTTATCATTGAATCCCCCTTAACATTAAGAATAAAGGATTCTCCCTGCGGAAGCTCGGAGGCAGGGATAGGGAAGTAGTCAAGGATATTGTCATTTGCAAGGATCGGCTGTCCCGCAGCGACATTACCGTATACCGGAAGAGACACCATTTCCGTTCGAACCATCTGGAAGGAATCGTCACATATCTCGATGGCACGGGGCTTTGAGGGGTCTCGCCTTATATATCCCCTTTTCTCAAGGGTCTCAAGATGAGAATGTACGGAAGAAGTCGATTTAAGCTTAACCTTTTCACATATTTCACGTACCGTCGGAGGATAACCTCTCTTTAAGATCTCGTCCTTTAAGTATTCAAGTATTTCCTGCTGTTTGGCGGATATTTTATTGGAATTCGATTTATTATTTGCCATAAAATGAACCTCCGTTCGATGTTCTGAATAGAGTATACCATAAAAAATACAAAAAGCAAACATATTTTCTCGAAATTTTGTTCGATTTTTTTAGTTTAAACTATTGACATACGAATATTTGTTCGGTATAATCCAAAATACAAACAGATGTTCACGAACATATATTCATGTAATGTTCAAATTAGGAAATGATTTAAAGAAACACGATTAAAGAGGAAATAACATGAGAAGTAAAAGAGTATCTGAAATGAATGACAGGGAGTACGCTGTTTATAAAAGCAGGAGAGCGGCTTTATACAGAAGAAAGCAGGTATTGTTCAGCCTTGCGGTGACAGCAGTATTGATAGTTCTTTTTTCCGCCTTGCTCAAGGGTATTTCTTCTAATGCGGCATCCGTGGATAACGGTAAATGCAAATATTACAAAACCGAAATGCTAAGATACGATATGACTCTGGAAGATATGGCAAAGGAGAATTTCGATCCGGAATATTTTTCGAGTGTAGCTGCCTTGAAAAAGGAGATAATGGAGGTAAACCATATAGATGAGAATTCCGCCATACCTGGAGGGCTTATTCTCTATGTACCCTATTACGGTGAGATCCACTGATCATAATTGTACCGAACTGTTTATATCGTAATTTAAGAAAACTTAATCAAATCGCTAAATATTGCTGATAATTAGCCTTGATATGCTTTATATTGTGTTTTATAATAATACTCGGGTATTTTTGTATCCGAGTTTTATTATAAAGGGAGAATAGAATAATGAAAAAATTCAGGTTATTGATTTCCGCATTATTGACAGCTGTAATGTTTTTTACAGCCTTCGGAAGCTCTTCATCTTTAGCAGTGGTCAATAAGTCATCCGCTGTCACTATTTCTACAGATACCGATGTTTCCGGTAATCTTACATCCAGCGGATCATTCAGGGACTATAAGTTTACTCTTCCAGCAGACGGATTTGTCTCCATATCTTTTACCCATGATTTTGTGGATAACACAAACGAGTTCTGGAAGATTACATTGGAAAATGAGAACGGAAAAATATTTTATGATTCTACTTTCGTAGGTAACACCAGCAGTGAAAAGGAATCCGTAAAATACGGACTTGAAAAGGGTTCTTATTACATCAGAGTTACATCTGTTAATTTCAGTAATAAGAATTATAAGCTCAGAGTAAATTACACAGCAATTGACAGTTGGGAGAAAGAGAGCAACGACAGTCTCGAAACCGCTAATCCCATAGGCTACAATAAGGAAATCAACGGAAATATATACAATGCCATAGATCATGACTGGTATGAGGTTGAATTACCTGCGGCCGGTTACATTAATCTTGTCTTTGAGCATACAAAGCTTGAGAGCTCTGTAAATTACTGGGAGACTTTTCTTTATGATGCAAATGGTAATAATCTTCAGAACGGGCTCGCTTATTCAACTTATGCAGGAAATGAGACCGGAAGTGTTTCGGGAGGAAATGTCGGTGTTTCCGCAGGAAAATATTATATTGAAGTTAAATCCACAGGTTTATTCAGTGAAGTTAATTACAAGCTCACTGTGAATTATAAAACATCAAACGCATGGGAAAACGAGAGCAATAATTCTATCGCAGACGCAAATCCCATAACCATCGGAAACGATGCCATTGGAAAGATTACATTTGCGGATTATGATTACTATAAGATTAATCTCGGAAGCAGCTACGGAGTAAAGCTTACTTTTACCCATGATGCTGTATCCGATTCCGGTAACTATATGATTTCGGTAATGGATGAAAACGAAAACCCTCTTGAGTCAAAGCTGCTCTCTGCATTTAACCGTGCGGATGCCATGACTGCAAACTTTGAATTACCTGCCGGAATTTCCTATATTTGTGTTACAACCTCCAGCTACAATAATACCATAAGCCAGACAGAGTATAAGCTTTCCATAAGCCTTCTTGACTGTTCATGGATCAGTGATAAAAAATACAGCTACTGGTATGAGAGTGGTGTAAGACAGGGAACCACAGATGATACAAAAGGTGTTCTTGGCGACGGAACTGTAAGAGGACGTGAAATTTATGACCACGCATCCGATGGATGGTACTGGCTTGATAGCATAAACAACGGAGGAAAGGCTGTAAATAAAGAGGTCTGGATGCCATATATCTACCAGGATGAGTCAAAGTGCTCTGATGCAGAGTTAAAAGCCAGATCCAATAATTCTCCGGCGATGTCCGCCTATGCCTATGAGTGTATGAAGAACAGAACCGGAAAATGGGTTCGTTATGATGCGGAAGGTAAGATGTATAAGGGATGGCTTACCATACAGGGCGAAGAACTCAGCAGGTTATATCCCGATCAGGTCGGCAATACATATTATTATGATCCTGTTACCGGACTTATGGCGAAGGGACATTGTACCATAGCCGGTGTGCAGTATTATTTTGATCCCGTTACCGGAGCAAAGAAGTAATTTTTTATAGTAGTTGATCGGAGTAAACAGATGGAGTCCAATTCAGTCGATAAGAACAATAAAAAAACTGACAATAATTTTGAGGATCACAGCAGATATAAGGATTATTCCTCAGATAAAAAGCTTTTCTCCAATAGGTATTTTCTATGGGGGCTGACCGGCTTTTTAACTGTTGTTGCATGTATCGCCGTCTATCTGCTCCTTACAAATATCAGTGTGGTGTATGGTTTCTTTAAATCCCTGAACAAGGTTTTGATGCCTGTTTTTGTGGGAATGATCATTGCCTATCTGTTAACCCCGCTGCTTAATTTTTTCGAGAGCAAGCTTATTACGCCTCTTTTTGACAAGACTAAATTCAAGAAGAGTGAAAAAAGAGACAAGCTTATCCGTGGAATATGTATTTTTCTTACAATTGTTTTAGCCATAGCAATCGTATTCTGGCTGACTTACTTAATGATAAGCCAGATAGTGCCTTCGATCAAAAACATTGCGGACAACCTCGGAACCTATGTATCCAACATACAGGTATGGGCAAATAAGACCCTTGAGAAAAACCCGAGTTTAAAGGAGAATATTATCAATCTCGTCGGAGTTTCTTCTGAAAATCTTGAGACATGGTTGAATGATGATATACTTACTTTTTCCTTTATTTCACAGGTCGCTCCCTTTATCAACCAGAACGGATCCGTTGATTTCGATATGGTCCTTCCGATACTTGGAAATGTTATCGGAAAAGTAGGGAAATTTTTCGGCGGACTTCTCAATGTTATAATCGGTATCATTATCTCCATATATCTGCTTTCGGGGAAAGAGAAGTTTGCCGGAAGGAGCAAAAAGCTTACATATACGATATTTAAGAGGAAAACGGCCAACAATATCATTTATGCATTCCGATTTACCCACAAGACCTTTATAGGCTTTCTGGGCGGAAAGATAGTAGATTCCATTATAATCGGTATTCTTTGCTTTATAGGAACCACAATACTTCAAACCCCTTATGCGGGGCTTGTAAGCTTATTTGTCGGTGTGACGAATATAATACCATATTTCGGTCCCTTTATCGGAGCGATTCCCAGTGCGCTGCTGATATTCGTAGTCGACCCCATGCACCCGCTCAACATGGTATTTTTCGTCATATTTATACTTATCCTACAGCAGATTGACGGAAATGTTATCGGTCCTAAGATCCTTGGAGATTCTACCGGACTTGAGGGCTTTTGGGTCATCTTTTCCATCACTTTATTCGGCGGCTTCTTCGGAGTAGCGGGAATGATACTCGGAATACCTGTATTTGCGGTTATCTACGCGGGAATTAAAGCATGGTCAAGGAACAGACTTAAGAAGAAAGATCTTCCTCACCACACCAAGGATTATGTTGATCTTATTTCCATAGATGATAACGGAGAACCCGTTACTGTTGTGCCTGAATCAAAAAAGCCCTTCGCAAAAGAGAAGAGCAAGAAGAGGATTCCTTTTGTAACCTCCATAAGGGAAAAAATAAGAAAGCGCAAGGAAAATAAGGAAAAATAAAGGATCCAAATATAAATGAAATTTGTCGTTCAGCGTGTTACTCATGCACAGGTAGATATAGAAGGTAAAACCGTCGGAAGCATCGATAAAGGCTTTCTTGTACTTATCGGTATTGCAGCCACGGATACAAAACAGATTGCGGATAAGATGATAAAGAAGCTTATCGGCTTAAGGATATTTGATGACGAGAATGACCGCATTAACCTTGATCTCGCCACAGTCAATGGTTCATTATTGCTTATAAGCCAGTTTACTTTATATGCAGACTGCAGGCATGGAAACCGTCCGGGCTTTACCCTGGCCGGGGCTCCCGATATGGCTAATGAGCTTTATGAGTATATTGTTTCCGAATGCCGTAAGCAGGTCCCGAATGTTCAAACAGGTTCTTTTGGTGCAGATATGAAGGTCTCATTGTTAAATGACGGACCTTTTACGATCATTTTAGATTCCACCGAAATCATGTAAAAATCATGTAAATACTGACTAGTTGATGATTTATGTACTGTATGAGAGTGTAAATTAAGTTATAAAAGTATGCGTAAAATTTATATTTTGCGTGTACTTTATATGGATTTTATGCTATAATACATCTATAGCCCTTTTTATTACATATTTGATCAATGGACTTATTAATTTACTTTTGATCGCTATTTAGTTTATGTCGATACAATTATTTGCAATCGATACATTTATACAATTAATGCAGAGGTACATTTAATGCTTGAAAAAAAACGAGACTCATCTGTGCTTATCGAACTTGTTGACGAGCTTCCGGAGTTTTGTCAGGATTATTTTATCGGCCGTAAAAATGAGCGTGCTTTGAGTACAAGAATCGGTTATGCAAGAGATCTTAACCATTTTATCGATTGGATGATCCAGAATCATCCGTATTTTAATAAGCTCGAAAAAAGAAATATTAAGCCGTCTGATTTTGGACGGATTTCGGCTTATGATATGGATAAATTCATTGAAATATATTCGGATCGCCACCAGATCAGAGCCACGGCCCGCGTGCGAAGCGCCATTTCCTCATTTTACAAATATCTCACAGATACGCTTCGTGCAGTTGATTATAATCCGGTGTCCGGGGCTCAAAAGATAAAAATTCCGGAAAAGGACTATGTTATTTTTTTAACAAGCGAGGAACAGCAAAAACTTATAAATACCATATTATACGGAACCGGTCTTACGCCAAGGCAACAGGCATGGCATAAACACTATGAAAAACGGGACCTTGCGATGATATTTTTATTTCTCGATACCGGAATGCGTGTCTCCGAGTTAAACGGGATTGACAACGGGGATCTTGATTTAAACGAATGTTCCGTTATTGTTACAAGAAAAGGCGGAAAACAGAGTAAAATTTATTTCTCCGATGAATCGGCTGAATACATACAGGACTATCTTGATGAGAAACAGATTGTTACACCACTCTCCTGCGGTCCCAAGGAACCTCTCTTTGTTACTCTTAAAGGTGAGCGTCTTGCCATTAGACAGATACAGGAAATCGTTCCAAAATATGTAAACGCAGCATTGCCGGAAAAAGCCGGAACAATCAGTCCCCACAAGCTCCGTTCAAGCTTTGCAATGGAGTTTTACAGGGTGGAAAGAGATATTCTTGCCCTGCAGCAGCGTATGGGACACTCAAGCCTTAATACCACGAATATATATGCGAAGGCCTTTGAATCCGTTGCAAACAAGACAAGAAACTGGCGAAAAAATATAGATGAAAGCTGATTAATATCCGTTATTCCATACAAAAATCTCTACTAAAAACTCGAAATTAAAAGTAAAAGGAAAAGACCTTTAATTTAAATAATCGCTTAGAATATCCTTTATCTCTTCCAGGGGTTTATCCGTCTTTTGACGGGTAAGCTCCATAATCCCGAGAGGGGTTATATCTATTACCTTTACAGTTACCTTATCGCCGCTTACATACTCTTCCATCGCTTCTATCAAGCGCCGTGCATCATCCTCCGGCTCCATATTTATAAAATCGACAAGTATCATTCCGCTTATGTTTCGGAGCTTAAGCTGTATAGCGATTTCCTTTGCGGCTTCATTATTTATATCGAAGATGATCTCGTTTCTGTCTGTTTTTTTTGAAGGAGTATTCTTGCCGGAGTTTACATCTATAACAGTTAAGGCTTCGGTACGGTTGATAACAAGATAAGCGCCGCTTTTTAAATATACCTTTTGGGATAAAGCTTCGCTTATTCTAGTTTTTAATGAATACAGTTTACTAAGGGAAAGCTTTTCATCGGTATACAGCTCCGCCCTGCATCCATAAATCTCTTCATCCTTTAACAAAGAAAAAACTTCAGCATCCCCGGTTATTATCTTGGCAAAATCCTCCGGTGCAAAGCTTTTAAGAATATAGCTTTTCAGGGGATTATCCTTTTTAGCCAAAACCGTATAGGCGGATTTGTGCTCCCAGCCTTCAGGGATAAGTTTTTTTCCAATCTTTGCGGTAACGGAAATACGCTTACCTTTTTGATCCTCCGAAATGATCCTTACCGGAATAAGGTCTCCCTGCTTAACCGGCATGTATCTCTCCGGAATATTGGATAACTTTATAAAGGCCTCCGTATCCTCCGAAATCCTTAAAAAGGCAGCTCCAAGCTCCTTTTTAATATTCATTATCCTTGCTATTATTATCTCATCCGCCCTGGAATCTTCGCACAGAGCCTTTATACAGGTAAGTCTACCACCGGAAAAAAGAAAAAAAGAATAGTAACCGCCTGCTTTACCGATCAACAGCCTTCCGGCTTCGGCGTTGCAGATATTATGTAATTCATTTGAGTCAACCGTCTCCGGTCTTGTTGCAATACTTCTGCTCATAATCCGTTTTCTGATTACTCCGAAAGAATTTTCAGAAAGAAATCTCCGGAAAAAATTCCGGAAGAAATCCGTTTATTCCTCCGTACCGATAAGTCCCATGGAAATCAGCTCCCCGACCTCATCCCTTGTGTATGTATCCGCTCTGTAGATTAAAAGAGAGTTCTCCTTTAGACTATCGTCATTAAAGCTCATAAAAAGCTCCATTAGTGAAAGAGGCTTAATATTATAACCGCTGGAAGCGTCCACAATGATATGGAAACATTTCTCGGCAGTATCCCACTCAAAAGTATAAATCCTCTCCTTTATATCCACTTCCCTTAAACCGTTTTTTCCCTCCTTTTGAAGGATAATCTCGGGCCGGGAAAGAAACGCATTAATAAGCTCAGTTATCCTTTGAGCATCAAATGCATTACCGGCAAGCAGGCCTGGTTCTTTTCCCTCTTTAAAGCCGATATAATACTCCGCAGCGGCTACACTGGCCATAGCGTTGCCGGATTTCGGAGGAAGCCTTTTAACAGATATTGCCTGTATTCCGGGAACGGAATTGTTATTGATCTTATCCCTTAACTCACCACAAGAAATATATGAATTCATACGGACATCCATATATTCGCCGTCACTCTCGATGCCCACACCCAGGGGCTGGGCAAAAGTTGTTATCTCGTGAGGTGAAAAACCGTTTGTGTAAGCTACATCCACCTCGGCCCGCCTTAATACCTTCTGGAAATATCTCATCACATCGAGATGACCGATATAACGGATTGCTCCGTGCTTGGAAAACCTTACTCTGTAATCGTAATATTCTTTATTTTCCGACATATTTATTTATTGTGTATCCTTATATTTGTTATAGCGCATTCATCACCGGTTATCGCAATATATAACGGACCGGTCTCTCCGAGAAGCTTTGTAACATTCTTTGCCGAAAGGCCGGCATCCTCTGTGAATACCGTGATCATATTGTTTTTAAACTTTACGCTGACGCTGCAATCCACACCTTCTTTGTTTTTAAGTCTCCATGAATTCCAGTCTTCAAAGCTTTCGTCCTTGTTTGTATAGATAACATTCTCGGACAATTCTTCCTCATCCCAGCTCTCGCCGTCAAGTCTTATAAACGCGAATTCCCTGAAATTATTTCCGTTTACGGTTCCATCATCCGAGGTATAAATACTAAGAAAAGAACAATGCCATATAAGCCTCGAAGTCGGAAGTGACTTTGCGTGATATGTGATCTTTAAGCCATCCGTAAGCGGAATCCCCCGGGATGTAGCAGACCTCCAGGTATCAGCCTGGACATTGGGAATGTCTCCGGCGGGAACATCGATATAGCTGATCTTGTCAGCAATGCGCTTTATCACGGATTCATCTACAGTTTCCTCGGATTTTATAATATTGACATCTGTTATATGACAATTTCTGCCGGTAAGGGAAAGATACAGGAAATGTGAGTTGTCCGGAAGCGCTATTGTATGTGACACATCCTTATATCCGTCGCTTATCCTTATAACCGCATGGTCTTTTACCCTGAAGGCAACAATCTTGTAAGATACAGTCTTTCCGGTAAAAGATTTGTCGGAAACAGTATCAATTTCCGTTTCTATCTTTCTTGCAGCCAGACATTCCGTTTTACCGTCAAAGCAGATAGTGCCGTACTCCATATAAAGCATATCCTCGATCTTTTTCTGTTCACTGTGAACTCTTGAATCAAGTGAATCGAACATGATCATGCTGGGAATATCATCGCCCGTCGGCTCATCCGATGTCTGTACGCTCTTTAATTTAATTGTAATAGGATTTTCATTGACAAAAATGCCTTCAGATACCTCCTTGCGGTAATCGGTACATAAAAGCTCATCTTTGCCTGCAAGCTCCTTTATCTCCTCATGCTCCTTCATCGAATACTCAAGATCAAGGTCGATGAGATGAACCATAAGCTTCGCGTATTCCGGATCAAACTGGTAACCCATACCCTTGACAAGTTCCTCACGGACCCTTTGCTGGGGGATAGGATCACGATAGCTTCTCTTTGAGGTCATGGCATCATACGCGTCGGCAACAGCGATAATCCTTGCTATCTCAGGGATATCCTCTCCTTTTAATCCCTCGGGGTAACCCTTGCCGTCATATCTCTCATGATGATAATTTGCCCCGATGCTCAAATAGGGGGATTGCTCAATGCTCGAAAGAATCTGCTTTCCGATAACAGGATGCGTCTTGATAATGCTGAATTCTTCTTCGGTTAGCTTGCCTTCCTTGTTGATTATGGTATCCTGAATACCGATCTTTCCAACATCATGCAGCAGCGCCGAATAGTAAACCTCTTCGACCTCCTCATCACTTTTACCGGCAAGTCTTGCGAGCTTTTCGGAATACTCGGCTACTCTCGCGGAATGACCATGGGTATACTTATCCTTGGCATCTATTGCGGCAACAAGGGCTTCTGCCGTCTCCTCAAAAAGGAGCCTTAATTTCTTCTGTTCATTTTTCAAGGCACCGATCTTTAATTCATTTGCATTTTTTACCTGATCGTTCAGATCAAGAAGTGAAAAAATGTATATTATTATTACGGTTCCGATAACAGATATATTTGTCAGCGATAATCCGTAGGCAAATACCTGGATCAGCGTAGCTGTAACGGGAATGATTGAGAATAAAAGAAGCGATATATAGATAAGCCTGCTGAGCAGTTTTCTATACTGGATAATGACCGTAAACTGTATGATAACAATGATAAGCGGAAATACATAACTGAGAAGAAAATAAGGGGATCTCTGATATCTGTTCTGTTCATCAAAGGAATAAAACAGATGCGTAGCCACGCCGATAATAAGAAAAACCGTGCCTACAATGAATAAAACTCCACTTATACGGAGCCTTAACGGTATTTTTTTAAGACCGCCTTCGTTTATATACAAATCCTCAAGGTACAGATTAAACATATTGATTATAAACATGGTCATAAAATATACAAGTGGATTGCATATTCTGACCATATAATAACCAACCTCGCTTAAGTCCCCTCTGTAGATATAGGAAAACCGGTCGGCGGTAAGAAGCAGGGCTCCGCTTATATTCATCAGGATAAGCGCGATCTTTCTTCTTGTTGAAAGCACATTTGAAAGAAGAACGAAAAATGCAAGTAGTACACATATTCCGATAAGAATAAGCATAAGATTAAGTTGTTCTTTTCTCAGGAATTCAAACATAACCAACCTCTGATTTAAACTGCTTGAAATATTAACAGGTTATTCGGTCTTAAGATCATCTGCCGGCAAAACATATTCCTATACCGAACTGCGCACCGCCGCAGCCCGAACACATTTCCTTACAGTTTGGAGTAACCTCGCCCTTCTGGGCTCTGTGCCACTCGCGCAAAAGAAATTCCTTATTAACACCGCAGGAAAGGAAATCCCATGGGAATATCTCATCGTCGGCTCTTGTCCTGCAGGTATAAAAGTCCGGATCTATTCCATTCTCTTCAAATGCTTCAAGCCATCTGTCATGCTTATAATACTCCGTCCAGGCCTCGAAAAAGCTTCCCTTTTTATAGACATCGGCTATAACGGCCGAAACCTTTCTGTCACCTCTTGCAAGAACTCCCTCGAGAACGCTGAGATCCGCATCATGCCAGTTATATTTAATGGATTTCTGGTTGAGCTGTTCTGTGATGGCGGTTCTGCAGGCATAAGCCTTTGTAATAAACTCATCCTTGCTGCACTGGGGCGCCCACTGAAACGCGGTAAAGGGCTTCGGGACAAAAAATGCGGTACTTACCGTAATCTGTATCTTGCCGTTTACTCTTTTTTCCTTCGGCACAACATCGAAAAATGTAGCGGCAATCTCGTTTGCAAGCTCCGCTATGCCCCTTATATCCTCATCAGTCTCGAAGGGATGACCCAGCATAAAATACAGCTTAACCTTGTTCCATCCGCCTAAAAAAGCCTCCGTGGAGCCTGCGATTATGTCATCCATCGTAAGACCTTTGTTTATAATATCCCGGAGCCTTTGAGAGCCTGCCTCGGGAGCAAAGGTAAGACTGGTCTTTTTTACATCCTGAACCTTGCTCATTACATCAAGCGAAAAGGCATCTATCCTAAGGGAGGGCAATGTAATATTCACATGTCTCTTTGAGCATTCTTCAAGAAGAAAATCCAATAATTCCGGTAATTTCGAGTAATCGCTGGAGGAAAGGGAGCTTAATGAGATCTCGTCGTATCCGGTATTTTTCATCATCTCAAGAGCATATTTTTTAAGGACCTCAACATCCCTTTCCCGTACAGGCCTGTAAAGCTCTCCCGCCTGGCAGAACCGGCATCCTCTTATACAGCCTCTCATTATTTCAAGCACGATCCTGTCCTGTGTACATTTTATATACGGAACAACAGGCTTCAGAGGATAATAAGTATCCGAAAGGTTTTTGACAACCTCCTTCATTATCGTTTTCGGAATGCCTTCCTCCTTCGGAGTAAAAGATTTTATTGTCCCGTCCTCATTGTAGGAAACCTCATACATGGACGGAACATACATTCCGGGGATTTTTGCTGCCCGTCTTAAAAATTCTTTACGGCCAAGTTTTTTATCCTTACAATCCTCGTAAAGATCGAGTAATTCGCGATACCTCGTTTCTCCCTCGCCGATATAAAACATATCAAAGAAATCCGCTATGGGCTCGGGATTGTATGTACAGGGGCCGCCACCGATAACTATATGGCAGTCCTCATCTCTGTCTTTGGATAATAAAGGAATTCCTGAAAGATCAAGAACCTGCAGAATATTTGTATAGCACATTTCATACTGAATGGTTATACCAAGAAAATCCATATTCTTAACAGGCTGCTGGGACTCCAGCGCAAAAAGAGGGATACCCTTTTCCCGCATGATCTTATCAAGATCCACCCAGGGAGAATAAACCCTTTCACACCAGACATCTTCAAAGGAATTGAACATGTCATATAAGATCTGTATTCCAAGATGTGACATTCCTATCTCGTACACATCCGGAAAACACATTACAAAACGAACCCGAACATCGTCCGGGTCCTTGTAGACCGAATTAACCTCGTGTCCGATATACCTTTCCGGCTTTTCTATCTTCATAAGAATATCGTCGGAAAGTGCAAGCTCAGTTTCCCAAAAATATCGCATAAATAATCCCTAAAAAATTATGTATTCATTATACCATAATATTTTAGGGATTGGGTAAAATACAATAAATTTGGAGGCAATAAATATCAAAATTTCTGCCTTGAGTTTATGGAGACTTTCTAACGATTGGCAAGCTCGGTGGTTATATCCTCCCAGCTCACATCCTTCTCAACCATTAGTACCATCATATGATAAAGGAAATCGCTTATCTCATATTTTACCTCATTGGCATTGGGATTTTTTGCGGCGATAACGATCTCGGTGGCTTCCTCACCAAGCTTTTTAAGTATCTTGTCAATTCCCTTATCAAAAAGATAATTTGTATAGGAGCCTTCCTTGGGATGAATCTTGCGGTCCTTTATCACATCAAATACCTGCTCAAATACCATAAGCGGATTGTCGGGCTCCTGATAATCCTTCTTTGTGATCTCGTTAAAGAAGCAGTTTCTCGCACCTGTATGGCAGGCGGCTCCGATCTGGGAAACCTTGGCAAGTATGGTATCCATGTCGCAGTCGGCGGTCAGGCACTTGACATACTGGTAGTGACCGCTTGTCTCCCCCTTTATCCAAAGCTCATTGCGGCTTCTGCTGTAATATGTCATCTTGCCGGTAAGAAGCGTGTTCTCAAAGGCCTCCTGATTCATATACGCCACCATGAGTACCTCGTCCGTGCGATAATCCTGGACAACGACCGGCACAAGTCCGTCAGGTCCCAGTTTAAACATATCCCAGGTATATGCCGACTTAAGGGATACTATCGGAATATCGTTTTCAATGCAAAGATTCTTTAAAGTCCCGATTTCCGCCACATTATCATTTATCGTGTTACCTGTAACACCGCTTACCGACGGATATGCAAATATCTCCAGAAGCTTATTGAGCGCAACCTGGTTTATCTGTACGATAAAAGGAAGTCCGGTTACGGATATCGTCTCCCTTATCTTATGAGGATTCATAAGAATAAGGGATGAAACATATTTATCTATAAGTTCGATATTCTCCGAGATAACGACCGGGTCGTTAAAGCAGGCAATAAGCTTTTCCCTGCCGAATTTTAGAGAAACCTCCTCGGTTATTTCTATGTTTGAGGGAATGTCATAATCAAGGATTGCCTTTGCGCATCCTGCGTACAGAAGCTTTTTGATATCCTCCATGCGCTTTACATTTCCGCCGCCGATAACATCGACCTCAGATTCCCTCGCAATCTCCTTTATTGAATCGAGAGCCTCCTCGTGCTCTTCATCCGTAACGGACATATCAAAAACGATTATCTCGTCCGCACCGTTTTCCATGTATTCATGAACCAGTCTTATGGGATCGGTTTCAACAACGGTAGTATCGTCAAGTCCCCTTACGGCAAATGTTTTATAAAGATATATGCAGGGAACAAATTTCTTAATGAACATTTAAAGCAGTCTCCTAAAATATTAATTAATTAAAAATATCTCTGAATAAAGCGGTGCTTAAATCACAGTCTACAGCGCTCCCTTTGTGGAAAGCACACCCTCAACCCTGGGTTCGGCGCTTACCGCCATATCAAGAGCCTTTGCAAAGGCCTTAAACATCGCCTCTATGACATGGTGTGCATTGCCGCCGTCCAAAACCTTTATGTGGAGGTTCATGGCGGCGCTGTATGAAACCGCGTAAAAGAATTCGTGGACAAGCTCCGTATCAAAATCCCCCACCATGGGAGCTTTGAATTCATAATCAAAATTAAGATAGGGTCTTCCGCAAAGGTCCACCGCGCACAGCACAAGTACCTCGTCCATGGGAAGGACAAAATATCCGTATCTCTTTATTCCGGCCTTGTCACCCACCGCCTCTTTTATGGCGTTTCCAAGCACGATACCGCAGTCCTCTACGCTGTGATGTCCGTCGACCCTCAAGTCTCCGTCTATCTTAACATCAAGGTCAAAAAATCCGTGCTTTGAAAAGCCCTCAAGCATGTGATCAAAGAATCCTATACCGGTATCGATATTATTCTTACCGCTTCCATCAAGCGAAAGCGAAAGGCTTATATCCGTTTCCTTAGTCTTGCGGTTTATCGAAGCTTTTCTCATATTATTCCTTTCCGGGTTACAAGATTTTTACAATTTCTTATATAAAGAATACCCTTTTATGACTGACTGTTATTCTCAAACCTTACCGCGATCGAATTCTCGTGTGCGGTTAATCCCTCGCTTCTTGCAAAGAGCTCGATCTGCCTGTGAACCTTCTCCAGCGCCTCCCTGGAATACGAGATTATGCTGGTCTTTTTAATAAAGTCATCAACATTTACGGGAGAGAAAAACTTGGCTGTTCCATTTGTTGGAAGTATATGGTTGGGACCCGCAAAATAGTCTCCAAGCGGCTCCGAGGAATACTCACCAAGGAAGATAGCTCCGGCATTTCTAATCCTTGTCATGGTATCAAAGGGATTAGAGGTAAGTATCTCAAGGTGTTCCGAAGCAATCTCATTGACCGCATCTATTCCGTCCTGCAGATTATCCGCAAGTAGAATATATCCGTAATTATCAAGGGATTTACGGATTATATCCGCTCTCTCCAGCTTTTTAAGGTATCCTTCGATCTCAATATTTACATCCTCCGCAAGCTTTTCAGAGGTGGTGACAAGTATTGCGCTTGCAAGCTCGTCATGCTCTGCCTGGCTTAGAAGGTCGGCGGCAACATAGTGCGCATTGGCGGTTTCGTCCGCAAGGACCATAACCTCGCTGGGACCTGCGATGGAATCAATGCTTACATGACCGTACACTGCTTTCTTTGCAAGGGCAACGAAAATATTGCCGGGACCGGTTATCTTATCGACCTTAGGTATACTTTCGGTTCCAAAGGCCATGGCAGCTACAGCCTGTGCACCCCCTGCCTTGTATATCCTGTCAACCCCGGCTATATCGGCCGCAACAAGAGTGCCGGGATTAATAACACCGGTCTTTCCCGGCGGTGTTGTCATTATTATATCACGGACTCCAGCAACCTTTGCGGGGATAACATTCATAAGAACGCTGCTTGGATATGCGGCCTTTCCTCCGGGTACATAAACTCCGGCGCGGTCGATCGCCGTAATCTTCATTCCAAGAAGTGAACCGTCCTCCTTTGAATCAAACCATGAATTGCGAAGCTGCTTTACATGGAATGACCTTATATTTTCGGCGGCCTCCTTTAAAACATCGATAAACTCTTTGTCAAGCTTTGAATATGCCTCGTCGATCTCCTGTCTTGTAACAAGAATATTTTCTTCCGTAAGCTCGTATCCATCAAACTTTTTTGTGTATTCAAACAGAGCCTCATTCCCGTTATTTCTTACATTGCCAATGATCTCGTTTACTGTAGCCTCATACTCCGTATACTGGCTTGGGGAGCGCTTTAAGAGATTTTGCAATATCTGATTCTTTGTATCGTCAGTGAGTTTTACGATCTTCATTCTTCATACTCCTTGTTTATTTTATTACCTGAAAACTATAATTTATCCTTGAGCCTTGTTACGATGTCGCGTATCCTTTCATTCTCCATCTGCATGCTTACCGGATTGACGATCATCCTTGCGGAAAGAGGTACTATCTCCTCCAGCACCGTAAGCCCGTTTTCCCGGAGTGTGGAGCCGGTTTCCACAATATCAACGATAACATCCGTAAGATTCACGATGGGCCCGAGCTCTACAGATCCGTTGAGCTTAATAATATCCACGGTCTGATGCTTTTTTTCATAAAAATACTCCCGGGCGATTCTCGGGTACTTGCTTGCCACCCTGATCCTTTCGTGATGCTGCAAAAGCTCCCGGGCTGATTCCGGTCCGCATACACACATTCTGCATTTGCCGAAGCCCAGATCCAGCACCTCATACACATTGCGGTTTTCTTCCATTATCGTATCAAGACCCACCACCCCGATATCGGCGGCTCCGTATTCCACATAAGTCGGAACATCGGGTCCCTTTGAAAGGAAGAACTTTAGCTTTAAATCTTCATTTACGAAAATAAGCTTTCTGGACTCCTTATCCTTCATCTCCTCACAGGTTATACCTATGCTCTCCAAAAGCTCCATGGTTTTATTGGCAAGCCTTCCTTTGCCCAGGGCAAAGGTCAGATATCTGTCATTACTCATAATATTTCCTCTGTAAATCAGTTCTTTGCGTTAAGGATCACTCTCTTACCCTGTTTCCGAAGCTCCTGCGCCTTATCAAGAGCCTTCCCGTATTCCTCGATATCAAGAGGATTGTAGATAATCATGATACTGTCCTCGGCCTCCGGAAGCTCCGCTCCCTGGGAATTTAAAGCCTCGAGAATGTCATCTATCTGGAGCCCGAAGCCAATGGCGGGAGCATTCTTACCGAAATGCTTTAAGAGATTATCATATCTTCCGCCTTTTACTATCGGCTTTCCGATGCCGTAGGTATATACCCTGAAAATAACTCCGGTATAATAATTATATTTGCTCAGCATACCGAGGTCAAAGGATACATACTCCTCCACCCCGTATCTTCGAAGTACCTCATAAAGCATTTCAAGGCGCTGTATGGCGGCTATGGAGCGCTCGCTTGTAACATCTTCCTTTGCTTTTGAAAGTGAATAGGGGTCCAAAAATGAATCGGCTATGGCAATAAGCTTTTCCCTGTAAGGAGATAAAATATTCTTCTCCTCTATAAGATTTGTAGCCGCAAATCTGTTTTTTCCGGATATAAGGCTCCTTAGCTCAAGCTCGGTCTCCTCATCTATTCCGGCCTCCTCGCAAAGCCCCTTAAAATAATCAATATGTCCGATACTTACCCTGAAATCCTTTAAACCCACATCCTTAAGGGAAAGTATCGCAAGGGCTATAACTTCACCGTCCGCAAATACGGAAGGGTCCCCGATAAACTCGGCGCCCAGCTGTGTTGCCTCAGAGAGCTTTCCCTGGAGGGAATCCGTTCTTGTAAAGGCGCTTCCGAGATATGAAAACCTTAAGGGCTCATTGCTCTCCATAAAATATTTCGCGGCGCATCTTGCGATAGATGGTGTAAAATCGGGTCTTAAAACAAGGGTGTTGTTCTCCTTGTCAAAGAATTTATAAAGCTCCTTGCTGGGAATGGTCCCGACCTCCTTGGAAAAAACATCAAAGAATTCAAAGGTCGGGGTCTGCACCCTGCTGTATCCGAAGGAATCAATACGGCTTCCCAGTTTATCTTCAACATAAGCCATATCGGAAAATTCTTTCCCATATATATCTCTTACTCCCTCAGGGGTATGAAGTAAATTATTGTTCATAAAGCCTCCAGAACACTTTAGCGTAGTAGCGTGTTACAATGATAAATAACTAAATTAGTGTTAGTATACGCATAAAATAAGGACTTGTCAATATTTTATTCGGTAAGCGAAAAAATATTTCGATAAAATATATTCCCGGCGGTTATCTAAGGTCTGTCGTTAAGATCCTGCTGCAATTTGTCGAGATAGGGAACAAGCACATCTCCTGTTTTCGGGATAATATAATCAGGATTTAGTTCATCGTGCCTGAAACTCTTCCTTCCCCCCTCCTTTGCCCTGTCCCAAAAGAAAAGGAGCATCTCAAGAGGAAGGTAATAAAGCTCATCTCTGCCCGTAAAATAGATGAGAAAGAAAGCCACTCCACCCTGCTTTTCAAAATCCTTCATAAACTGAACCTGATGTTCATGAATATTCTGGAGAGCAAAGGTATCGGCGGCGCATTCCTTCGCGTCAAAGCAAACAGGAATTCCCTGGACGGCACCGATATAATCCACGGTACTTTTCTGGTCGAAGTAGGCAAGGGTTATATGCCTCGTATCCTTATCTATATTTATCGGAGTTATGGGGGTGGGGATTTTCTGGATAAGAGCAAGTCCGCTCTCAAGATATCTTTCATTGGTGCGGTTTATCATCTCCTCCAATGTGGAGCCCCTTAGCCCCCTTGATTTCCATGTAGCCATTTAACTGTCCACCTTAAACGATGATCTCGTTAACTATTTTTTTAATGGTATCCTTTACGATGTCCTTCTTTTCTTCCGCCGCGGTAATAAGCCCCACAGCATCCTTGCCTGTCTGCGCCGCCGTGGGAAGTCCCCCGGGATATTTAAGCCAGTGACCGGCAAGAAAAACATTGCTTATTCCCTTTATATCCTGTGGCAAAAAAGCATTTACCGAGAGTGCGGTGGTAATAAAACGCATATACGAACCGTATGTGTCGTTATTTCTTTTTTTGTAGGAATATGGGGTCCATACATCTAGAAGCCTTATCCTGCCCTCTTCTTTGGGAAATCTTTTTTCGATTTCTCCAAGCACCGCAAGAGCAATATTTTTCTTTACCCGGGCATAATCTTCGGGATCCTTCTCATACAGCCTTTGCCAATACCTGAAATCCTTTTCGTATTGATCTATGGATACCTGGATAACCGTGTGACCCTTCGGGGCGATATAATCCCCGTATTTTCTGTAGTTCTTTACGCCTATCCTTTTTACCTTTTGAAATCCGACCTCGATAAGACTGCAGGGAAAGGTAAGGGAATCCGGAACCTCGTCGAATTCACTCTCCACCGCAAAAGCAATCTGAAAGGCAGAATAAAATGTGTATTTAAGGTGGTCCTTATAAATCTCCTTAAGGGACAATGGAGCGTATTTTTTACCGATAAGCTCGTTAAATGCGTAATTAACATCGCAGGCAACAATATAATAATCGGCAGTAACAAACTCTCCGTTTTCAAGGTATATGCCCTTTACCTTCCGGTCCAGTATCTTATTTGATTCGTCTGTATCTTCCGTCTCCCTGTATTCCTTATCCGATATAACCGGAATGTACACAGCCTTGGACAGCTTTATTTTTGATACGGGACATCCCGTTACCAGCGTTCCTCCGGCCTTTTTATAGTTTTCGATAAGAGTATTTGCGACCTTGATGGAGCCGCCCTCAATAATATCCCCGTTGCCAGCAAGGTAAAAGCTGTAGGACAGGATAAGCCAGTATGCCTCGTATTCTCCGGGACAAAAATCAAGAATAAGACTCCTTAGAAGGGGACTTTTAAAGCGCTTCGCCCAGGTAATATTTGTCATGCCGAGATATTGAATGGATTTTTTTAAAAACTCCTTTGGAGGGATAATTTTGCGAACGGAATTAATGCTCTCAACGATTTCTCCGGGGCTGTTTTTGGCAAAGCTTACAGCATCATTTGCTATACAGGCAAAGTCGATAAAGGCATTTATCTCATCCGCATCCTTCGGGGCAAGCCTTAACATCTCAGCCCTTGTCTTTTCCGCATCCGGCCAGAGATGAACCACTTCACCGTAGTATTCCGAGGCCCAGAAATAATCCCTTTTGACGATACTTGTGTTATCATCAATAACCCCCAGCTCACGCCAGAGATCGTTTGTCATCGTGCCTTTCTCCGTACCCGTAAACCAGTGTATACAGTTATCTATGGCGTAACCCTCACGGTACCATCCGCTAAGGCTTCCACCCGCGATACCGTTCTTTTCGTAGATGACCGAATCGTATCCGGCTTTCTGGGCGAATATGCCGGCGCTTAGTCCCGCGACTCCTCCTCCGATGATTATTATCTTTTTTCTGTTTTGCTTGCTGCTGTCCATTTTTTTAATTTACTTTTTTAAAAACATAAAACAGAAACATAAAAGCCTTTTTAACCGAGCTTACTTATGGCTTTTTCAAAGTCCGGCGAGGGCTTTATCTCGATCACTCTGCCCTTTAAACCGGCAAAGTCTTCATCCGATATCATATCCGGAAAAACCAGCTTATATGCCTGCAAAAGCTGGTTATCAAGTCCGTATTTCTTTTTATCCTCAAAATCACAGCCGTATTTTCTGTCACCCAATATGGGGTGTCCGAGGGCGGATAACTGCGCCCTTATCTGATGGGATTTGCCTGTATGGAGATTGACCTCAAGAAGTGTTGCATTTTCAAAGACTTTAACCGGCTTAAAATCAGTAATTATAATCTCTCCCTTAGGGGAACTGTTATTATCTTTCTTGTGTTTATTTGCAGGTTTACTTTTAATATCATTCTCATTTTCCGGGATGCCTCTATAGTCATATACTTCAATATTTTCAATACCGGACTTATTAGCCGACTGATTTTTTTTGAGCAGGGCTTTTGCACTGAAAGCCTTATCTATCACGCCGTGGCAGATAGTAAGATAATACTTTTCTATCCTGCCCTCACGTATAAACTCAGACATTACCTGAAGGCCCTTTAGACTGCATCCGCAGATAAGCAGACCGCTTGTATTTCTGTCAAGCCGGTTGCATATTGAAGGTTTAAAGGTCTTTAATTCCTTTTCGGTGATTTTCCCCGTATTTAAACAGTACTCAATAAGCCAGTCATTTACGGAATAATCCTCTTCTTTTGACTTCTGGGAAAGCATATCCACGGGCTTATTTATTATAATAATATTCATGTCCTCATAGACCACTGACGGGTTCTTTTTTCCGGAGTCTTTTTTATTATCTGTTTTATTATTTTCTTTATTTAAACGACTTAATGAAGGATTATCTGTATCGCTGTATTTATCTTTTTCAGAGGTTTTTTCTTTATCAAAAGACACATTACAAAATTTTTCAAAGGTTTCATCGGAAAAGAAGCTCTCGACAACATCTCCGATTTTAAGTATCTCGCTTCCCTCAGCCTTTCTTTTATTGAGAGTTATATTCTTTTTTCGAAGCTGTTTATAGAGCAGACTTTTTGGAGCCCCCGGCAGATACTTGACAAGAAATTTGTCAAAGCGCTGTCCGGCCTGATTTTTACCGATTGTAAAGCTTTGCATAAAAACCTCTTACAGGGAAATTGAAAGAAGGACATTCATAATACCGGCTTCCCTCTCTCCGGCTTCGATACCTTTAAATGATGACAACCTCTCAAGGTATTTATCCTTATCCTCAAATACCTTGATGGTCATATCCTTATATCCCTCGGCCTTAAGATATGAACCTATATGTTTCTCAAAATCACTCTCCGGAAAACTCTTTTTTGATGTATATCCGATAAGAGTTTTTCCGCTGACAAAAAGATGGTCGACAACATAGTTTTTTTCATAGGATGTAAACACCCTGTCAAAGCATGCGCACAGCCCTTCCGATACTTCTTCAAATTCAGCGGCAAGCTCCCTGTCGCAGGACTTAAACCTGAGAAACATTATCATATTTACAGCACTTTTGGCAGCGGACAATACCCCGAGAACCGCAACTATTGTAAGTAGATTTTTAGTTGTGTGGGTAGTGAGAAAACCGATGAGATATACAGCAGCCGCAAGAGCGAACAAAAGCACCGTCCTTGCTATCTCATATAACCGTTGGTTGTTTATGTAATTTTTTTCGCCTTTATATTTATCACTTGAAAACAATCGAATCAATTTCATCTTTGTTAAGTTCTCTCCATTCACCTTCTTTTAGATCATTCGGAAGCAGTAAACTGCCGAAGGATATGCGCTTTAAACTTACAACGCAGTTCCCCACAGCTTCAAGCATCCTCTTTACCTGATGGTATCGTCCCTCATGGATGGTAAGCAAAAGGTCTCCGTTCTCATCAAGGCAGGCTTTTGCGGGAAGGGTCTTTTCCTCATCGCCTATATCCACCCCTTCCTCCAGAGCCTTTAGATCATCCTCTGAAACCGGCTTCTCACATCCCACAAGATAAGTTTTATCCACATGATACCTGGGGCTTAAAAGCCTGTGGGAAAGCTCTCCGTCGTTGCATATTAAAAGAAGCCCGGTGGTGTCCTTATCCAGTCTTCCCACGGCAAAGAGATCCTTTGCGGGCTTATCCTTTATAAGATCCATAACCGTCGGTGATTTTTTGTCTCTGGAGGCGGTCAGTACCCCGGCAGGTTTGTTCATGATTATATAGACAAACTGCCTGTATATGATCCGCTTTCCTTTAAATAAAACGATGCTCTTATTCTCGTCAATATTTATATCGCTCTTTTTAACGGCCACTCCATCGACTGTCACAAAGCCCTTTTTTACAAGCTCCTTAACCTGTGAGCGGCTGCCGACATTACATTCACTTAAAAACCTGTCAAGTCTCATAATTTAAAACAGCATCCTGCAATATTGAGCTAATTCCTTAAATAGTATATCCATACAGAAAAAAAACCGGCTTCACAAAATGCGAAACCGGTGATCGTTCAAAGGTCTACTGTTCTCCCGCCTGAGCAGCTGCAACCGGTTCGGGCGCGGGAGCTGCCTGCGGCTGTTCCTCCGGATGTAATTGCTTATGGTCCTCGCGGATATTTTCGGCATAAGCATTAAGCGCATTGGATAAAGCAGTATACTGGTTAAATATGGCATTGTAATGGTCGTTAAGCTCTCTTAAGGAATTGTCAAAGAAATTCTCGAGATAAACCATGACATCCTCGGCATACTGGTTTGCGCTGCTTCGGAAATTATTTGATTCAATGATGGCACCGTCGACAGCGGCCTGAGCCTGCTGATTTGCGACAAGAACGATCTTGTCCGCCTCCTCATAAGCCCTGCGCATAATTTCGTTCTGGCTGATAAGCTGATCGGACTGGGTCATGGAGTCATCGATAAGCTTCTGGGCTCTGGTCTTGGCATCGGAAAGGATTGCTTCCTGTCTCGCAATGATCTTCTGGCACTTATTGATCTCTTCGGGAGCTTTTCTTCTAAGGTCTCTTAAAAATTCCTCAAGTTTTTCCCTGTTACAGATTATCTCAGTCGAGGACATGAATTTACCCTTGCAGTTACTGATATAATCTTCCAACTCATCGATTACCTGAAAAATCTGACTATCCATATTATCTCTCTTTCTTGCCGTATTTTTCGTGCAGCATATCCGCTACATAGTCCGGAACAGTCTTGCTTATATCCCCTCCGAAATAAGCGATCTCCTTGACACCGGATGAGCTTAAGTATGAATACTCCAGAGAGGTCGATAAAAATATCGTGTCAAGCTTCCCCCCGGAAAGGACTCTGTTGGTCTGTGCGAGCTGGAGCTCATACTCAAAATCGGTTACCGCGCGCAATCCTCTAACCGCCACATGCAGGTCATTCTTTGTAGCGTAATCGCAGAGAAGTCCGCTGAAGGAATCAACCTCCACATTAGGAATATGCTCGGTGGCCTTCTTTAGTATTTTAACACGCTCATCAACTGAAAACAATGGCTTCTTTTGGTTATTATTCAGAACGGCCACAATAAGTATGTCAAACATTTCGGAGGCTCTCTGGATAATATCAAGATGTCCCAGGGTCATAGGATCGAAGGTACCGGGATATACAGCTCTCTTCATAACAATTCCTCATCAATTCATCAGTTTTCGCTCTTTCTAAGGAAAACATGTTTATTGTTCTTATATTCCTTCTCCCTTGTCACTTCAAATCCAAGGTCGGCAGCAAAAGAAAAATCACTGTGCAGATCCGCTTCAACGATGATGACTGTATCGGAGGTAATATACTTAACATTCCGCAAATGCTCAAGAGCGGTCTTACCCGCCCCGCTCTCATAGGGAGGGTCCATAAAGACAATATCCACATGCTTTTCAAAGATATTGTAAATTGCGGAGGTAACCTCCTGCTTAAATACTATAGCACGGTCGGTGAATTTAGTAAATGAAAGATTCTCCGTAATACATGCATTCGACGCGGGACTGTTATCCACAAAATATGCCTTCTTAGCGCCGCGGCTTAAGGCCTCGATGCCCATTTGCCCGCTTCCCGCAAAAAGATCCACAAATACGCATTCGGGGATATAGTTTTGCAGAATATTAAATAATGTCTCCTTTATCCTGTCCTGGGTGGGTCTCGTTTCCATCCCCGCAGGGGTTTTTAAAGGAAGGCTTCTGGCCGTTCCGGCGATCACTCTCATATAAGCCTCATTTCCGTAACCAGCTTTCCTGAGATAAAGCTGTATTCTTTTTTTAATATTATTTTATCTTTGTTCCCTTTGAGTCGCGCTTTTGGAGCTTTACCGTATTAAGGACTATCTGATGTCCGTTATGCTCTGTCCCTTTGTCGTCCTGGGCATGGGTAATAAATACTTCCTCAACCCTGTCCTTTGCATCAAGCTTCATTCCCCTTACGCCCTGGGATACCTTCTTGAGAAGCGATATCTCCTCAAGGGTAAACCTTAGGAAATATCCGTTTGCGGATTTCATCACGATATTTTTTTCATCAGTAACGGGCATTACGGCGCAGACCTCGTCCTTATCCACAAGCTTTGTGGAGGCGATTGACCTTCTCGTGGTCTCGAATTCGAGTCCCTGTACTATCTTTACAAGTCCGCCTTTAGTTACGAACAAAAGCCTTCCGAGTACCATTTCATCCATATTGCAGACATATACAAAGGCGCCGTCCTCACTCTTGTAATTGGAGATATTATCGATGGGGGTTCCCTTGTCCCGAAGCTTAGCCATGGGAAGATCCAGGGCTTTTATGACATGCATCTGCCCGTCCTCGGTAAATATCGCGACTCTTCCGTTATTCTTTACGGGGAAGCAGTACTTGAACTCACTTTCGCAGGCCTCAACATTTCTCTCATAGGTATTCTTGTCGATAAGCTTGGCATATCCAAAGCGGTCCATAAGGTAATAGACATCCATTACCTCAAACTCCTTCTCCTTGTAAACCGCTTCCTCACCGTTTTCTATGACAGTCTTACGGGGCTTTCCGAACTCCTTCTTCAAGGCGTCGAGCTCGTTCATTATGACCGTCGCCATGGAGTCTCTCCTGTCAAGGATATCTTCATAGCGATAGATGTTTGCAAGGGTCTCGTCATGCTCTTTTATAAGCGCATCAAGCTCAAGTCCGATCAGCTTGTAAAGTCTCATCTCAAGGATGGCGTTTGCCTGGCGCTCGGTGAACATAAGCTGCTCGGCCATGATCTTTGATTCCTTGGATTTGAAATTAATCCCGTCGGTCTTTCCGGAGGTAAGGCAGTCCTTGGCCATCTGACGGTCCTTCGAGCCTCTAAGTATCTCAATAATAAGATCGATAACATTTACGGCCTTTATAAGACCTTCCTGTACCTCCTTGCGCTCCTTTTCCTTTGCAAGCAGGTTGTTGTATTTTCTTGTGTTTACCTCAAACTGGAAATCAACACAGGCCTTAAGGATGGCCTTAAGCCCCATGGTTTCGGGTCTTCCGTCGCTTATGGCAAGCATATTGACACCGAAGGTATCCTCCAGATGGGTCTTTTTATAGAGCAGGTTTACAAAGTTTTCAGCATCCGCATCACGGCGAAGTTCAATAACTATACGGATGCCCTCCTTTGAGGACTGGTTAGAAATATCGACTATATCCTGGGTCTTTTTGGTCTCCGCGAGAGCCGCCACATCCGAAAGGAATTTGCCGATATTGGCGCCTATCATAGTATAGGGTATCTCCGTAATGACGACATTGATATGACCGCCCTTTGCCTTCTCTATCTCCACCTTGCCCCGAAGCTTTATCTTTCCGGCTCCGGTCTCGTAGATATCAACGAGCTCGTCCTTGTTTATGACGATACCGCCGGTGGGGAAATCCGGGCCCTTTAATATTTTCATAAGCTCCCGGGTGGAGATATTCTCATCCCGCATATAGGCTTTGGTGGCATCGATGACCTCGGCGAGATTGTGGGGCGGAATGCTTGTAGCCATGCCCACGGCGATACCCTCCGAACCGTTTACGAGGATATTGGGTATCTTAACCGGAAGAACTGAAGGCTCCTTTTCGGTCTCGTCAAAGTTCGGAACAAAGTCCACTATGTCCTTATCAAGATCCTCTAAAAATGCCTCCTGGGTAATCTTCTGGAGTCTTGCCTCCGTATAACGCATGGCAGCGGCTCCGTCGCCCTCTATATTTCCGAAGTTTCCGTGTCCGTCGATGAGCGGAAGTCCCTTCTTGAAATCCTGGGTCATAACCACAAGCGCGTCATATATGGAGGAATCCCCGTGGGGGTGATATTTACCCATGGTATCTCCGACGATACGCGCGCTCTTTCTGTATGGTCTGTCCCAGCGTATGCCGAGCTCACTCATATCGTAGAGGACCCTGCGCTGTACGGGCTTTAGTCCGTCCCGGACATCCGGAAGTGCGCGGGCCACGATAACGCTCATGGCGTAATCCACAAAGGAGCGCTGCATTTCCTCGGAGTATTCTGTTTTTATTATTCTTTCGTCCATTTCAATACCTGAAAATTTAATTACTTATGTGCATTTTATCTGCTTTTGATCAGATATCCAGAAGTGCATCCTGGGCGTGCTTATGGATAAATGCCCGCCTCGGAGGTACATCCGTTCCCATAAGAAGTTCTGTCATCTCGGAGGCTGCTCTCGCATCCTCTATCTCAACAAGCTTCATGCGACGCCTCTCGGGATCCAGCGTGGTCTCCCAGAGCTGCTCCGCATCCATCTCTCCGAGACCCTTATATCTTTGCAGAGTAAAGCTTCCCTTATGGTTTTTGCGGTATTTTTCAAGCGCCTTATCATCATAAAGGTACTCTTCCCTGCCCTTTGAGGGTATGGCTTTATAAAGCGGGGGCATGGCGATATATACATGTCCCTCAAAGATAAGCTCGGGCATAAAGCGGTAAAACAGCGTAAGCAAAAGCGTTGAAATATGGGCTCCGTCCACATCCGCGTCCGCCATGATTATGATCTTGTCATAACGCAGCTTTGTGATGTCAAAGTCATTGCCGTAGCCCTCGGAAAAACCGCATCCAAAGGCATTTATCATGGTTTTTATCTCCGCGTTTGCAAGGACCTTATCCATGGAGGCCTTCTCAACATTAAGAATCTTACCTCTCATGGGGAGAATGGCCTGGTAATTACGGTCTCTTGCCATTTTTGCAGAACCTCCTGCAGAATCTCCCTCAACGATAAAGATTTCGCATTTATCGGCTTCCTTTGAGATACAGTTTGCAAGTTTTCCGTTAGAATCAAAGGAATATTTCTGTTTTGTTAAGAGATTGGTCTTTGCCTTTTCCTCGGTCTTGCGGATCTTTGCGGCTTTCTCCGCACATCCTATTATATTTTTTAATGTATCGAGGTTTCTGTCGAAAAACCTCGTCATCTCATCGTTTGTTACTTTCGAGACAGCCTTTGAAGCATCCTGGTTATCCAGCTTTGTCTTGGTCTGTCCCTCAAATCTCGGGTCCGGATGCTTGATGCTTATAACAGCGGTCATGCCGTTTCTTACATCGGGACCTGTAAAATTACCGTCCTTATCCTTTAAAATACCTAATTCATGGGCGTATGAATTGATAATGGTGGTAAACTGGGATTTAAAGCCTGTAAGATGGGTTCCTCCCTCGGAGTTATAGATATTGTTACAATATCCCAAAACATTCTCATGAAACTCATTTACATACTGAAATGCGCATTCCACAAAAATCCCCTCATACTCACCGGAAAAATAGCATACATCCGTCACTGTCTCGCTGTTTGCGTTCATATGACGGATAAAGCCGGATATTCCGTCGGGCTCGTGGAAGGTTATCTCCTCGGCGCTCTCCGCCCTAAGATCCCTGTAATATATCGTAAGATTCGGGTTAAGATACGCCGTATCGTGAAGCCTGTTTTTTATATCGGCTTCCGCAAATCTCGTCCTGTCAAATATCTCATCATCCGGAAGGAAGTTAATGGTTGTACCGTGCTCCCTTGTCTTTCCCACCACCGGGAGAAGTCCTTTTACAAGCTCCGTTGTGGGTATTCCTCTCTCGTAGGAATCCTTATATATCTCTCCTCCGGTCTTAACAGTAACGGTAAGGTGCTTTGAGAGGGCGTTGACAACCGAGGAGCCTACGCCGTGAAGTCCGCCGCTGGTCTTATAAGCGGAATTGTCGAATTTACCTCCGGCGTGCAGCGTCGTAAATACAAGTCTCTCCGCGCTGATACCCTTTTCATGCATACCTACTGGTATACCTCTGCCGTTGTCCGAAACCGTGGCTGAACCGTCCTTTTCCAGCGTGACATATATCTTGTCGCAGTGCCCCGCAAGATGCTCGTCAACGGAGTTGTCAACTATCTCGTAAACAAGGTGGTTAAGACCCTTGGTCGTAACAGAGCCTATATACATTCCCGGACGCACTCTTACAGCTTCAAGTCCCTCCAGGACCGTTATACTCGACGCGTCATATACTTCTTTTGCCATATAAACCTCTAAAACAAAACATTCATGCTAATGCAGAATTTTTTAATATAAAAAATCCGGTATGAACAAATGTTCATACCGAATTAGTATATCATACATTTAGTGGTATTGCAAATAAAAAGGCGCAAAATATAGAGATTTTAAGCTTTTTTGCAATTATCATAAGTCCCTGGAAAAGGCTCTCTTAAGCACCTCTCCTACGGAAATCTGATTGCCCTTATACAGAGACATCATCTTGTATATTCTTCCGGCCGCAATCACAAATACAAGGACAAATACCACAAAGCATACAAGCGAGGCCGCTATGATCCCCCATCCCACAGTTCCGAGGGCAACATCGGCAGGCATCAGCATCGCGCCGGTAAAGGGCAGGATAAGCATCCACGCCTTGGTGGTCTCCGCGTTTATTCCACCGGTAAATATTACAGCAAGAAAGCTGATGAGCAAAGGAAAAATGAATAAGGATGATCTGCTCGATACCTCCTCCTTATTATTTGACATTGCTCCAGCAATTGCCGCGAGGGAAAGATAAACGACCAATCCCAGTATGAGAAATATGCAGGTGATCACAATATTGACCGGTCTGAATACCCCCAGTTCCTTCAAGCCTCTGAAAAATACGGAAATTGACAGGTCGTTATCAGGATAAAAGACCTTGCTTAAAATATTACCGACGACAAATCCGGCAATTAGAGAGGCAATCCAGATAAATACCTGTAATATAACAGTCAGGATTGAGGACAATAATTTACCGAAGATAAGCGATTCCGGCTTTACGGATACCAGCATGGTATCCATAAGCTTTGTTTCCTTCTCCATGACAACGGATTGCGCAAGCGTCTGGCCGTAAGTAAGAAGGAGGAAATACAAAAGAATGATGGTCCCGTAGGGAAGCGCCATCCCGAAAACCTTCATGACCTGATCCCGTATAAGACTGTCATTTTTCTCGGTATCTTCATCTATGGAAATACCCTTTTCATAATATCCGGTTGCGGTATAAGTCTTATATTCGCTCTGCTTTGACAGCTCGGCAAGGCTCTCGCTTGAAATCCCCGAAAAGCCCAATGTAAACACATCCGAATATTTTTTGATAAATTTAAAATAGTTCTTCGAATCCTTTTTGGTGACAGTGCTGTCCGTCGGAATCACAATACTTGTTTTAAGTTCATCTTTGTTATCCACAAGAAGGATAAAACAGGAAGTATCCTTTTCCGATGCCTTCAGCGCCGAATCAAAATCATCAAAGATCTTATACTCAATATTTTTATAATCCTCCTCCGGAAGGTCTTTTAAGCCTCCGAAGAAGTCCCTGCCCATCCCGGTAAGGTCGGCAACATATATCCTCTCCGCATTGCAGGGCTTTAAGGAATCATCCTTGTTTGAATTAAAGGCAACTATAAGCATTATCACGGGCGGCAATAAGAACATTAATACAGCTATTACGACCGTAACCGCTTTGAAGGAGCCTGTGCCTGCCTGATTTCTGAAGGAAAACCGGAAAACCTTGTCAAAATTCTTAAACATTTCCCGCCTCCTGTCTCGAGAGCATAAGGATCTCGCTAAATTTAAGTCTCTTACTGTCGTTTACAATAAGCTTTCTGTACACCTTTGCGCAAAGCCTGAAAAGGAAAATTATCGTGGCAATCTGAAGCGCAAGTCCTATAAGATATACCCAGAAGGGTACTCTGCCGAGCACGAAATAGACCGGACCCACATACGAGGATATGAAAGGAATGATACAGGTAATCTTATCGAGAACGGGATTATCGATGGAAGGGAACGCCATTCCGCTTATATAACCCGCAATGCTTAATATATTGATGATCATTACGGAAGGACCCACATCCTCCGCCTTCGTACAGGCGCTTCCGAGTATTCCCGCAAGTATGGAGTACATGAGATAAGTAAGAACAAGGGATACAAAAAGTATTAGTATCTTCCATGGGGAAAGGCCGAAAAGCGCTGAAAAATCAACATGTAAGGTGTATTCCGCAGCAGCCTCCGATTTATTAAATACCGAAACTATACTCGTGGACACAGCCGATCCCAGACCACCCAGCACCAGCATTGATGTTACATAAACCATCATCGCAAAAATCTTGCCCATAACGAGAGCAAGGGGTCTTACGCTGACCAGCAGATTCTCCACAAGCTTGGAGGTCTTTTCCTCCATGACCGTTGTTATAACATACGATACCGTAAGGGATACAAGTATCATAACTATTATCGAATATACCGTGGAGTAAACGGTTATCCGGGATGCGGGAACCCTGTTGCTGTCTATCGAGAGATAATCCTCCAGAGAATAAACTTTTCCGGTGGAAATGCCGTTTGTGAGAAGCTCCATCTGCTCATCGCTTATTCCCGCATATATCTGTCTGTTTGATTCAAAACATTTGTGGATATGCTTTGTAAGCTCGTCGAGCTGGAGGGATGTAATTCCGGAATCATCCGAAATAATTGAGGAAATAAGGTATCCCTCACCGCCTTCGGATATAATAAGACCTATCTCGGTATCCGTAAGGGTGGGGATGCTTTCCACATTGGAGACAACGGCCTTTTCAAAAGCCGTATCTTTAAGTTCAAAGGGATCCTCCTTCGCAAAAGATACCGGAGTATCATTTTGTACATAGATGGTTTTAAGCTCGTTTTCCTCCTTTAGAGGATCGGATTCAAGGATTGCCTTTTCGGATGCGGAAGCGCTAAGCATGGAGATGGGTCCCATAAAGCACATCATCGCGATCATAAGGATATAGCTGAACCGGTATCCTTTGTTTTTAAAGGTCTGGGTTAGAGTAAACTTAAAGACCTTACCGATACCGTCCATCCGGTAAATATTATTGCTGTTCTTCATCGGCCCCCACCTCTTTTACAAAAATCTCATGCAGGGAAAGCTCCGAAAGATCAAATCTCACGATGGGGATTCCCGCTGTAACAAGATTTTTTAACAGAGCATTTGCCTGCTCCTCCCCTGTAACCTTGAGATGATACTCAAATTCCTTCACGGAAACGGTCTGTATTCCGAGAGCATTAATGTATGAGGAGATATCCTGCTCACACTTTAGCTCAAGATTGACCCTTCCGTAGTTTTTCTTTATCTCGTTTAGGTTTCCCTTAACGATTGCCTTTGAGCGGGAAAGAATGGTTATATCGGTGCAGAATTCCTCAACCACAGCCATCTGGTGACTGGACATGATGATATATTTCCCGGCATCTATCTGCTCTCTTACCACATCCTTTAAAATATCCGTATTTACAGGATCAAGACCCGAAAAGGGCTCGTCCAGGACTAATAGCTCAGGGTCCGAAAGCATCGCTATAAGGAACTGAATCTTCTGCTGGTTTCCCTTTGAGAGCTGATCGGGGCTCTTGGGCTTAACCTTGCTTTTCCTGCCGTTGGGAAGCGTCTTTACTTCCGGGTAAAGATATTCGTCAAGCTTAAGGCGTCCTGACCAGTATTTGATCTTTTTCTCAAGCTCATCCCTGTTTCCGCCTCTTAACTCACCGAAATACATTATCTGGTCCATGAGAGGGTATTTCTGGTAAAGTCCTCTCTCCTCCGCAAGATAACCGATATTGCAGGTATCAAAGCTAAGCGGTTTTCCGTTCCAGAGAACCTCTCCGGAATCCTTGTCAAGCATATCGAGGATCATCCTTATGGATGTTGTCTTACCGGCTCCGTTTGTTCCGAGAAGTGCATAAACTCCCGGCTTTTCCATCTCAAAAGAGATGTGGTCAACGACGGTCTTTTCACCGTACTTCTTTGACAGATCTTTAACTGATAGTCCCATAATTCCCCTTTCCAGTCATAAAAATATATTTATTTGAGTTCATCCACCTTCTTGCTTACGGCAAGCGCTACCGCTCCGGGACCTATATGGCAGGCAACGGAGAGAGAAAGCGGATTAACCACGATATCAAAGCCCGGAAAATGTGTAAGAACCTGCTCCTTGAAATCCATGGCCGTAGCAAGATCGTAGGTATACGCTATCTGCAGATAAACATTTTCCTTTGCGTTTTCAAGTCCGCCGAAGCGGTGCTCGATATCATTTTTTATGGCGTTTATCATCTGCTCCCGTCCGATACCGGAGGTTCTCGCCTTTGAAAAAGCGTCAAGCTTCTCCCCCTGAATCTGGAGAACGGGCTTTAACTTTAAAAGAGTGCCGATGGCAGCTGCAGCCGGTGTGATCCTTCCGCCTTTCTTGAGATAATAAAGAGTGTCAAGCATGATATAAATACTTGCCTCGAGCTTTTCCCTCATAAGGATATCGGCGATATCGGAGGCCTCATAGCCCTTTGCCGCAAGATCTCTCGCGTCGATAGCCGACTGTCTCTGGGTGACGGAGATTCTCTGATTGTCGATGACGAAAACCTTTCCCTCATATTCGTCTTCCTGTGAGAGCATATACGCGCTCTGGCAGGAACCGGAAAGCCCTGAGCTCATGGGGATATGGATAATCGCGTCATATTCCTTTAAAAGCTTGTCCCAAAGATCTGAAACCTGCTTTAAGTTTGGCTGGCTTGTGCAGATATTCTCCCCGCCTTTAAGCTTTTCATAGAATTCATCCTGGGAGAGATTGATATCCTCAAAATATTCATTTTCCCCGATCATAAAAGGCATCGGAAGAACATATATCCCAAGCTTCTTTCCCTCATTCTGTGTAATTCCGCTGTTACTGTCAGTTACTACCGCAACCTTAGACATTGTCTTTCTCCTTAAAATCAATATTATTAAATCATTACATTAAAGAATACCGTGTAAATATTTTAACAGGTTCTTTAAATGCTCTGCAGCATTTCAGACCTTTCGACATAGGATTCCACCTCTGCCCTTAAAAGTCTGTGTTCCTCCTTTTGGAGCTTCGGGTCATCCTTCATAAGCTCATCCACAAGAGAACTGGTAAGCTCCAAAAGCTCCGAATCCGTGTAGATATCGGCCACCCTGAAGGCAAGCTCTCCGCTCTGCCTTACTCCGAAAAGCTCCCCCGGTCCGCGGAGTCTTAAATCCTCCGAAGCGATCTTAAATCCATCGTTGGAATTGTTTAATATATTTAATCTCTCCATAGTTTTCTCATCATCCTTTGAAGAGACAAATATGCAATAGCTCTGATGCTTTCCGCGGCCCACACGCCCCCTTAACTGATGAAGCTGAGCAAGCCCGAATCTCTCGGCGTTTTCAACCATCATCACCGTGGCGTTTGGAACATTTATACCCACCTCGATAACCGTTGTGGAAACAAGTATATCCGTCTGTCCATCCGCGAACCTGTTCATTATATCATTTTTTTCGGAAGCCTTCATCCTTCCGTTTAAGTATTCGATCCTTGCTTCCGGAAGCTCGCTTCGGAGCTTTTCCGCATAATCTGTGGCGTTTTCAAGCTCTCCGTCGTCCTCCTCATCGGATTCCACCTTCGGACAGATAACATAGATCTGTCTTCCCATGGCAATCTGGTCCCGGAAGAATTTATATGCCGAAGGTCTGTAGTTTACGCCGACGACGCAATTCTTTATGGGCAATCTGTCCGCGGGAAGCTCGTGTATTGCGGAAAGCTGTAAATCCCCGTAGAGGATTATCGCCAAAGTCCGTGGAATGGGGGTCGCGCTCATAACAAGAATGTGCGGCTGTCCTCCCTTTGAGGCAAGAGCCTCTCTCTGCCTTACACCGAAGCGGTGCTGTTCATCCGTAACCACAAGGGCAAGGTTTTTATAAACAACCTTCTCCTGTATGAGGGCATGGGTTCCGATAACAAGATTTACCTCACCTCTTTCAATCTGTCCGTAGACCTCTCTTTTTTCGGAAGCCTTCATTGAACCTATCAAAAGCGCGGGCTTAAAACACAAACCGTATTGCCTGGTATATTCCCGGACCGTTTTAAAATGCTGGACGGCCAGTACCTCTGTGGGGGCCATAAGAGCGCCCTGAAAACCGTTTGCGGCGCACATAAGGAGCCCTAAAAGAGCAACAAGAGTTTTACCGCTTCCCACATCCCCCTGGATAAGCCTGTTCATGCAGAAATCTCCGGACATATCCTCCGCAATATCCCGCCAGGTCTTTTTTTGTCCGGCGGTAAGCTTAAAGGGAAGCGCCTCAATAAACCTTTTCGTATCCGCAGTCTCGATCATTTTGTATGCATTCGGAAGAGAAAGTGAAAGTGATTTATTCTTACGTAGAAGCACGATAAAATAAAAGAATTCTTCAAATGCCAGTCTTCTTCTCCCCGTTGCCACATCCGAAAGCCGGGCCGGATCATGTATAAGTGAAACGGCCTTTTTGTGACTTACAAGATCGTATTTTTCAAGCCACTTTTCCGGAAAGCACTCCTCATCCCATTCCGCATCGGCAAGGGCAGCCTTAACAGCCTTTGAAACTGTTTTTGAGGATAACCCGGCAGTAAGCGCATACTTCGGCACAGGGCTGTTTAAAAGCTGTCTGTATTCGTCCTCCCTGTACATTTTGGGAGACTGGAGGATAAGCTTTGCACCCTTTTGTATTACCTTCCCCCTGAAAAGGTAGTAACCGCCTGTCTTTACTATCTTCTTGATATAGGGCTGATTGAAAAAAACCACCTCAAGGCTGTTTACGCCATCCTTAAGAAATACCGTAAGAATGTTGTATCTTCCTGCCTTTACAGGCCCCGAAACACCGCTTACCGCCCCTCTTACGGTACAGACCGCTCCGGGCTTTATATCCTGAATACTTACAGGCTCGGAAAAAATCGTATAATCCGTGGGATAATGCTCTAAAAGATCTCTGTAATTATATATTCCGAGTTTACCGAAAAGCCCGGCTGTTTTATCGCCCACACCTTTAAGGTGCCCGATAGAAGTTCCCAGATTCATAGTTTCCAAAATATTAATTGATTTATCAACGAAAAACAGGAGAAAACCAAAACAGTTTCCTCCTGAATTAAAACAGATTTAATGTAGTTTATCAAACCACATACATTTCCCTGCCTATTCCACAGAGATCATATAGTAATAAACCGGCTGTCCGCCCGCCTGAAGCTCCACATCCACTTTGTCGAACTTTGATGAGATCATTTCCGAAACCGCAGTTGCCTCATCATCGGTTATATCCTGTCCGTAGTAGATGCTTATAAGCTCGCTGGATTCATCCACCATTGACTCAACAAGCTCCTCGATAACCTTGTTCTTATCAGTGCCGACGGAAGCAAGTCCGCTGTCCGCAAGTCCCATATAATCGTCCTTGTGAATCTTCTTGCCGTCGATGGAAGTATCGCGAACGGCGTAGGTAACCTGTCCGGTCTTAACCTTTCCGATCTCCTCCATCATCGTCTGCTCGTTTTCGTCAGCGGAAAGATCGGGAATAAAGTTTACCACTGCCGTAATTCCCTGGGGTACGGTTTTTGAGGGGATAACAAGAAGCGTCTTATCCGTCACAAGCTCCGCAGCCTGGTTTGCGGCAAGGATGATATTTTTGTTATTGGGAAGAATAAATATGGTCTCCGCATTTACCTTTGAAGCCGCATCAATGAAATCCGCGGTGCTGGGGTTCATCGTCTGACCGCCCTCGATAACATAATCAACGCCAAGGCTCTTGAATATCTCAACAAGACCGTCACCGGCGGCTACGGTGATAAATCCGTAGGGCTTGGGAGGCTCGGAAAAGGCGGGCTCGTTTTCTGTATTATCAGTTGCCTTCTCGCTTTCCTCGGCTCTGTTTAAAACAGCAACATTCTTTACACTTCCGTACTTTATCGCTTTCTGCAGAACAAGTCCGGGGTCGTTGGTATGTATATGGATACGGACAACATCCCCGTCATTTATAACCACAACCGACTCACCGATGGATTCAAGATAATTCTTAAGATCTATCTCATTCTTGGGGATGAAGTTTCTCTCCGGGCTTATCTTACATTCAACGCTGTAAAGATATTTAAGCTCTTCCTTCTCTTCCTCCTTTGTCTCGGGAGACTCCTCGCCGATGGTAAGGTCAACCTCTTTTCCGAGGTACGCATCGTAGCATCCCGATAAAAACTGTATAAGTCCCTGTCCGCCGGAGTCTACAACGCCGGCCTCCTTAAGAACGGGAAGGAGCTCGGGAGTCTGCTCAAGGACAACCTTGCCGTGCTCAAGTACCTGCTCACAGAACTTTTCAAGATCATCGCAGCCTTCGGCAGCAAGATCGTTGGCCTTATCGGACATTCCTCTTGCCACGGTAAGAATGGTTCCCTCCTTGGGCTTCATAACGGCCTTGTATGCGGTCTCAACAGCCTTTGAAAATGCCGATGCCATAATGGGTATCGTTATTTCCGTCTCCGTCTTTACAATTTTGGTAAAGCCTCTTAAAAGCTGGGAGAGAATAACTCCTGAGTTTCCTCTTGCTCCTCGAAGGGATCCGCTGGAAATAGCCTTGCAGAGTGCTGCCATCTCCGGCTTTTCGCCGAGCTCGCTGACTTCCTTTGCCGCGGACATGATAGTCATAGTCATATTAGTACCGGTATCACCGTCGGGAACCGGAAATACATTGAGTTCATTGATCCATTCTTTATTTGCCTCCAGATTTTTTGCACCGGCAATAAAAGCCTTTGCAAAAAGCCCGGAATCAATCTGGTTTACGCCCACCTTTGCCTGTCCTCCTTAATCATCTATAACCTTGACACCTTCGACATAGATATTGATCTTGTCAATCTCAAGGCCGGTAAATTCTTCTACACGATATTTAACACTTTCCATAAGGTTTTCGCAAACCGCAACGATACTTACGCCGTAAGCGACAATAATATGGAAATCAAGAACAAGCTTGTTGTTTTTAAGGGTAACGGTTATTCCCTTCCTTAAGCTGTCTTTCCTGAGCAGACGGACAAGTCCGTCACGAACATTAAAACCTGCCATGCCGACAATTCCGAAGCACTCTACCGCAATACTGCCTGCGTACTGAGCAATAACATCATTGTCAACAGTAATGTTTCCCATATGAGTATTCACTGATGAATTCTTCATAAGTTTAACCTCCTTTTCATTTGGCACATTCATATTAGACTATAACAGTTTTTCACAAAAAAGAAAACTTAAAAATTTGTAAAAAAAATCTTGCATTTATGTAACATTTTTGTTAGTATATCAATGTTGTGTTCAAAAACGATACTAATTTCCTGTAAGGAGGTGTTATAAAATGGCAAAATGTGATGTATGCGGCAAGGGTCTTCATTATGGAAATAATGTCAGCCATTCTCATAGAAGAAGCAATGCTATCTGGAAAGCCAATGTACAGAAAGTAATGTGCAAGGTCGGAGGCGGCAACAAGCGTATCAATGTTTGCACCAGATGCCTTAGAAGCGGTGCAGTAGAGCGCGCTTGATCAGTTTCTTTTGAAATTATAAAGAGATAATAAATGACAGCCCGTATGAGCTGTCATTTTTTTAATTTCCTTCTCTTCTTCTCTGATATTCCTTACTTAAAGCCTGGGATAATTCAAGGTCTCCGAAAAGATTATCCGGATGGAAAACCTTTAAAAGGTCCTTGTATCTCTTTCTCATACCGAGAGGATTTGAACCGATGTTTCTGAACAAAAACTCCGCCACCTTCGCGGCATCCGCAGGTCCCGCAGAAGCCTGGGCATTCATCCTCTCAAGATAAGCCTTCTTCTCCTTCTCAAACTTGCGCCTGTCCTCCTCGAGGGATCTGAAGCCTTCGGTAAGGATTGCCATTTTCTTGTCAAAAAACAGGTTTTCTTCCTTAAGACGCTTTCTCTCGTTGAGAGTCCTGCGGTTCAGTTCGTCGAGCTCGTCCCTTAAGATAACCCTGTCTTTCATAAAGTCGTCCTGGAGCTTCACAAGCCGTGCCCGCTCTTCCTCAAGCCGTTTCTTTTCCTGGGCGATACGCATATTTTCCTGAAAAAGAAAGATTTTCAATTTTTTCAACTCTTCTTCAGAGTTCTCTTCCTGAATATCTTCAAAATCGATCATACGACATTACCATGTAAAAGACCTGCTTAGGATCCGGTCAAGTCCGGCCGGGGTTTATCTTTCATCATGTCTCATCCGGAAAAGCGATATTTTTAGCCTCTTCATCGCTTACCTCACCCTTCTTGGGCTTGGTGATCTTATTTACGACCTCCGGAAGCATATCTATTACCTTTGTAAGAACATCCTGGTCCTTTACGCTTATTATCCTTGCGTTTCCGTTGTTTATAACAAGTATAGCCGTCGGTGAAAGCTTTCCACCCATTCCGCCCATTCCGTTGTTGGAATTCTTGGAATTATTGACGCTTGCTCCGGCTGCGACACCGAAGGAAACATCCACAAGAGGGATGATAGTTGTCTCCCCGATCTCTACGGGCTGCCCCACTACGGTTTTTGTGGAAAGAACACCCTCCATTCCTCCGATAAGGGATGAAATGACCTCTTTATAGTTATTGTCTTTATCAGCCATAATGACCTCCGTTTTTAAGCCTATGCATCTAATATATACAATACAAAAAAATTCGCCCTGTGTAAAGTATTGCCTGGATAAAAAGTATTACAAAAAATATCAGGCGGAATACTCTTTGTCCAGTTCGCTGATCTCCTTATCAAATCTCTTTTCCGCCTTTCTCCGGGCTTTATCCATGTTTTCACTGTGTCTTTCGATTCTGTTTCTCAAAAGCTTAAGCTTCTTTGAAAATACGATTGGCAGCGCACAGATAAGGATTCCGAAGAGGTTAAACCATCCTTTGATAACAAGGTCTCCCTCTATGATCTTTTCCTCAAAATTCGGAATAAGTACATATTTCTTTGTCTTTTTAACCATCACTACCGAATACACACCGAATATATATGCCGTGGTATCCGGAGAGCCTGTTCCGAACTCCACATTTCCGTGACCGCTCTTGGGGGCAAGCTGCTTTAAGATTTTTATAAGCTGTCTTTTAACCTTACCGATAAGTTCCCGGGTATCATCATGTAAAACCAGCTTCAAATAAAAGCTTATATCCTTATAGAGCAGCTTTATTTTATCTATGACCTTATGCTTTAATTCATAATATTTTCTCTTGATATAATAAACCGGGTTTTTACTTTTATTTTTTTTATCCCCTGATTTAGCGGCTTTATCCTTGTTCTCCTCCGTGGCTTTACCTTTTGACGCATTATCTTCTTCCGTCTTGTCAAGGGTAGCATCGCTACTTATATCAACAAATTCAAGCTCAGACTTCGCTTCTGTGGGTCCGGTGGTATTCTCTTTTGGGGAAATATCCTTATCGGTTACCTCCGCATCTATTGAATGAGAAGAAGCCACTTCATCCGCCTCCTCCTTCTTGCTGTCGTATAGCGTAAACCATGCAACCTTAGCATATATATTTCCGGGTTCGGGGTAGGTATATCCGGCTCTTACAAGTCCGAAGAGATAATAAAGCCGTATCTTGGCAAAATACTTGCCTTCATGGGCTTTTCCGCTGATTTTATATACGATCGGACACAGCAAAACAAGGAGTAATAATAATATCACTACTCCCAGTATCCCACCTAAAACTATTCCGATTACAGACAGAACTTTTAAAAGAATTGACCACATGCCACAAATTCCTTAAGATTCAAGTCTCCGCGTATCCTCTGACAGTCGGCGGCAATCAGACCTACAAGCTTTAACGCGTCCGCCTTATTGTCGGCGATTCCACCTACAATAAAGCGCCTGTCATTATATAACTTTTTTCCCAGCTCCTTTGAATCAAATATCTCAAGAAGCTCATCCTCTCTCACAGACGGGACAACAATAAAATATCCTCCCTTATGCGCCTTTATCTTTTGGCGTATAAAGAAGAGCCTGCGGGGATTGATTCCCTCCGAGGTATACACTTGAGGAAAAAACTTAAATCTTGCACTCATAGTCGTAGTATATCACAAAAACGTTTTATTTTATAGTAAGGCGGATCAATAATTTCACTTACGGTTTAAGTGGCTTAAGAGACCGTAAAATAGAAGGTTCCACGGACTTTATGAGCCTTCTTGAAATAAATTGTCAGAAAACTTTATAAAAATGTATGATATAATATCGAAATATGTTATAATTATGGTGTTCTTGGGTATTATATAAAAATCTTTTTCAGGGGAAAATCTATGAAAGTAATCACAGTATTGGAATTAAAGCCCGGTATGGAGCTTGGAGAGTCTGTTACCTCCGGAGGTAATGAACTCTATGCCAAGGGTACAAAGCTGGATGAAAAAAATATTGACAGGATAAAGCGCCATGGTGTTATGACAGTAACGATCATGGAGCCCTCGGATTATGCATCCACGCACCATGAGAAGCTGTTTTTCAATGAACGTTACCAGAATTTTGTCAGGGTATATAACGAAAACCTTGTAAAGTTTAAGGGTATCTTTATAAGCTATACACAGAATGCATACTCATTAAATGCATATTCTGTATCCATTTTTCCGGATGATCTTATAAAAATATACAATGATGTTGCGGCATGTATCAGCAGCGAGGGTGAGCTGCTGGATTTCCTTTACAATATGGTTCCCAATGAGGATGAAATGACTTACACCCAGTCCTTTAACGCCGCTCTTCTCGCCGGTGCCTTTGCCAACTGGCTTAAATTCCCGGAGGAAGAAAAGCGCATTATGATCCTCTGCGGATTTTACTATGATATCGGTAAATGGACTCTTCCGAATGATATTCTCTGGAAGCCCGGAAAGCTCACCGATGAAGAGTTTGCCCTTGTTAAAAAGCATCCCAGCATCGGATACAGTATTATCAAAAACGATTCCAATCTTAACGAGCATGTAAAAAATGCCGTTATGATGCACCACGAAAAATACGACGGTAGCGGATATCCCTTCCATATGGTCGGTGATAAAATCGATAAATATGCAAGATATATGTCCATCGTAGACACATATATTGCAATGGCATCTCCGAGATCCTTCAGGAACGCCTTTACTCCGCTCCAGATACTTGCCACCTTCGAGTCCAGTATGGATAAGTATGATGTGGAGATTCTTCTGCCTCTTATGAAAAAGATCGCGGATGCCCAGATAGGTTCAAGAGTGGTTCTCTCGGACGATTCCGAATGGGAGGTTATCATGATAAACACTCCCTACTACTCCCGTCCCATTCTGAAATCCGATCTCGGAGACATACTTGACCTTAAGACAAGACCCGACCTGTCCATAACCAAGCTTATCTAAAGCTGCCTGCGCTTTAAGAGCTTTATATCCGGCAGCTATCTTGAAAAATATTCATCAAATACAGCCTTTGCAAGCGGAACCGCACTTTTACTTGAGGTTCCGCCTTTTTCTACTACAACGGTAACGGCAATCTCCGGGTCCTCTGCAGGGGCGTATCCGGTAAACCATCCGTGTGAGTCGCCATTATTGTTATACTCTGCCGAGCCGGTTTTTCCCGCAGCGACATAAAGGTCCGTATTAAGACTTTTCGCGGTTCCCGTAAGAACCACCTCCTCGCAGAGAGTTCTAAGGCTGTCCGCATACTCCTTTGACATTATCTTCCTGTATACCTTTTCCTTTGTACTTTTCAGCGTTTTTCCGTTATCCGATATGACACTGTCAATGATATAAGGAGTCATCACGACACCGTTATTTGCAATCCCCATAGTTACAAGATTTAAATGATATGGCGAGATTTCAGTATCACCCTGTCCTATCGATGCCTGCATCTGCTTGTAATCCGTGCTCAAGTCAAAGGAGGATACCGCAGGCGGCTGCCCGTCAAAAACTGAGGGCAGATTTATGCCGAACAAAAGCTTTGACAAGGTAGAGCCGAATTTATCCCTGTCAAGCTGCATTCCGATATTCGCAAAGGACGAATTACAGGACTGGGCAAAGGATTGTTTAAAGTCTACGGTTCCGTGGCTTCCACCGTGGTAACAGGTTATCTTAACCCCGTCATACACAAAATACCCCTCACAGTCATACGAATACCCTTCTGTATCAAATCCCTCATTTTCAAATTCATAGGAAGTAAATATCTTGAAGGTTGAACCCGGGGGATAAAGTCCCTGCAGGGATCTGTTTACAAGGGCTGAATTATTCTTATCATCCACAAGCTCATCCCAGATTTTATCAATGCTGTTTGGATCAAAACAGGGGTGTGAAACCATAGCGAGTATGCGTCCGGTTTTAACCTCGGTTACGATAACGGCACCGTCTCTGCTTCCAAGAGTGGAGTCCGCTATCTGCTGCAGCGGGGCATCAAGTGTGGAGACAACGCTGTAGCCGCTGTTAAGCTCTCCCCTCGATCTGTTTATGGCTTTCTCAAGGATATTTTCACCGGAATTAAGCAGGTAGTAATTCTCCTCCGCTTCTATTCCGCTTTTTCCGAGGCTTGAAAAGCCCACGGCATGACAGAAAGCGGATCCGTAAGGGTAAACTCTTCTTTGTTGTCCGTCCTCAAGCTGCTCCGAATAGGCAAGTACCTCACCCCCGGATGCCAAAATCTCACCCCTTAGATTCTGCTTCATAAGGTTAGCTTCCTGCCGGTTATAACTGTTGTTGATAAGAACTCCGCGATTTATAAAATAATACCCCGTTATATAAACCGCGATAAGACAAAACAGCACCGCGAAGTTTACCAGCGTAAAGACAATCTGTTTTTTTCTGCCCGTATATAATACCGGCTTAAATATACCCGGTATATTATTGCTCTTTTCTTTATGATCCGTTTTGTTATCTGTGTTTATTTTATTATCTGTATTAACCGGATTTTTTTCACCCTTCTCCTTATGGAAGATATAAAGCTTTTCCCCCTCCTGCCTTCTCAGCATAATATATATGGACTGAACAAGGAAGTACATCAATCCGGAGACAAGCAGCGAGCTGCCGCCATAGCTTACAAGAGGAAGTGTCACTCCCGTTAAAGGAATGAGCTTTGTCCCTCCTCCGACCGTAAGAAACGCCTGGAATACAAGGCTGACGGAAATGCCATATAAAACCAGCTTATAAAACATATCCCGGACCTTATTGGATATTCTCAGTATTTCAACAAAGCTGCTGAATGATACCACCAGCAGGCAGACGGAAAAAAGTATTCCCAGCTCTTCTGTTATCGCGGAGAAAATAAAATCTGTCTCGGAATAAGGAATGGTCTGGGGGGAACCCTTAAAGAGACCTGTGCCGAAGAGCCCTCCGCCCGAAATGGAAAAAAGACTCTGGGCAATCTGATATCCCTTATTGTCTATATCCGACCAGGGATCGAGCCATATCCGTACCCTTACTCTTACATGGGAGAAAAGGTTATAGGCAAGCACCGAAGCGCCGCCCCCTGCCAAAAGCCCTATTCCAAGGTATATATACCTTCCCGATGCCATAAAGAGCATAAATACATATATCGACACAAAAATCAGCGCGCTTCCAAGATCCCTTGAAGCAACCAATATCATTACGATAACTGCAGAGATAACCCCGCTTATAATAATTTTCCTTAGATTCAATTCTTGCCATAGCATCCCCGCAAGAAAGAAAATAAACAGGATCTTTACCGCTTCCGAAGGCTGGAATGTAAGTCCGAATACCGTAAAGGTAAGCATGGAGCCGTGGATCATATTTCCCATGACAAGTACGGCTCCGATGGCCGCTATTCCAACTCCGGCATAGACATAGGTGATTTTCTTCCAGAATTTTATCTTTGAAAAGATAAGCGGCACAAACATACAGACAAACAGTATTATAAGAAAAATGACCATCTGTCTTGCAGCTTTTTTAAGCGATATCCTCGAGATCATTATCATACCGGCTGTAAACAAAAGCCCCATATTGTTCAAAAGGAGCCTGTCAGCTTCTTTATAGATAAGTTTAGTAAGCCCGAGCAATATTAACAGTGCCGCCATAAGGATCATAAACAGCGAAATGTACAGCAAATTCCTCGTAGCTACGGTGATAGTTGCAAAAGCGGTTGCGGCAATAAAGAAATTGCACATATTCTGAAAGCCTGCGACAACGGACTTGGCTCTCCCGTTTTTGCACACAAAATAAAGCCCTGATAACAGTGCGTAAACAAGCGCGAAAAATACCAGTATGTAATTTGAACTCTCAATAAAATAATAGATCATAAATCATTCAGTACTCTTCTTTTCGAATCCGCCCGTATATTCCCATGAGGGCTTTTCGGTACAGCTTCCCCTAAGGACAGCCTTGTAATATTCAAGCACTTTTTCGGTAGCAATTTCATTCTCATTCGTAAATTCCAGTCTGTAAGAGACCTTTAAGCCCTTGTATGCATCAAGCTTATAAACGCTTAAAGGGACACTGTTGTACAGAGTATTATGGCAATGGGCACAATCTACAAGAAGGGGATTTTTCCTTCCCGTTCTGTCCGTTAGATAAGTAAATCCGGTATTTAAGCCGCCCTTTAAGCACTTTCCTTCAGTCTTGTAAATACAATTCGCGGACTGCATCAGGGGATATCTTCCGTAGATAACCTTTTCAAAATTGACTCTGACGGAACTTACAATAAGCTCTCTGTGGGATGTATGCGACAGTTCAAGCGGCAGTGTAATGTTCCTGCCAAATCCCGAGAGGAGCTTTACGCTCTCCCTGTTCCATGCATACAGGCTGTGATCGCATATAATGCTTTTCGCCGGAATTTTATCTGAAAAATAATACAGGTCATCAAGATTTCGTACAAGTACACCGGCTATTTTTTTATTTAATACAAGCTCCGAAATCTTATCCCGAAGAGAGCGGCTTCTCACCCTTCTTATAAACGAAAGCGCGGCAAAAACCTTGTCCCTGCAGGCTTCCTTAAGGATTAAGCTGCTGCTTAAAAGCATTTCCTCCGGAATATATATTCTTCTTACAGAATCGATATTCCTTATGGCGGCATCCAGCTGTCCGGAGGTTCTAACCAAAACGCATAAACCCTGTCCGGGGGCATCTTCCTTATAGTCTTTTTCTTTATAATTGATTTCCTTAGAGACAAAGCTTACAGAAGGCAAAACAGCTTCACCCCTGTTTTTCTCCGAATAGGCCCTTAGCATAATTTCTTCAAGCTTAGAAACCGCTTCTCTTCTAAGTTCATTTATCTCCTTAAGGGAGTAATACGGGGTATCGGAAACATTCAGGAAAATATCCTCTTCGTTTTCAACCGAAAAAACCGTATTTCCAAGCTTTTTTAAGGATTTTACAATATCCTCCCGGCTTATGGGTCTGTTCTGCGCACTCTCCACGAACCCGCCCCGGGCTTCCGACATATACTCACCGCAGACAGCCTTTAAAACGCAGTTTTTACCCTCAATAAATTCCCCTTCAAATCTTATGGGAATCCTTGGAAGCTCCTTTTGGGGAGACTTTCCGAGGTAATCCACTCTTATATTTTCAAGGATACCTTCATCCGAACCGTTGTATGAAGGCGAACCAATGGTTACCATGTCCCGACCGTTATATCTGTTATAATAACCATCGGATATTTCACTTCTTATATACAGAGAGCCAAGCTTTTTTATATCCTTATCCGAAACTGCGTATTTTCCGTTGGTTCCATGCTCATTAAAGTATTTGTCGATGTATTTTCTGTAAATGGCGGTAACACCCGCGGCATATTCGGGCTTTTTCATTCTGCCCTCGATCTTAAAGGAATCTATCCCCGCCTCAATAAGCTTGTCAAGAATACCTATGGTCTGCATATCCTTAAGACTTAAAGGATATTCCTCTTTTCCCTCGTATTTATAGGGTAGTCTGCAGGGCTGGGCACATCGCCCCCTGTTTCCGCTTCTACCGCCGATAACTGAGCTGAAAAGACAGGCTCCGGAGTAGCTGTAACACATTGCACCGTGAACAAAGCACTCTATCTCAACCCCTGTACGCTTTATATTTTTTATCTCATTAAAGGACAGCTCTCTTGCCGGAACTATCCTGCTAACCCCGAGCTCCTTTAAAAACATAGCAGCACCTTCCCCGGTGACGGAAAGCTGCGTGCTCGCGTGCAGCGCAAGTCCCGGAAAGGTGCCTCCAAGAGCAGTCAATACTCCCAGGTCCTGGACGATAACCCCGTCAAGGCCTGCTTTGTACAAAGGCTCTGCAAACCTTAAAAGCTCGTCAAGCTCATCATCCTTTGTCAGCGTATTAACAGTTAAATATACCTTTTTATCGTAAAAATGAGCAAACTTTATACAAGTGATAAGCTCCTCATCGGAAAAATTATCAGCATAGGCTCTGGCACCGAACCTGCGTCCTGCGAGATATACCGCATCCGCGCCGGCTCTCAGTACCCCGTAAAAGCCTTCCGGATTACCGGCAGGAGCAAGAAGCTCGGGCTTTTTTATCTCTTTAATATCTTTAAACAAACTCATTTTTTCTTTAATTGCGTCTCAAGCTTCATTATCTTTGCAGCGTTCTGGGCAGCTGAATTTTGAAGTTCCTCAACCTGATTCTTCGCAACATCGAATTTTGCTTTTATCTCTTCAAGTTCAAGCTTTGCCTCATACAATTCCTTGTTCTTTTCAGCCAGCTCGATAAGGGTCTCGTCAAGCTTATCTTTTGTCGTTATATAATCATCGCCGATATTAAGCTCCAACAGCATAGTCTTTGTATCGGCGGACATTTTGGCGTAAGCTTCATTTTCCCTGTACTCAAGAATCTTAGCATTGATATAATCCGCAACCCTCTGCATATGCTCGGGGGATTCACCTCCTCCGACAACCAGAGTCTTACCGTTCAAAATTATCCTTGTTTCATCGTTTAGCGACATTTAAACCTCCAAAAACAACTAAAAAATAATGAAATATCCGAATAAACTATGAAATCACCGGATATCCCAGATGTCTGTATGCAGCCGGAGTAGCCACCCTCCCTTTCGGAGTCCGGTTGATAAGTCCGTTTATCATTAAATAAGGCTCATACACATCCTCGATAGTCCCCGCATCCTCCCCTGTTGAGGCGGCAAGGGTGTCAAGTCCGACAGGCCCTCCATCGTATTTATCGATTATGGTGGTAAGTAATTTCCTGTCGGTATGGTCAAGTCCCATTCTGTCTACAGCCATGAGATCCAGCGCTTCTATGGCGATCTCCCCGGTTATAATACCGTCGTATCTTACCTGCGCGAAGTCACGCACCCTCTTTAAAATACGGTTGGCAAGCCTCGGCGTTCCCCGGCTTCTTCTCGCAAGCTCCTTTGCCCCCTCAAGCTCCACTTCGACTCCAAGCTTTTCAGCCGAAGCCATTATTATCTGCGACAGCTCCTGCACATTATAAAATTCCAGTCTGTAAATAAGACCGAATCTGTCTCTTAAGGGTGCGGTAAGAAGTCCGGCTCTTGTCGTTGCACCGACGAGAGTAAAATGCGGAAGTGGTAATCTGACCGACCTGCTGGAGGATGAGGAATCCTTCCCGATTATAACATCAATACAAAAATCCTCCATAGCGGGATAAAGAACCTCCTCAACCTGGCGGTTTAAGCGATGTATCTCATCGATAAAAAGAAGGTCCCCCTCCTGAAGTCCGTTTAATATCGCGGCCATTTCAGCGGGCTTTTCAATCGCCGGACCACTGGTTATCTTAAGATGTGTTCCCATCTCATTCGACAGGATACCGGCCAATGTGGTCTTTCCAAGACCGGGCGGTCCGTACAAAAGCACATGATCCAAGGCCTCTCCCCTTGCCTTAGCGGCTTCTATGGCGATGGATACGCTCTCTTTTATCTGGTTCTGGCCGATATAGTTTCTTAAGGTCTGGGGTCTTAACGAACCTTCTATTTTCTTGTCTTCTTCGGTAAATTTAGTCTCAATAGTACGCGGCATGACTTTCCTTCGATAAATTGCGGTTTATCTTAGTTTTTAAATTCCTGGTAAAAAAAGTTCAGTCACATATAAAAACTCTAAAACTTAATACAATACCTTTAGGGCGGCGCTAAGGATCTCCCCGGATTCCATGGATTCAGCACCGGGAAGGGATGCAACCGTATTACGGGCCTCTGTAATACCATACCCGAGAGCGGTCAGCGCCGAAACAGCATCCTCCATCTCAGAGGACATCTGAAGATTAAGGGACTTGACCTTATCGGAAGCGCCGCCCGACTTAAGCTCGCTTATAATCGCTTCATCGGACATCTTAACTTTGTCTTTCAACTCAAGAACGATACGCTGCGCGATCTTAGCGCCGACTCCCTGCGCCTTGGAAATGCTCTTTGCATCCTCCGAGATGATTGCAAGCTTAAGCGTCTCACTCTCCATGGAGGAAAGCAGGGCAAGAGCCACCTTCGGTCCCACACCGCTGACAGAGATGAGCTTTTTAAACATCCCGAGATCGTCCCTTGAATCGAAACCGTAAAGACTAATCCCGTCCTCTCGTACGGATGTATAAGTATACAGCTTTACATGCTCTCCGATCCCCGGAAGAGCTATCGCAGTCCTCGAGGTGATCCCGACATTTACACCAAAGCCTCCCACATCAACAACGCAGGAATCCATATTAAGATCGTCAAGCAAACCTTCTACAAATGCAAACATAAGGTTACCGCCTTATAAACATACTCTTTATATAGAATACCACAATCGAACATATGTTTCAAGACTGCTTCTCACAGTTTTGTATTTTGTCTTTCTAGCTTGTTATATACTACCATAAAGCAGATTAAATGAACAGCAGTTGTAAGGAACCAGCTTATGGGATAAGACGAATAAAGCACTTCGAGGGAATGGAACCTGGTAAATACTGTAAATATCCAGATTATCCTGAAGATGCAGGCTCCCGTAAGGCTTACTATTGTCGGAAGGATCGAATATCCCATTCCTCTCATAACGCCGCTGGCAACATCCATCGTACCGCAAAGAAAATACAAGGTGCAGATATATGTAATCCTCAAAAGCCCGTATGAGACAACATTGGGATCATCGGTATAGAGGGATAAAAGCGGTCTTCCGAAAAGAACGGAAAGATTTCCCATAGTCAGTCCGACAATACTTACGCAGGCCAGGGATATCCCGAGCACCTTTGCGATACGATCATATTTTCGGGCACCGTAGTTTTGACCCGAAAAACTAAGGGCAGTCTGTGAAAAGGCATTCATCGCCATATAGACAAAGCCCTCTATGTTTTGTCCCGTAGTATTTCCCGCAACTATTATCGTATCATCAAAGCTGTTTACGGAGGACTGGATTATGACATTGGATATAGAGAACAGAACGCCCTGTACTCCGGCAGGAAGACCGATCTGTACCATCCTAAGAAGCTTGTCCTTGTTGATATGGAGCTTTGAAATAACAAGCTTATATGCTCCGTCGGATAGAATAAGGCAGCGGATTATAAGAAAAGCCGAAAGTCCCTGAGAAATAATCGTCGCAAGAGCTACTCCCGCAACGCTCATATGCAGCGGAACTACAAAGAAAAGATTAAGTACAAAGTTCAGTGCGCCGGATATAAAGAGAAAGATCATAGGTCTTCTCGTATCACCGATGGCACGAAGTACAGCGGCTCCGAAGTTATAAACCATCATAAAGGGCATACCGCAAAAGTAGATACGCATATATATAACCGCAAGGGGCAGCGCATCCTTTGTCGTCCCCATGAGTCTGAGGATGGGCGCAGAAAATAAAAGTCCGACTACGGTAAGTATTATTCCGCTTATAAGCGCCGTAAGCATTGATGTATGCACCATATCGGACAGTTCATCATCCTTCTTTGCGCCGTAGTATCTTGCCACCATAACATTTGCACCGACGGAAAGTCCGATAAAGAGGTTTGTTAAAAGATTTATCAGTGCGGCGGTCGATCCCACTGCGGCCAAGGCTTCCGGACCCGCAAATCTTCCAACAACAATAACATCGGCTGCATTAAAGACAAGCTGAAGCATTGAGGAGGCCATTAACGGAAAGTAGAATTTAAGCATCTTTCCGAGAAGCGGGCCGTTGCACATATCTATTTCAAAGCGTTTTGTATTTGCCATTTCAAATTTTTTCCTTAAAAAAATCAAGTACAAAAAAATCGTACTTGACTATTATAATACTAATTTGAAGCAAATATAATTAAACATTTATTAAATAAAGTTTTCATCTCACGCGTAGTTTCGTTTAGTATAATCCCCATATCAATCCTCGACCGAATCCACGGCATCACAATTACTTACAGTCCCTTTAGCCCAAGGACTACCAACATCGCAGCGTCCGTGATGATACTGCTCTTTAACGGTATCCTTCTCCTGCTCATCATCAAAAGAGACCTTAAGACGGCTGACACCGCTTTCCATCTTGCCATCTATCATTTTAATAACATCATCTATATCCATACAAATCCTCCTTAATATACCTTCTCCACTTTATCGACTCCGTAAATCCTCTTAAAGTTTTGCAGGTCTTCATCGCTACGGATCAGCATTACTTCATGGAATTCGCCGGTCCTTATATTCTTAAATCCCGCCACCTGCTCTCCGTTACAAATCGATGCGCGGATTATGGCCTTTTCATTTACCGGATCAAAGCAGTAATCCGGAACCACCGACTTTTTCTTAGAAAACAATCCCATAACCTACCTCACTTTCTGTGAATAAGCCATGTACCTTTAAATCAACGTACCGCTGAAATGATCAATTTCGTGCTGGATAATCTGCGCGGTGAAATCCTTGAATTTTCCGTGTTGCGGCTTAAAGTTTTCATCAAGATAATCCACCTCAATCTCTTTATACCGCGTACAAGGTCTTACTCCATCAAGAGACAGACAACTTTCCTCAGTCTTGTATTCGCCGCTTTTCTTAACGATTACAGGATTAACCATTGGAAATATAAAAGGACCGGCAGCAACAACAATAATCTGCTTACGAACTCCGATCATATTTGCTGCCATTCCGACGCAGCGCTCTCTATTCGCCTTTAAAGTATCAAGGAGATCAACAATCACCTGCTTATCCGCTTCCGTCGCCGGCTCAGACTTTTGCTGCAGGAAGAACGTATCCCGAACAATCTTTTTAACCATGTAAAATGCTCCTAAAAATATGCTCTATTTGTATCATTTGTTTGGTTTACAAATTTAGCCAAAGCAAAAATCCAAAAGCAGCTATGATAAATATAATAATCAATACACTAAAAACCGGATTAACTCTTTTTGGGGCGTCATTGTGCCTTTTTTTAACGCGCCCGGTAACAGGAGGCTTTTTCGTTTTTCTAACTCCTTTGGACTGCCTCCTAAGTAATGACAAAGGATCTTCCTGATTCATAATCCGCTTATAAAAGTCTTTCATAAACTTGATGTCTGCGGCAGAATAATCATATTCATAATAAGTCTCATGAACCAAATTGTTCCGTACGTGCCGCACAAACTTAAGATACTTTAAATCCCGGTCCCAATCCGGAATACTGCGACTACCAATTCCGTATTTATGCTCCATCTCGTTTATATACAGCGTAACACCATGCTGCTCGCCATATATCTCATTACAGAGCTTTTCCAAATGTTTAAATGCGTCTAAAAATTCTTTCAAAAGTATCAGTAACTCCTACTCATTTCTTCCTCAACACCGCAAGAGCCGCATAATGAAGCACATCAAATTGTTCAGGCGCTATTTCATCAAGCATCTTTCTGTGTTCTTCATCCCATTTTGCAAGTTCATCCCCAGACAATGACGCACCTACACCGCGACAGGCTCTCATTCGTCCATGCCAGGATTCCTTCGTAAACGGTACCTTCACATCATATTCTTCATGATCTTCCAACTCGAAATACTCATAAGCCACATCCGGGATCCATATCGGATGTCTTGTTTCCCCC
>JAFVCL010000065.1 GCA_017479285.1 Lachnospiraceae bacterium
AAAAAAAATAAAACCACATTATCCCGGTGGAGAAAAGCCATGTAGTATTTTTTATATGTAGTGTCAAGAAGGAGGCTTATTACCAGCTTTACTATATCCCAGACAGTGAAGACTATAACCGCCATTCCGCTTGTCATCATATTATTCTTAAATTTTCTGATCTTCCTCTCCATATAACCTATAACCTCTGCTATATATACCATTAAAGTATTTAAGAGCTTTCAAACCAATTATACATATGATTAATCTGCATTTCAACAAAGCATTTTCCATCATAAAAACCACCTACTGCCATTTATGACAATCGGTGGTTTTAATCCGTCCAAAACAATTTAACCGTACAGCTTATACCTTCTCCGTCTTCCGCACATGCACCGCGAGTGCGATGAACATCAAAACCCATCCCAGAGATTCGAATGCAACAGTAAAGTCCTTAAAGAACTGCAAGGGGATAGCCTTCAATATAAAGTCTATGACTATCGAGGACAGCGGACAGCACAAAACCGCAAACCACGGAAGCTTAAGCTTCTTCGACAGCACCATGTAAAACCATGCCACGGAAACCCCGATATCGCAGACAAGGTAAAGGATCATAAGAGGGATAATGACTAAAAGCCCCGTCTGATTGACACCTGCTATCGCCACATCCTTTGCACCGCCAAACAGCAGAAACTCTTTATATGCTATCGGCAGGGCACACAGGAAGATATGAAATCCCGCCCCGTATGTTATAAGTATCACATGGCACATACGAAAAAGAAAATCCATGAACCGGCTGGTTTTTGTCTGCGTTCTTACGCTTTTACTTATGGCAATGGCTTCTTGGGAGCCAAGGTATGTGAGAAGTATGGCAAATGCCGCGATGGTTGCGGACGCGACAAATCTCCATGTCGCCATTTTATCCCAGTTTGAATGAACTGCAATACCGATCTCGTAATCCCCTGCTCCTGCCGCATCGAGCAGATAATCTCCCGCCATGAAAAAGAGCATTGATACCATACCGAGTATGAGATTTCTGAAGCGGGTCCTGTTTGTTTTTTTATCAATATCCATTGGTTATCCTTTCTGTCAGATAAAATCATTCACTTTATCCGTCTGTTCAGATATAACTTTATCCAATCTTATCACATTTTTTCAATTTTCTGTTCACAGATTAATCACCGATTAAAAGTATCATAAACAAAAAAAGGATACAAGCTATGAAAAAATACACATTAACAATTATATATTCTTTATTACTGACAGGCTTTACCGTCTATATGCTTCTGGACACCTTTGTCATTCCAAGAGCGGTTGCGGTGGCAGAACCCCAGACCACGGTAGAATCCGATACTGAAACCACCGATTCCTCCGAGTCCTCTGAACCCGGAACTGTAAGCAGCGGCACAGAACCCCCTGATTCGGAACCGGTTACCGCTGCTTCCGAAACATCCGACTCCGAACCGGTTACCGAAACCTCCGAAACTGCCGAATCCGAACCCGCTTCGGAGGAAACTCAAATAACCATATCAACCTATCGCGAATACGACACCACAATCTATGTGGCCGACATCGTGCTCGGCTCATCGGACACGATAAAAACCGCCCTTGCAAAAGGTATGTACGGAAAAAACATCAAGGACGAGACATCCGAAATAGCGGAAGGCGTTGACGCGATACTGGCGATAAACGGTGATTTCTACGGCTCCCGGGAAACCGGTTACTGCATACGAAACGGTGTTTTGTACAGGGCAACAGCAAACAGGGACGCCGAGGATCTGGTCATCTATTCGGACGGAAGCTTTGAAATAATAAATGAGTCCGAAATAACAGCGGAGGAGCTTCTTGAAAAAGGAGCGTGGCAGGTGCTCTCTTTCGGCCCCGCTCTCGTGGAAAACGGCACAGTCTCCGTAAGTGAAAGCGATGAGGTGGGAAAGGCTATGGCAAGCAATCCAAGAACCGCCATCTGCTATATGGGCGAAAACCATTACCTCTTTATCGTATCCGACGGACGGACGGATGAAAGCGAGGGATTAAGCCTTTACCAGCTCGCCTGCTTTGCCGCGTCTTTAGGTGCGGAAACGGTTTATAACCTCGACGGCGGAGGCTCCTCTACAATGTATTATGACGGGGAAGTTATCAATACCCCTGTTTCCGGAAGACGGAGCAGTGGCGAAAGGAGCGTGAGTGACATTGTCTATATTAGCTACTGATAAAACAACAAAAGAAACCGGAAGAAGGATCCTGCTTTACCTTTTTCTGACACTGTTTTTTGCACTTCTCGGTGCCGTTTATGAGCTGTTCAGCCACGGAGTTTACTCATATCGTATGATATACGCATTCGGCTATCCTCTCGTACTTGGGCTTCTTCCGGCGCTCCTCATGCACTTTTACGAAATCAGAAAAGCCCGGAGCGGTGTCCCATATAGCAAAAAACTGCCCGGAGCCTTGTCCGGGCAGATATATGACTGTGGTGTTTTCACCCTAACCATTGGTTCAGCGGCAAGAGGCGCTCTCGAGATATACGGAACCACCAACAGGCTGTGCCTTATCTACGCGCCCACAGGATGCGCCCTTATCCTTACAGGACTTCTGCTTTACCTTATCGGTCAAAAGAAAAAATAAACCTGTCAGTAATACTATGCAAGCGCGCGGCCAAGGGACTTGCAATCATCCAGCGCATCTTCATTGGGAGCGTTATTAGCCATTACCGGATCTGCCGCAAGATTTGCTCCGGCTGCGCGAACGCGATCCTCCCAGTCTCTCATCCACTGGCCGTCGCCACATCCGTAGGAGCCGAAATGTCCTATTTTCTTTCCGGAAAGAGAACTCTCAACCTCCTCAAACATAGGCTCATACTCCGATTCTTCAAGAACCTCTGCTCCCATAGCCGGGCATCCGAATGCCACAGCATCAAATTCTGCCATTCTTGAACTTCCGAACTCTGAAGGCCCCATCAAGGTTACCTCCGCTCCTGCAGCCTTAGCGCCTTCCGCTACGGCATTTGCCATGGCTCCGGTGTTTCCGGTTCCTGTCCAAAATACAACTGCAACTTTACTCATGTTTCTAAAATCCTCCTGATTATGTCAATGTCCCGGAAAGCTCAAAAGCATATCCTTTCACTTACATTGCAACCTGTAAAGCATCTCTGCTCCGGGTGTCAACAATCAGCTTTTCCAGCGACTTTCCTCTGTTTCTTTCCCTGCAATATATTTCCGTGCATCTTTTGTAGCTCTCAAAAATCCTTTGCGCTTCGCACTCATTACCGTACGCCTTCCAGCAGCCGCAGCACTTGACTCCTTTTCGCGAATCCTTCATAAAGCCGGCCACATCCGACGGGGGATATCCGAGAAACAAGCCTATCTCGTGGGGAAAATCCTTGTCCGTCATAAGATGGCGGATAAGTGTTACCACGCTGCGCTCCGGACTCTGCCACGGATATCCCTTTTTTTCGAGGATCTTTTTTGCCTCCGCAGCCTGAAGATCTCTTTTAAGCCTGTCCGGACGGTACAGGTAAACAAGCGTCGTCCCGTCCGTCCTTCTAAGCGGTATAAGACTCAGGCCTTTTTTTGTGAGACATCTGTTAAGCTCCCTTATCTCGTTATTGATATCCTTCGAGCCATTCTTGACGGTGCAGATACTCCCCGTCTTAAGCCCTGCCAGAGTAGGTGCGCAATATTCAACCAATGCATCTTTTAACATATTTGCCTTTACCGATCCGCCCATTTATTTTTTTACATGAAATGCATCCATACCCGGATAGCAGGCTGATGCTCCCAGCTGTTCCTCGATACGAAGGAGCTGGTTGTACTTTGCAACACGCTCGCTTCTGCTCGGCGCTCCGGTCTTTATCTGGCAGGTATTTAATGCTACCGCAAGATCTGCGATGGTTGTATCGGCAGTCTCCCCCGAACGGTGGGAGGAAATAGCGGTGTATCCTGCGTTGTGAGCCATCTTTATAGCCTCAAGGGTCTCGGAAACGGATCCAATCTGGTTAAGCTTTATAAGGATCGAATTTCCCGCGCCGAGTGAGATACCCTTTGAAAGTCTGGCGGTGTTGGTAACAAATAGATCATCACCTACAAGCTGTACCTTGTGACCGATCTTAGCTGTCATCTTCTGCCAGCCTTCCCAGTCCTCCTCATCGAGTCCGTCCTCGATGGAGATAATGGGATATTTATCAACCAAGGCCTCCCAATGGGCGATAAGTTCGTCAGAGGTGAAGTCCCTGCCTGACTTAGGCTGGTGGTAGAAGCCTTTTCCTTTGGGGCTCTTCCACTCCGATGAAGCCGCATCCATGGCGATCATGAAATCCCTGCCGGGCTCAAAGCCTGCCTTCTTTATTGCCTCAAGTATCTTCTCTATAGCCTCCTCATCGCTCTTAAGCTTATTGGGAGCAAATCCGCCCTCGTCTCCCACTGCGGTTACATCATCCATCTCCTTTATAAGAGCCTTAAGGGTGTGGAATACCTCGGCGCACCATCTGAGTGCCTCTTTGAAGGAGGGGGCTCCCACGGGCATTATCATGAATTCCTGGGTATCTACAGCGCTGTCTGCATGTGCTCCGCCGTTAAGTATATTCATCATTGGAACGGGAAGCTTTGTCCCCTGCACTCCCCCGAGGAAGCGGTAAAGAGGGACTCCGAGAGATACGCTTGCCGCTCTTGCGGCTGCTATCGATACTGCAAGGATCGCGTTGGCTCCGAGATTTGATTTATCCTTTGTCCCGTCAGCCTTTATCATCGCCGCGTCTACAGCGTATGTATCCGATGCGTCAATTCCCTTTATTGCATCATTTATTACTGTGTTTATATTTTCAACTGCCTTTGTGACACCCTTTCCAAGATATCTGGACTTGTCCCCATCCCTTAACTCAAGAGCCTCAAACTCACCTGTGGATGCTCCGCTGGGGGCTGTTCCGAAAGCCGAGCTTCCGTCAGCAAGAAAGATCTGCGCCTCTACAGTCGGATTTCCGCGGGAATCAAGTATCTCCCTTCCGATAACCTTTTCGATCGTCATGTTAGCCATTTAAGTTTTCTCCTTTCAAAAATACGAAGGAACTGTCTCCCTTATGAAGACAGTTCCGATATCCTTTGGAAAAATATTTACCCAGTTATTAAGTCCAAGGATTTCGCATATGATTTACTCATTGGTTAGTTTATACTAACTAACCGTAAATGGCAATCCTTTTAACTGATAACTATTCTCATTTCAAATTTCATCACCCAAGGAACGGCAGCGCAATATGGTAAACGATGCAGGACAGAATAAGCGCCGCGCCGATATAAAATCCCGCTGTTCTTAAGGTCCACTTAAAGGAATGGGACTCCTTAAGGGTCGTTGAGAGCGCCATAAGACAGGGAACGCTGAAGGTGCAGGCAAACATGAATGCCAGCGCCTCCGACCTTGAGATTGTCTGGGACATTATCTGTGAAAGCGCCATTGTATCCACACCGCCCGTGCTTGCATTAAAGGCGATATCAGCCACATTACTCTGTCCCGCGAATACGGCGTTAAGCGTTCCGAGGACTGCCTCCTTCGCGAATGCGGCGGTGATAAACGCCATAAATGTGCGCCATCCCATACCGAAGAATTTGGTCACGGGCTCGATAAAGGTACCCACCTTGTAAAGCAGACTGCTCTCCACATTTCCCGAGGGGCTGAAGGAAAATGCCCAGAAAACAAGAGAGACAAGCGTAACGGTCTTAAGGGCTCTCTTGAACATATCAAAGCACTTTATCCATGCTTCCTTCAAAATATACTTAAAGTGTGGCTTGTGAAAAGGCGGAAGTTCCATTATCATTCCCGTCCGGGTCTCCTCCGGCACAAGCTTTCTGCCGAATATCTTTGAGACAATAAACATAAGCAGAAAAATATACAAAACTATGCCAAGGCAAACCAGTACAGTTCCCCATACCGGGAAGAACATTCCCGAGACAACCGGGATAATACTCCAGATGGACGCGCAGGGAACGGCCCATACGACCATCATGGTAAGCATCTTCTGACCCCAGCTGTCCATTACTCTCGTTCCGCTTGCTCCTCCTATGGTGCATCCCATACCCATAAGGATCGGTGCAACAGCCTTTCCCTGAAGTCCAAGCCTGGACAGAACTCCGTCAAACTGATATGCGGCTCTTGCAAGAAATCCGATCTCCTCAAGAAATCCGAATACAAGATTAACACCGAAAACAAAGGATGCCATTGATATACAGAAATAAATGGTATTTGGTATAAGAAGGCTGAATACCGAAACAAGCCAGGGGTGTACATGGATTCCTGTAAGCAGGTTCTCTATGGGCTTTCCGAGGAGCTTCGGAAGTTCTCCCGCGATACTCATAAAAGGCGACATTACAAGCATTGCGACAAGGAAGCCTGCCAAAACGATCCCTACCGTAACCACCTTGCCCCAGAAGGGTTTAAGAAGTACATTGTCAAATTTTGAAAGCTTATACTCTTTTGAAGAAGCTTCGGTTACACCCTCAAGTATCCTGCCTATCCACTCGAACTTTTCCTTACTTGCCGATGTGACCTCATCCCCGCTCTTTATGTCGGGTGCTGTGATCAGTTTATGGGGAGAAGCGAGCTCCTTCTCGATCAGCTCCTTCAATCCCTCAAAGCCCTTTCCGTCTGCGGCGGTAAAGGGAAGCACCGGTATTCCGAGCCTTTCTGCCAAAAGGCCGTCGTTTATTTTCTTTCCCTGCTTTGTCGCAACATCCATCATGTTAAGTATGAGGATTGCGGGAACATCCATAGCCGCAAAATCCGCCAGCATATACATACTTCTTTCAAGCTGGGAGGCGTCAACAAGCACACATACAAGATCCGCTTCGCCGCCTTTGATAAACTTTTCGGTTATTATCTCCTCGTCGGAATTGCCGGATAACCCATAGCTTCCGGGAAGGTCCACAACAGTATACTTTTTATCCTTATAGCTGTACGAACCGTTCTTTTTCTCAACGGTTTTTCCGGGCCAGTTTCCCACATGCTGTCTCGAGCCTGTCAGCTGGTTAAAAACCGTTGATTTTCCGGAGTTTGGCTGTCCTAAAAGTGCTATACAGTTCATTTCTCATTCACCTCCGCAGTCTCGATCTTCTCACAGTCCCTTCTGTTAAGCGCAAGCAGGGTCTCCCTTACATAGACAAGAACAGGCATTTTCCGGTCATTTTTAACCACCTGAAAACGCGCTCCCTCCGTAAGTCCCACGGAAGTGATCCGGTTTATAAACCTTTGATCGGATCCAAGCGAGCTTACGGTTCCGTAAGTACCCTTCTGCATTTCGCTAAGTTTCATCATTTTCTCCTCCAATCTGCTCTTTTGTCCACTTTACCCGGGCTGCAGGCACGCCGAACCGGGGCAGCATTCTCTGTAGTTTACCCCTGCCGGTATTATTTGCCCTGCGTTAGTGTCTGCTTGCTACTGTTAGTTTTATCTAACCAAGCTCTCAAATATATGCCCCGCAGCTTCTGCGGGGCATCGTCCTTAAGTGAACAATACTCTCAAAACCTATATAAAAGTACACCGATATCTGATTATTGTCAAGTATGATTTAACGGCGATATGCCTGCTTGAATAACCGGCGAAAGCTATAGTTTTAATCCCTACCGGTATCTGCTTTTTTAGTCTGCGTAATCGGGAACTCCCAGTTTTTTTGCGGCAAGGGCGAAATATTTTTCATCTATATTAGGCCAGACTCCCTTCTCTCCCGCTTCCTTTGAGAGCTCCCCCGCAAGCTTTACAAGAGCCGCGGAATTGTCCACTCCCGTAAGAAGTATCTGGATATTACTATTTATAAACCAATGTGCTTTATCAAGAAGTCCGCTTATTTTTATATCCCGGACAACCCTCTTATTATCGTAAGGGATCCTTAAAAATTCTGGCTGCCAGAGAATTTCGCTATGTCCATTACTACTCCCGGGCTCTCCATGGAGTATAAGGCACTGCGCGTACCCGAAATCACCAATGGATATTCCGACACACCCGGAATTGAAATAATGCTTTCCGTTGTAAGTATATTCCCCGGGGAAATGTGTGTGGGCGCAGAGAAGATAATCGCAGGATATATTCTCAAGCCAGTACCTTGCCCTGTCACTTCCCAGCTGGATAAGCTCCCTTGAATTAACAGGGGAGCCGTGACAGCATCTTATTGCCGGATACCCTTCCCTTTTATATTCAAAGGTTATGGGAAGGGACTCGAAAAAATCAAGATCATCCTGAGTTAATCTCTCGTATGTATAAAGGAGGTTTCCGCTGGCGGAATTATATAACCAACGGTTAGCCTCGTCCCCGCTCTCTATCACCTTCCTCTGGGAGAGCATATACTCTTCCCTGTTTCCTCTCAGGCAGGTACAGATGTGCGTTTCAAGAAACTCATAGAAAAGCTCCATGGTCTCCCTTGTATAAGGCGTATCGGATACATAGTCTCCGAGAAAGAGGTACTCATCGCACCCCTCCTTTTCCATGTATCCGATAACCTCCTTAAAGGCTATGTAATTGCTGTGAATGTCTGATATGACGCCAACTTTCATACTGCCCTCTACCACTGCGGGTGGATTATTTCCTTCAATCTTCTCTCATAAAGATCGCTGACTGCCTTCATCTGCTCCTTCGAAAGCTCCGGAAGAGATGCCGCCCGGATGTTTCCGATAAGCTGTTCTGCCCTGCTCGCCCCGGGTATGACTACGCTTACCTCCGGATGCATAAGGATCCATCTTATGGCGATGGGCGCAAGATCCTCTGTATTAAATATTTTCTTTAATTCCTCAGCACACTCGATCCCCAGCTCATAGGGAACTCCCGAGAAGGTCTCTCCCTTGTCAAAGGAAGCTCCCTCACGATTGTAGGAACGGTGATCCTTTGCTCCGAAAACCTTATCCTTTGTATACCTTCCGGTAAGTATACCGCTGGCAAGAGGAACTCTTGCGATTATTCCCACATTCTTTTCAGCCGCAACCGGAAAGAGGTCTGAAGCAGGCTTCATACGGAACATATTAAAAATGACCTCAATGGCGGAAATATCGTAATCCATAGCAGCTATCCCTTCGGATACCTTTTCTATGCTTACTCCGTAATCTGCTATCTTTCCGGCCTTCTTCTGGCGGTCAAGCTCCGCAAAGATATCATCCCTCGAAAACACGGGGGTCGGTGGGCAGTGCAAAAGTACAAGATCAAGCTTTTCCAGTTTCATCCTGCGAAGACTGTCCTCTATAAATCCGGAAACAGCCTCCGGAGTGTAGTTCTCCGCGGTATGGGGCTGCAGCCTTCTTCCGCACTTTGTGGTTATGAAGAATTTGTCCGGATGCGCGGATACATACTCTCCGATGGTTTCCTCGCTCTTTCCTCCGTTATAGACATCTGCGGTATCGATAAAGGTTATATCGTTTTCTTCCGCGGCCTTTAATATCTCCATGGCCTCTTTTTTGTTAAAATCCTCTCCCCATCTTGTTCCGAGCTGCCATGTTCCGAGCCCGATCTCGCTTACCACGGCGCCTGTTTTCCCCAATACTCTGTTCTTCATGCAAAACCTCCTGTGTGTAGTATATTCCTGCTCCCATGCCGTACTGTATATCCATATACCAAAGCGTTTCGCTCTGCGATACGCTCGCGGAGCGTTTTTCGCTATAAAACAAAGTAGGGTGAGTTTTATCGCACCCTACTAAATTAAGTTAAAATCAATTAAATATTAAACTTACCGATAGTCTCCTGAAGACTGTCAATTCCGCTGAGAACCGACTCGGTCTCGCTTGCAACCGACCTGCTGGACTCGGTGATCTCCTGCAGGCTTCCGCTGATATTCTGGATAGCCCTGCTGAGTTCTTCCTGCGTGCTGTCTATCGTCTCGATGCTGCCGTTAATTTCAGCCATGGAAGATGAAAGTTCCTTCGCATCCGAGTGGAGAACCTCACTGACATTTCCGTAGAATTCCGCGTCATCCTTGTAATTCTGTGCAAGGTTTTCCATATTCTCGTAATCCCCGAGCACAACCTCGTTTAAGAATGTAAGTATCTTGTTGCTCTGGGCTGAAAGCTCCTTAACGCTCTCGGTAACCTTCTCTGTAAGGGAATTAACCTTCTCGATTTCGTCCTTTGTATTGTTTGCAAGTCCGTTTATCTCATCCGCAACAACCGCAAAGCCTCTTCCTGCCTCGCCCGCTCTTGCGGCCTCTATGGAAGCGTTCAGCGCAAGAAGGTTTGTCTGGTTGGCAATCTGGCTGATAGCATTTGAAATGCTTACGATCTCGGAGATAACCTCGGCATCCTCTATAGCCTTAAGCAGCTGTTTCTCCGATTCCTTGGTGACGGAAACCGCATGCTTCTTGTTGTTGATAACCTCGGGAACCATGGCTTCGACACGCTCCTTTATCTCATGGGTGCGTGTCTGCATCTCCTCCGTCCTTGAAAGAAGTGCATCAACGGTATTGTTTACATTGGTGCTTGCGTCATTGATATCCTTTATACTGCTTGTCTGCATATCTATGTTGGCGCTTGTGTCATTCATAGTCTCGCTGATGGCAGTAATGTTTCCGTTAATGCTGCCGATCTTTTCCGTCGTATCGGCCATCTTGCTCTGGATATCATCGGACTCCACACGGGTACGGCGGATCGTATCAATAAATCTTTCCTCAAGCTCTTTTATGAGGTATTCTATCTCAGCCACCTCATTGCCCGCGCTCTTAACATTTTCGCTTCCGATTATCTTTGTGCGTACAAAGGACTTCATCCTCTCCATCGGAGCAAGGAGCCCCTTTATGAGGAATACCATGATAAGGATAACTGCTGCCAGCGCAACGACCGCGATAACAGCCGCTATAACTATCATCCTTACGACAGGAGCGCTTACATTCTTTGTGGGGAGCGCAAGTCCAAGTACCCATCCGCTCTTCTCGATGGGGGATGTAACAAAATAATTGGATTCCCCGTCAAAGTCCTTAGTCTTGATAACCTTGCTTCCGGGCGCGGATATTATCGAAGCGATGGCGCCCATTTCGGAAGAAACCGCAACCGCGCTGTCCTCTCCGGGCTCGAAATCCTTATTTACATGGACAATATAATTTCCGGATGAATCAACAAGGAATCCGTACTGTCCGCCTGCCGTGGGGATGCTTGCCATTACGGAGTTTATCGTGTCAAGCGTAACATCCGCGCCGACTACCCCGATAAGCTCTCCGTTGTAATAAATCGGGGAGGCGATGGTAATACACATTCCGCCGATAAGTACATCCATATAAGGGTCGGTTACTATCGTGGTTCCCGCACTCTTTGCGGCCTTATACCAGCCTCTTGCGGTCGGGTCGTACCCCTCCGGGGTCGTCGCATTCGGGTCTGACTGGGCGAAATCCTTTGTCTCCGTACCGATGTACATATTGAGGAGCTCGCCCCTGTTTGCGGCATGCGCGCGAAGTATTGTTACAAGAGTATCAAAAGCAGGACTGCCGGTTCCAAGAGAGTTTACATCATAAACAACTCCCTCCACCATTGTTCTTTCTCCCTCAAACCAGACATCGATATCTCCGGCATACTTATCCGCCTGATATCCGAGCTTCTCCGTCTGGTCGGCGAGAAGGCTTCTCCCGGAGATCGTTACGATGACTCCGCTTGATACCAAAAGTGCAAGTACGAGGATCACTATAACTGTAGAAGTGATCTTGGCGTTAATTGTTCTTCCCATATTCAGTTGTCCTTTCATAAAGTAAAAATTTAAGCCTACATACAAGTATACAACCTGTAATTTTAAATGTAAACTCAATTTTTGCCATTATGTCAAAATGTCTATACTTTAAAATGTCTGAATATCAAAATGTCCGAACAATTCTTAGCGCTTATTTTTCCGTCAGATCATACACCGCCTGACAGCTTACTATGGTTTCCTGTAACGGCTTTCCCAAAAAATCTTCAACAAAGTCTTTTACATCATCATCCGAATAAAACATAACTGTTTCAATATTATCCTTCGAGACTGCCTCTGCCGTAAGGGCTGATGCAAAAAGTCCCTGAATATCTCTGTAGCTTCCGGTCTCAGAGTATAGAAAAGATACAAGAACACTTTTATTACCACTATAGTTCTTATCCGATAAAGGATTGGTTAAGACATCGGAAATAAGGAGAAATGCCACGGGACTTTCTTTTTCATCAAGCTTTACCCGGCTGAGTTTCTCATTTACATTTATTTTCTCCGTATCATTTACATCTAAGATTTCTTTCAGCCTGTTGTTAAATATTCTCCTTGCTTTTCCCTTAAGGGTATCAAGACTGACTATGTTCTGCTTTTTTAAGTGCTCCAGAGATTTTTTTAAAAATCTGCTTTCTAAAAGTTCTGAAACTCCGGTATAGTACAAAGTATCTCCGGGTATAACAAAAAAACCGATACCCTCTAAAAGCTTATGCAAAGCTTCATCCCTCGAAAAATCAGCACATAAAGCGGACAATTCACCTGTTTCTCCGGCTACATCAATAAGCTCCGTTATAAGGGTTCGTCCTATACCTCTCCTTCTGTGTTCTCCATCCACATAAACCGATTCCAGAACAGCTATATCGTTTTCAAACCGTACCGCGGCGGCACCGCAGGCGACTCCCTCCTCTATCGCTCCCAACATCAAAATATTTTCGGTATCATCCGGCATTTTTTCATACGGAAGTATACCCGAAAATGCTGCAAAATTCTTTTCTCCGATTCTTGTAAGTGTCATCTGTGATCCCTTCTATATAAAAACAGACTACATTTAAACTCCATCCATTTTATTGGATTTATTATAAGACTCCTTGTAATCATTAAATATGGCATCCACATAATCCGGCATTGTATCCTTGATCATAATTCCAAATGCGTCAGGCTTTGCATTTGTACCTGTATCTAATTTCATACCATACTTTATGCCTGAATACAAATTAACAATTTCTCCTAATCTTACGGCCTTATCAACTTCAGAAGACAGATTTTTATTCTCTCTTTCCAATTCTCGGACTGCATTCGGAAAAATCTTCTTAATATTGGAAAAACATAGATTTCTCTGAGACAGTTCCACCATTTTTGCCGGATTTTCCAACTGATCCTCAATCCATTTGCAGTATAATTCACCACCATTCCTTATACAATTATGTATTTCATCAAAAACTGATGGATCCGGGTAATCAAAGTCAGACGGAAAATTCTTTTTAAGTTCATCTGAAACCATTTTCTCTGCAGTTTTTATTTCTGACTCCTTGGCCGTTCCGTCTGCCATTTTTCCGATTATCGTGCAGTATTTTTTGTTCCATTCATGATTCTTTTCATCCTCCTCCGAAACAGGTTTCCATTTCTCATCATACTTCACCGTCCTTAAAACAGCTCCCGCTACACGCGATATTTCCGCTGTTTCTCCATTGATTGTTTTTTTGGGTCTGTTTACCAGCTCCCCAAGTTCCGGATTCATGATCTGTTCGTTTACCGCTCTTGCTTTTTTATATAGTTCATAAGATTTTTCATTAAACTCTTTCGGGCAATCCTGCTTTGATTTTAAATACTCAAAATCCATGGCATTGTTTCTTTTTATCACTTCCAGGGATTTTCCGTCATCCACACCTTTCCCTATCCACTTTCTCCTTTCCCGATACTCCCCCATATATGAGTCAAACTTCTGTCCTATTTTAAGATCCGGTGCATGGTCATCTTCAACCTTGCGTCCTTTCGATATGTATGTCCTTATCTGGGTAAGGCCATCTATGAAATCCATCAATCCCTTACTTACATATCTGTTATCATAATCCTCGACATTATTTACCTTATCGATATCTGCTTCAGTAATGTTCTCGACTGTTTTGGTCCTGAGCGAGGCATAATATGGGCTGCCATATAATTTTATTGCAGCATCATAAAGCGGTGTCAAGGCTTCTATCGCATCTATCCTTGCCAGCATTTCAAACTCTTTCTTATTGTCCAGCTTTCCTCCGGCGCTCCTATATTCAATTAATGTTGCTCTCATTACGCCGCCTATGAAAGCCTTTTGCTTCATTAACGGCGCTTTTTCCACCAGTTCTTCTATACTGTTAAACTCAAAATCCTTAGTATCCATTTTCTCGAAACGTGAAAATACATCATCTAATGCTTTCAGCTTCGTTTCCTTGTTTTTTTCTATCTGCTCCTTATCCTCCTCCGACATATCTTCCGAGACAGTAGTTTTAAGGCGCATTGCTGACATATAGCTTACCATCTCTTTTTCTTCTTTAATATCGAATAAAGCCAGAATATTCGCCTCATCACGCACTCCTTTTATATCAACCTTCTTTGAAACCAGTGTTTCTTTTTTTATCTGTTCCGCAAGAGTATCTCTTTCTCTTTCGTTGATCTTTTTCATTGTGGCAAATTTTTTCTTATACTCTTTTATGGCCTTTCTGCGTTCATTCCAGCCAATATTTTTGCCATACATTTCTCTGTAATCTTTTTCTACTTCAGCCTTTATCTGGGCATCAGTCGGCATTTCCTGCTTTAGGAACCATTCCTTGCGCTCATAAGCTTTATTTCTACCGTTAATATAAGATATACCTGAAATGGTCTGTCCGAGATATTTATCCTGTTTCTCTACATCCATTTTTAAGAATTCGGACTTTTCCTGTGTCTCTTCCTGATTCTGAAACAGATCAAGTTTTAAGGTTTCCGTTTTATTCTGAAGGTGTCTTTCCAAAAAATCTGTCATACTATTATGATCTCCTATCTAAGCAAAAGTATTGGTAGCTGTTTTCAAATATTCCCAAAACTACCTGTCCAATAAACAATGCTTTTCATTGATCCTTTCCTGAAAAGTTATATCCCTTATCTCTTCACGCCAAAAGCTTACCCCTCCGGTGGTCTCTTCAATGGTACTTACTCCATTTTCTTCAAGAATTTTATACGCATGTGTAACAGAGGCTTCCTCTTTTAAGTCGCCTTCCTTATCACAGATCTTTCTTAAAAGAGGCACAACGCTTTCGTTGATCGTTAGAGTTCTGATATTTGGAAATTTATCTTTACCTCCACTCTCGGCTACGGCCTCTATGAACTCCCTGCACACAGCCAGTATATACCGGGTGTCGGTCTTTGAATAGCCGGACAAAAGATCTATATATATTCCTTCATCCTCCCCTGATGCAAGGAGCAGAGCTCTGATATTGAAGTCCTCATCGTATGCAGCAACAGAAAGCGTCTGATCGTATCCCTCCAGCCTTCCTTTATCCACAAATATATGCTGACGATTTAAATAACCCGTAACCTCATCGATCTGAAATCTCATCATATTGCTGAGCCGCTCTGTTTCGATACTGTTATTTGGAGAATTAAGTATTTTCTGCATTGCAGATGACTCAAGCAGCATCCCTGTGTCAAAGGATATCATCAACTCACCGCCACTTAGCTTATAATCATTTGAGGAAAGAAAGGATGAAAAATCCGAAAGCTCCGATGAATAATCACAGACTATACCGGACTTATTAAGAGCCTTCGCCTCAATCTCGCATGCCTTAAGCAAATCACTTCCCACCCCGGTCTTTCTGTCTTCCTCCGGCACAAAAATACTTAATATCCTTGCTGTATCCTCCGAAATATAAAGCGTACATGAGGCTCCCTCATCATTAAATACACGAAGTTCATTTTTTGTACCGTTCTCTTTTCTGAAAATCATTACCAAATCCTCAACTGGTATATTGTCATTTTTCAAAGGATTTCTGCATCTGTCTTTGTCTTTTCTAAAAGTTATAGTCTGCTTTGTTTTGTAATTATGCAGAGATATACGTCACCCACCGGCCAGCGCATTCTCCGCCGCCGCTTTGGTAAGCTCCGCTATCTGAGCATCGTCCAGCTCCTTCAAGCCTTCTCGCATTTCCTCCCACTCCTCGCTCGTTATATCAAAATCCGGTCTTATAAGTGCGCTTCGCACGCAAACACGGTATTTTAGTTCTGGAACAAGCTTTTCAAAAACATTTACGATATGCTCCTGCCTTACGGGAACGATAAGCGTGGTATCCATGGAATACTTTTTCTGCGCACTTAAAATCATAAATCCCAGCATACCGAAAAAGTGCTCCACACTCAGCACGTCCGTTTGTATCATGTCGACATAAATCTCTCTGCGATAGTTCTTTCTTGCAAGCAGGATACCGGTTATTTTTCCTTTTTCCTTGTAGTAACAGCTTATGTCCGTATCGTATCTTTCCTTTCCCGCATACGGAAGTCTCGCATCATAAATCCCGGGATTTTTGTTAACATACCCTTGAACAGTGCGCTTAAAATCTATATCGCTAAGCTTACCAAGCGCTTCCACCGCCCCGGACTGTGCGATCTTCTTTGCCGTACCTGGGATATTTACATCCGACAGTCTCGTTCTTATATTTTCCTCCGGAACAGGCATACCCTCAAATTTCCAGGATGTAAGGAAATGGATGATGGGTGCAAATTCGTTCTCCGGCTCGAAATCCTCCTGCTCGTCCTCTGTTTCAATCCCCGCCTTTCTGAAAAGCTCGGTGGTCGGCTCTATAAAAGAAGAGGGCTCTCCGTCTGCCGCAAGCTGCTCCTCGTCTATGCTCATTGTTACGGCTTCGATATTCTTATCCTTTAAAGCGTAAAGCATCTCCGCCATAAGCGCGTTTGCCGCTCCGTGGTTTCTCTCCTCCGGCTTTACATAGAGCCACTCGATATCAGCCTGGGTCGTTCCCCCATCCTCCTCTAAGGTAAAGGACAAGACTCCCACAGGCTTAATAACGCCCTTTTTCCTGCTCTTTTTAAAAGCGGTGTAATCAATCCTCGGCTCCTCGCCTGTCTCCTCTGCCTTTTCGTAAGCCTTCCTCTCCTTCAAGGCAAAATCGACATAGCTTTTTGCTTCCTCATCGGAGGGGAAATATTTTAATGCAGCGAGTATATGCCTCCCAGGATTATCGATAAGTTCAAGGATTTCCCTCGGTATAAGGCTCTTTACTATATCCTCTGAACCGGAGGTAACAGTGGCAATAAGAGGAATGGCTCCGCCGGAGAGAGCCTCATACTCATCAACCGACCTTCTCCATCTCTCTATCCTTTCCATTCCGATACTTGTAAGAGGATGTACATTTTCTATAAGAGCAAAATGCATATTCAAATACGCATTATACCGTCTGTACATCTGGTATGGTTCCTTCTTGAATTCCTCCGGATATCCCATAAGTTCATCATGAATATCATTCAGTTCATCCTTCATATAATCCTCGGCAAGGATAGCCGGAATAGGGCTGAAATTCGTCCCGTCAAATTCCTTAACAGTCTCCTTGTCGTTTATAATCTTTTCGTACTGCTCCTCGAAATTCATCTTCTGCTCCTGAATCTATGTGCATAGTAATAATACTCTTTTTAACTACCTTGCAAGAAGAAAGAAATGCCACTTGACTTTACCATATACCGGCTGATTATAAATATAATCGCTTTCAGCCACATCATGGGTATATTTTTGTACTTTCTTGTCTCCTACTTTTTCTGTATGTGAATCCTTTATCGTAATGATTCTATTAGGTCCTTTATCCTCTGCATTTTTCTGCTTTATATCTCTTTCGGTCCTACTTGAATAAAAGTTATACCAAAACTGCATACCGTGAGGATGTGGTATCGGAAATGCGCTTGAAGGCTTACCTTTTACCATGGATTTGACTGCAGATGCCCCCGCCCACACTACGGCAGATGGTATCATCACTGCGGTATTCCAAAGATTCCACAGTGTAAATGAAAGACCGGTCTTTACGATGTTTCCCACTTGATTTGCCCCTCTTGTGGCCTGGTCGTAGGCTCCCCCGACAGATTTCATATCAACCTTTCTGGACTTAAGCTCCTTTATTCTCTCCTTGCAGGCTTTAAGTTTCTCCTTTGCACTCTTTTCTACGGCAACCACATCTGCCTTCCTCTGCTTTCCTTTCTGTGAAAGTGGGAAAGGATGGAAGAAACGATATCTCTTGCAGATACTTACGATATTCTCCATCTTTTTCCTTACATCCTGCAGCGTACCTTCATTAATCTCATCCTGAATCATTTCTACGGTATAATCCTGGGGCAATGTGATGTTCATATTCCCGGATTCTTCCGCCCTCATGCTCTCCCCCTCATTAAGCTCCTTCTTGAGCTTTCGCATATGAAATCCGTCTCCGCCAAAGAGCTTTTTATCTATCTCCTGGTGAGTTCCGTTCATGGCAACGGATTCCTTCTGCTCCTGTATGGGTTCCTCAAACTCTTCGTCATCATCTGCTTCGGCATTTACACTGTTAAGCGTAACAGGCATATTTATATTTTCCTGCTGCTGTTCCTGCTCGGTCTGTACCATATTCATGGTCACATTGCCGACCTGAAGATTCTGTTCCCCCGCATTAACCTGTATCTGCTGTTGCTGCTGTCTTTGTTTTTGTAATTGATCTCCGGGCATAATCTATACCTCCTTGTGGAAAATTGTGCTGATTTAAGGCTATAGGAGCTCAAGCGAGTCACCAAAGGCCTCATAAAAATCCGGTTCATCCACAGGAATCTCCTCTTCCTCAAAAAAGGAACCTGTTTGCGCATATCTTACCCCGGTCGGAACCGGCTTGCCGAGTATCCCTGTCAATTCTTCTTCGTAATCACCGCTCCTTATTATTATATGTACTTCATCTCCGGGATACTGCTCTCCTGCCGCATCCAAAGCCTTGGCAAAAAGAAACGGGATCTGTTTTTTTACAGGTCCGTAAAGCGCCGTAAGATAAAGATTTCCTTCTTTCTCCTCAAAAACGGCGGCGCCTGTCAGTTTTCCGTTTATCACACAGACTGAGCTTATACCATCCACCCTTTCCGGATTTGCCGAAAGCTTATAAAGAGCTGCAGTTTTTGGCTCACTGTCAAGAGACTCCAGGACGGTCATTCTCCGGCGGGCGGGTATCTGCGAAAATGTGAAATATTCATCCGACTCCCTGCACTTTTCCAATATGCCGCGGACAGTATTTTTCTTAAGGATGGAAAGCAGCTTTAAATGCCACTCACTCTCATCCTCATATTCTTCAAAATATCTGGCATTTAAAAAAGCTTCCTCTTCCGGACAATAGTCAGTCCTTTCGGCAAATTTCGGCATTGCGGCTCCGATTTTTTCATATCCTTTTGCAGCGGCTATCCTGTAAGCTCCGGCTAAAAGATTCTCCCCGATCCCTCTTCCACGCAATTCCTCTTTAACGCAGAGCCATTCAATGGTAAGATCCTTACCGTTGTCGCTCAATATCATTATCCCGCAAGGCTCCTCATCTTCCTCATCGATAAAAGCAGCAATACAGAACCGTCCCGGCAGATCAAGATATTTTATGATTGAAAACGGATCAAGATCTGTTAGTCCTTTAATATCTTTTTTTAAAACAGTTTTTAATATCATTTTCTCTCCTACATATACATCTTTTTAAGTATGGTAGTTGCTTTATCTCCCAGCTTGTTCATAAGTGCTAAGGCGTTTGCGGCTGTTTTTGCCTTTCCCCAGAAGGAATTTATATCTCCCGAGACCACATTTTGCTCCACCACATCCATAAGGACATTATCAAAGTTTACGAATTTAAAATTCGGTTCCTCCTGGCTATATACCAATTTCTCGAACTTTTCAAGCTGTATGGTGGCAATATTCTGGTAAACTTCCGCCATTTCGTTTAGTGCCTTATTAAATTCTTCCTGCGTTTCCTCTGAGGGACTCCATACTTCATTTCCATAACCATCTATTGTCGTTTTCGTTTTGTTTCTTACCGCAACATAAACATCATACTTTTCTTTCAGCTTAGCACCTAATCCATCCTGCTTTTCAGCAAACATATCCGAAAGATCTTTTTCCATGGTATTCCATATAGAACATTTGGTTGCGTTGGTTTTAAAGGTAGTAACAGTATAATGGTTTTTTACTGTCTGCTTTTGAACCCTTGTAAAGCTTTCGTAGATTTCGTCGATCTTGCTTTCATCCTCATATTCAAAAAACCTGTCCATCTTATTGACAAAATCAAGTCCGACAGGGATCTCTTCCTCAAAGATCTTAAGAAACTTTTCCAAAGCATTCTTGTCTAATTTTTCAAAAGCGTCAAACCATCCTGTCAAAAGGACTGCCTGTCCGCCGTACGGTTCAAAACCTCCGTTTACGGCTGTGTAGGGCATATACTCTCGGGCTTTTTCGTCTGCCTTTTTCAGCCATTCCTTTGAAGACGCATCTGCTTTTCCTTTATTCTCTTTGAAGAACTCTTCTGCGGCCTGCCTCATGGTCTTTGATTTGTTTTTGATCTCTTCTTCGGTATATGGGATGATGCCCATTAGCTTTTTTTCTTCCTCTTTATACCTTTTCAGATTTGCGAGCGTATCGTAATATTTATTTTTAAACTCTGCACGCTTGTTGATTTCCGGAGCACCTGTCTCCTCATTTGCCTCAACATAGGTTTTATCAAGCATCTGCGCTTTAAAGGTCTCTTTATCTGTTGCCTTTATAGACTGGACAACGCTCCTGAAAATTTCCGATGAAGTACTATCTTCCGAAGGACGGTTTCTGTGTATTCTGTTGTTTAGAACCAGATGCACCGCGTCAAAGTGATTATGATTTTCACCGGAGTTTTCTATTTTATCTATTCCATTCTTCATCTTGCTTATGGCATCGTTCATCCGGTTTATGGTATTCTGGAGACGGACCTGACCCTCGATAAAGCCCTGGATGGCACTCGGCATCTTGACCTGCAGCTCCTGGGCCTTTAGAAGAGCAACGTATATACGCTTTCCCGCATCCTCCTGAGTTCCCTTCTTTAATACCTCCGTAAAGACTTCCTTAAGCTTTGTCTTTTTTTCCTCAGTATAAGTAGAAAGAAACTCCTCATCATTGTTATCCGCGAGAAGGTCATTAAAGGATTCGAAGAACAGATCCACTGCTGTAGAACTTATCTCTCCGTTTATTGAGCCCTGAGTTGCCACAACCATCCTTGAAATGGAAAGCTTCTGCGCTTCGGTAAGCTGTGTGGTATTACCATAATCTATAAATGTGGCCTTTTCATCGGTTATCATGATGTTACCGGCATGAAGGTCTCCATGGTAAAACCCGTCCTTCATAATAGCCTGGTCTATCCAGACATTGCAGAGATTTATAAGATGATCACGGCGCTTAACGGCCTCATCTATCTTGGCAAGCATAGCATCCTTTGCCTTTCCCATCTTCTCCCACTGCTCGGGACGGGCCGCTATATTCTTATTGACAATGGTAACTCCGTCAACTTCCTCCTTATCGTAAAGCTCATCAAGGTTTTTATCGGTAAACTCCTCCAGCTCCTTGATATAGCTCGCCATGTTGGTTCCTTCAGCTTTTTCCACAACAAGTGAGGTATTTGTAGCCGGAATACCCTCAAACACCTTCATGGTCTCGACATCAGCCTTCTTACCCTCATAGTATTTGACTCCTTCCTTACAGTTGTTGGCCTCTATAGAAAGATCCAATTCCTTTTTAAAGCCGTCAAGCTGCCCCAGATATGTCAGATACATGGCCTTATCCGTTTTTTTCGCGCATTCAAGCATTATGCTCTCCTCACGCTGCATCCTGTTCTTTGCATCCGGGCGGAGAAGCTTTATAACAACCTCTCTGCCTTCAGGCATCTTAGGACCGTATACCTTACAGAGGAAGGTCTGTCCGACGGAGGCTGCTCCAAGTGATTTTATCTGCTCTATCCTGGTTACCTGTCCTCCGGAGCTTTGCACCATCGAAAGAAACTCCGCCTGTACAACTCCGTCTGGTATTGGAGGTAGATTCGACTTCATATCCTCGATAGCCTTTAAAATCTGAGGCGGCAGCGGTGCTCTGTCCATAGCCTGCATCATCTTCTGAAGGAGCGGACCCGCACCGCGAAGGAGTCCTGCGAAAAAGTTTGCCTGTTTATTAAGTGTCCGTTTCTCGCTGCGGTACTCCTCAAGTGCTCTCTTATCCGCCTCGCTAAGGATTATCTTATCTTCCCTATCCTTATCTTTGAAAAAATCCTTATATTTTTCTATTTTCTGATCCTTGATCTCCTGTACGAGCTGTTCGTCGGTACCTACAAAATCCGGAACATTCTCTGCCGAACGAAAGACTGAAGCAATCATGGCTCTCTTATCCATATTGCTGACTCCGGCAAAATAGTTCTTAAGAGTAGTCCTCATAAACATACCCATACCCGCTGTGGACTGGGATGCCTCATCTATCATCTGCTGGAGAGTCTTATGCTCATCGCTTTCCTTCTCCTTTTTTTCCGGGAAAAGAGACTCTGTCATCTTTGTAACATTGGACTGAAGTATCTGACAGCTCTCATCCACAACCTCATCGAGCTCTTTTTTTACATCCGTAAGAGATTTTTTCGTTGCCTCATCCTTGAGGTTTACTATATATTCCAGCTTCTTCTCATCTGTCTCAATATCCTTCGTGTTTGCAAGGTCTCCACCCTTTTCAAACCTTGCCATCTGACTCTTTATATAGGTTGCAAGAGAGTTCATCGCCTTGCCGACAACTTCAGAGAGCTTAACCTGTTTTTCTCCGACCTGTCCATCCAGTTCTCCTATGGACATTTTGTTTAAAACCGTATCTACTGAAACATTTCCGGAAACCAGGGTAAGAAGAGCGCTCTTATGCTTTGTCAATATATGCTGCATAAAAATCTCGGGATTTTGAATGCTTACATCCATCTCCTCCGTCTCGGTGGTAAAAACAAGATCCGCAAGCATATTCTTGACATCCTGTTCCTCCTTTGTCCAGCCGGGGGCAATGACCTCCTCCTTATCCTTCTGCTGAAGGACAACCATCTTTCGAAGCTCATCAATGCTTTGATTTTTGTTTATCTGAACCATCTCAGAGAGGGCGACACCGTTTACATAGACATTTTTCTTTGAAGCCTCGATAACCTCTTTTTTTATCTGCTCGTCTTTTTTTGCTCCCGAAATAATATCCTTTGCATACTGAACAAGCCCCACCTTAAAGGTGTTGCCAAAATCATTTTCCACAAGTCCGGTCTTTTTGGCGAGAAACCTGGAAAGTATGGTCCGGATCCTTGCATGTTCACCGGCTGTAAAAGCCTCGGCGGAATATCCGTCCATGAGTTCATTTATAGTCTCATCGCCAAAGGTCCGGGCATTATCCATCATAGCCGTTTCGATCTTATTGGAAAGAAGCGTCGCGTTAAGTTCGAGAGGGATCTCCACTCCCTTGTCGATCAGACTTAAAGTATTATCCGAATGCTGAAGGAGACGCACCTTTTTTCCCATGATCTTTACATCAGCCACTTCAACACAGTTTGGCGCAAAGCCTTTCAGGATCTTACGAAGATCTTTAAGCTGGCCGGCTTTTTTCTCTTTATTCTTTCCCGAAAGCAGATTCCGTGATATATCGTAGGAACCGGTAAATACATTCTTTACCGGCACAAGCTCCTTATCGTCCTTCTGCTGCTCCTGCCTTTCCTCAACAATCTCCTTCGGACGGACCACTTTTTTCTTAGGTGCTGTTACATGAAGCACCTGCGCAAGGGTCTCAGTGGTATCGGCAGGGGTCATTTTGCGGCGTATGGCCAATGTTTCGGTCTCCGTCAAAAGGGACAGAAAGAGAGCTCTTACCATCTGCTTTCTGATCTTTCCCTTCTTGAAGGTGGGAGACTTGTTGTCAAGATAATACCTGCATGAAGCACATGCCTGCGAATAAGCGATCGCCACCTTCTCAAGAAGCTCCGGAGTTGCTGTCTCATTTGCATTTTTCTCCAAAACGATCGCAAGATTAAGCGCATCCGCCTTAACCAGCTTCATCTCCGGTGAATCCTTATAGGAGTGCTCATTAATAAGAAGATGTGCCTGATCAAGCATTTTTTTGTGACGAAGTTTATCCAGTGTCTCCGAAGTCAATGCTTCCTTAAACTCACTCCTGTTTTTGGAGAGTCTGTCACTCTCCTCCTTATTCTTACCGCCTATAAATGCTTCCTCATACTCACCGGTAAGTATCTTATCTATCAGTTCCATTTCCTGCCGGGTCTTATCCAGCGAGTGCTTTTCCTTAAGATCAAGCTCACTGCCGTCCTCCGGCTTTTCATATTTCTTTTCAAGATCTAAAGGAATCTGATCCTGCCGGGTTATTATCTCCTGGAGCTTTTCTTTATTCATCATCAATTCATTTGCCATAGTAACTCTCCTCGTTTAGCCTTTTCTCTTTACCGCCTGGTGACTTCCTTTTGCGCCCTTATACATGCCTCGCCTTTTTTATCCGGGAAAAAATAACCGATAAGCTTTCCCGCCGCCTCATCCCTGACCGGCAGCAGCACTTCTGTTTCCGGATCGTATTCCTCCCTGCCCCGGCTAACGGCAAACCTTATCATGTTTAAAAGATCCATTTGCGTTCCTGCGCCTGTTACACCAAGAAACTCGACCCTTAAGCATCCTGCCCGGACTCTGTGTACCAGAAGGAAACCTCCGGCTTTTTTGTCTGACATGCAGCAGCATGAAACCCTTCTGTCAAACCACTCAAAAGGCAGATAAATAAGGTCTTCAACGATTTCCCTTTTCTGCAGCATCAGCAGCCTTAAAAGTCCTCTCTGAAACTCTTTTTCGGTAATAAGCCCAAGAGGCTTTACATTTGACGCTCCCCCTGTTTTCCCTATAAGCTCAAGTTCCGCCAATTCTCCGATGGTAGTACTCATAACCGGGAAAACATCTTCCTCTGTGGAATACCCCGCCTCCTTTAAAACATCCGTCTTTTCTCCGATATCCTCCGCCGCAAAAAAGCCAGTGCAGCGCACAATGCCATAGGCACGGAGGAAATTTTCGTATTCTGCAAGAAGTTCACTTCCCGCTTCCCGGTCGTTCAAAAGAAAATATAACAACTCTGACTCATTGTCTTTAAGGTCATCCTCAAGATTTTTAAGCTTCCATACAACAGCGGAAAGCACCTCCCCTGTATCGTAGGAGGCTGCGACCATACCGCCAAAGTTCTCCCTTCCTATGTTCTCCCGGATATCCTCCGGTATTTCACCGGAATATTCTTCTATATTATCTTTTGAAAGCCTTATGATTTCCATATTTAATCCTCTATTTAATCCTCATAAAGATCCGGGTTGTAATATTCCGAAGGTCTCGAAAAATGCAGCTGTGCAGTCGCTCCCCTTATACTGTCCCCGCCTTCACCTTCCATCAGATAAAACTCCGTAAAACCGCTTTCTTCAAGAAAGGCCTCACAAACCTCCATGGAAGACCCGCTGAAGCTGTAGAAACACTTAAGAAAAACATCTCTTCCATATTCCCCCTTTTCCCAGTCACAGAGGGCATAGGCGAGATCACACAGCTTTTTTAAAAGCGCGGTTCCGTATCCTTTTCGTCTTTCAGGCGGCGCGATAAAAAGACTGAGTATGATAAGATCCCCTGTTCCGAGCTCATGCTCTGCTATTATCGCACCGACATTTTTCTTCTTTTCTTTTGCGCCGATACAAAAGTATCCTTCCGCAAGGTTTTCGCCCCAGTCATTAAGCTCTTTTACAACTGTGGGCGGAATAACCTCCCTCCAATCCTCTATGTTTTTTTGCGTTATCTGAATAAACTTCACTTGGTATCTCCCGGACCAGGCATTGTCCTACTGCTTTGACTTTCGGATTTCTTCAAACAGTGAGAAAATCATCCTCTTAAGCGGGGAATCATCCTTCATGAGAAAATAAAATATTTCCGTCGCTTCGTTATTCTCATACTTTAGGATCATAATTCCATACAGGTATCCGTCACATAAACTCTTAATAAGATAATTCCATACAGCATCTGCTGAATTAAATTCTTCTTTGCTTGTGCTGAGATAACTGATTATAGCTTTCAGTTTTTCCCTGCGATCCGCCTTCCCTGCAATATCCGCAAGTCCCTCACTTACCTGCTGCGCCATATCCTGAGGTTCGGCATCATTATTAAGCTTACCTATAATCGGATCCGTTCCTTCAAATACACTTGAGAAAATAACTGCCTGACTCATTTTCGATGGACTAAATCTGCTATAATATTCCTCATTAGCCTTGATATTTTCAGTAACCGTTATACCTTTAGCCTCGAGTTCCGGAAGATCCGTAAATGCGTATTTGAGTTCCTCCCGTGTAATATTATTTTTATCAAAGCGTGCCCGTCTTGTAGCAACTATCTGTCTGACAGTTGTATTGATCCTGAGTGCATCGCTGTACTCTCTGTTCTTCTTTATCTCCTTTATCTGTGCATTCTTTTCACTGATCTGTTTGGAAAGCTCCTTGATTTTGTTTTTATCCTCCCCGTTTTCATCCTCCGAAGCATTCTTCTTTTCCTCCTCGAGCTGGCTTACCTGAGATGAAAGTTTATCCATCTGTTTCTCATAACCGTTAAGCACACTGATCTGTTTGATCGCATCCGGCGCCGATCCAAAGAGGAGCAGATAACCTTCATACATCTCAGGAGTAGCTGAGGCATCTATCAGCTTCGTACCCTTCTTTTGCTTTGTAGGATCATTCTCATCCGGAATAAAATAGACATAATCCTGCTTTTCATTGGCAAAGGATGCACTGTACTTATTAAGATCACCCTGGACACTCGTACGGCTTTGCATATCGTAGGTTCTTTCAATATGAGTAAGTACCTCTTCACTGCTAATGATGATCTTTGTCAGTGGAGCTGTAAACGCTTCTTCTCCTTTATGCCTTACTCTTTCATCAATACAAAGCTGTCTCAGTTCAGTATAGGCTTTATACAGTTCTCTTAACCTGTTATGCTCTGTTTTATCTCCAAGATCCACTATATTATTTGCATTTGTGAATTCAAGAAGCTTATTTCCCAGTTCTACATCTCTCGGATCCTTCTCCTGTTTAGCGCCTTCAACCTCCTCGAGTCTGTTTACACTATGCATCATGGGTGTCTCTATCAGTGTTAATAACGCGGTTATCGATTCTCCGACGCTGTCTCCTGCTTCATTGATCTCTATCTTTTCATAATCGGATCCGGCATCATAATAATCCTGTTTATCGAAAAATCCTTTATACTCGGGGATCATCGTTACCCCTTCATCCTCTGTCTGTTCAAGCTGATTTCCGATCTGCTGTGGCGAGAAGCCGTAGTGGATCATCTCCGGTAAAAACGAATTGCTCTTTTTGTATGATTCAAGGTCTTCGAGGGTTGCCATCTTCTGACCGTAACGCTCGAAAGAGAGATCCTTACGCTGAAGCTTTGACTCAAAATTCTCAAGCGCCGAGGCATTAACGGCATACCCGATTCCTCCGCTGACCACCATACCGGCATCAACCAGCTTTCCAAAATTCATCTCGGTTTCCTTAAACTCAGAAGCGATTGGAAGCCCCGCGGTCTTAGCCATCTCCACCATAAAGGTTGTACAGTTGCGATTGTAATAATTATATCCCTTGTCCGCGTATGTTTCTGAATCTTTTAGGACATCATTGACCTTTTTATTATCGATCTCGTATGTCTTCGAAATGGAGAATGCGTGCCCTGTATCGTCCACAAGCGTTCCCGGTATCACCGCTCCGTTTAGTGCGGTAATCTGACCTGATTGACTGAAAAATCCACCACTCGGATAAAAACCGTACTGGAGTTTATATCTTTCCTTTTTCCCGGTCAGCTTATTTAGTCTGGTATAAGACAGCCCCACCATGGAGTGACCCATCTCTAATTTATTTGTTGAAGCATCCCCGGATTCCGAGGCTTTCTGTACAACAAGACTGATCTCCGGTTTCTTTTCAGGATCATCCGGAGATGTTCTCTCCCATACTATCGGTATATTTGCATTATTCTCAAATACTTCGTTTTCGGTATCTCTTCCGGGATCCTGTTCTTTCTCCGCAAGAGTCCTTACATCCATTCCGAGAAGCTCCTGCCTTTTGCCTCTGCGCTTTTCCTGGGCTCCGGCAAGATTCCTTCCGCGGTTTCTGACCTGCTTTATCTTTGTTATCCCGAGTGCTATAAAACCAATCGGGGCTGACAAAACACCCAATACTCCCGCAAGCACTCCTTTAAGCCGGTTCTTTATGCGCACTCCGAGTCCTGCTTTTGTTCTTCCCACGGGAACGATATTTATATTTTCCGTAGCCCTGGCGCTCTTATCCGCCTCCTCTAAATCTGCCCCGTTCTCCTTCTCCTCCTCATCATTCATCTCTGCAAGCTCTATTTCCTTCGGGGGAATTTTTCCGTTATCCGCCTTCTTTACCAGGTCTTCCGCCTTTTCAATTATCTCCCCGGCCTGCTTAATGTTCTCATCGTCCTTTTCCAGCTCTATAAGTTCTGCCTGCCCGTCTGCGTTCTCGTTACCCTTTGCATCTATCTTTTGTTCAAGGTCCTCCGCCCGGTCTGCGATTATCTGTTTTTCACCCTCGAGTTTTTCTTCCTCTGCGGCCTTGTTGTTATCATTAACGATAAGCCCCTCATTTTCATTCGCTTCATTTGCATTCTGAGGTGCTTTGTTTTCGGCCGCATTACCGGCCTCATCGGCCTTCACTGCCTGTTCGCCTCCGATAAGTTCGAAAACAATATCCATGGGATATCTCAGGATTCCCGGAGTCTTTTCTTTCTTTACGACAGCTTTTTCTGCGACAGGTTTTTTCCTGTAATCATTGATATTAAGCTTAAATCCTCCTCCGAAGGTCATGCCTGCCAGCTCGTCCTGTTCTCTGCGACGTTTTTCTGCCGTCTTTGCCTTCTCTGCAAGGAGCATTTCTTCCTGCTGTATTTTCGCAGCCTTCTCGTCATCACTCTCGGCATACCTTACCCCAAGGAGTTTTTCAACGGAATCCGAAAGTCCGGCATACATCTCGCCCGCATCCGTGAGGTTCTCCCCATCGGTTACCCCTGCCTCCTGCGCCTCCTTAAGGACCTCATAAATGGTCTTTCTACCGGAGGGAACCATATATGCGATAAGCGCAAGACGCAGCTTTAAAAGCTCCGGCATTGACGCGCCAAGGAGCCTGTAGGCATTGAGCATATTTCTCACGGCTTTATCTCCGCCGTTTTTTGCCTCTTCCTCCGCTTTATCGGCGTTTACTCCTTTGCCTTCGTTTTCCTTTTCCTTTTCCTCCTCGGGTGCTTCGCCCCTGCCTTTGGCAGGGTCTTCCTCCCCCTGAACCCGGGTTGTAAGGAGTCCGCCCCGGGCTCCTGTCCCTGTTTCGGGCTTTACAGTATGTATATCCTTTCATCTCTCATCAAGTCTGGCAGAAGTATCCTCATCACTGACCTTTGAATAGTCCTTCTTCTCAGTCCGGGTCTTGGCGATCATCAGCCTGTACTCCAGGCTCTTTCTCCGCATATCTATTCTGCGCGCATCTTCCCGGGAATAGCTCCTTCCAAAAACATCCGTAAATCCCTTGTATCTCTTTTCCTTTACGCTGAAGGCTCTCCCCAGTTTTCCGAACAGTCCTCTTCCCGAGGCAGTTCTCTGTCTATTTATACCCGCGTTGTAATCAGCCTTTATCTTATTTATCGCGGCCTGTTTAAATCTCTGTGCTCTCTTTACCGCTTTCTGGCTGCCTCTCGACTCCAGAGCTTCCTCTATATTCTTTTTCTCTCCCCCGTCTCCGATAAGCTCGCTGAGATTATTATTTTTTCTTGCCTCATTTAAAGCATTAATATCGACCTCAACCTTCTCGTCATCCTTTCCTGAATTCATCTGCTCAAGGTCTTTTTCAGTCATTCCGGTCATGATCTCATTAAACGACTTAAGCTCCGGTCCTTCTTCATCCTCAATGCCTTTAGAATTTACCGCATTGTCAAATAACGACATCTGATCAAAGAGATTTCCGTTTTCACCCGAAATGTCAGAAATATAATTCCCGGCGATCCTCTGTTCAATCTCATCCCCCTCCGTGAGTGAAAAATCCCTTGCGCCCTGCGCGTTTCCTCCGAGGAGGAGCCTCGATCTTATCCTGCCGTTTCTGTCATTGTCAAGCTGGGTATTCAGGCTCATTTTTTTTCCGGCATTTTTCATCTTCTCGATATTTGCCAGCTCGACCTTGTGCCCTTTTTCCTCCTCATTTTGTTCATCCTCGATTTTCTTTAAGAAATCCTCCCGTTCCTTGGAATTCTCTTCGGTGAACTTCTCCAGCCCTTCCTCTTTCCTGTTTTTGATTCTGTCCAGAGCAGCCATGTGACGCTGCATCTCCTTTGCGTATTTATAAGAAGCAAAATCAGCGCCTTCCTCATCCGCTTTCTGGAGTCTGTTATATCTCACCAGGAGCCTGCTCATTTTAGAGAGCGCAACTCTTCCGGCAGAGCGCACCTGGGTATCGTCATAGAGTCTTCTTGCGAAGCTCTGCTCAAATTCCTTCGCCTGTGTCTGCCATAGGGGATTCTGGTATATCTTTTCGAAATCTTTCTTTTGTGGACCCGGCATATCTTTCTCCTGTATTTATATCCTTGTGTTTTTATTGTACCTCACAGCTCGCAACAAAAACGCAACAAACAGTCTGTTCAGCTCCTGATGGCTATCCGTTATAGAGAGCCTGCATTACATCATTTTTAACGCCCATCTTTCCCGTCTTCATACATTCAAGATCCAGCGCCTCCGCGATGTCGTTCATATTCACGCTTCTTTCTTCCGCAGCCGCCCTGTAGGCTGCCGCAACCGCGGAGGATTTAATAAAGCTTCCGGATATCTCGGCCGCCCTTGCAAGCACCTCAAAATCGATGTCGTCCGAAAGAGGTGTAGCCTTTGGAAAGGCGTTTTCCCAAAGTTCCAGCCTTGTAGCCTCGTCCGGTATCCCGATGGGGATAAGAAAGGTCATACGCCTCTTAAATGCCGCGTCAAAGTTTTGCATATTGTTTGTAGCGAGTATGCTCATACCGGCATACTCCTCTATCTTCTGGAGAAGGTATGCGGTCTCGGCATTCGCGTATTTATCATTCGAGCTTGAAACCTCGGTTCTTTTCGAGAAAAGGGAATCCGCCTCATCAAAAAACAGTATGGCGTTTGAGTTTTTTGCCGCGTCAAACACCGCTCCGAGATTTTTTTCCGTCTCTCCGATATACTTGCTGCTTATCTGGGACAGGTCTATGCGATAGATATCAAGACCCAGCTCCTTTGCAAGCACCTGCGCCGCCATGGTTTTTCCGGTTCCGGGGGGGCCGTAGAGTACGACGGCGATTCCTCTTCCGTAGGGCAGCTTTCTCCCGAATCCGAAATCGTCATTGACCCTGCTCTTAAGCCTTACCCTGTCACAGACCATCCTAAGGAGCTTTTCACTCTCGGGATCCACAATTAAGTCCTCCCACTCAAAAGGACTGCTCAGCCTTTTTGCGTTCTCTCCGAAAGCAACGGAGCATATCCTTCTTATCTGCTCCTCAAGCTGCGATTTTTTAAGGATATGACCGGCTTCCCCATTTTCCTCCCCCGCGCCGGACATAATGCAGTTATTGACCGCCTCGATGATCCGTCCCGGGCTCAAGGTAAACTTTGAAACTATCTCCCCCAGCGAGACATCCCCTGAAAAAACCGCGCCCCTGTTTTCTGCTGCCTCCTGCCACAGCCTTAACTGTGAGGCATTGTCTGCCTCCGGAATGCTTATCCTGTAAAACCTTGCCTTTAAAAGACTGGTCGCCTCTTTGCCTAGGGGCTTTGAGGTTCCCAGAAACACTACCGGAAGATACGCAAGAAGCGTGGAAAATATCCTGCAAAATTCCGGACTTTCCCCCGCTTTTTCCGGTATCGCATAGAAATATAAAAGCGCTCTCTCAAGTGCTGTTTTAAGTACAATATCCGATGTAAGTCCGCTTTGTTTTTCCGGTGAAAGAGCAGAAAGTGCCAAAAAATCCACAGCTAAAAGAGCCTGGTTGGTCTCGGCGGAAAGCATTCTCATAAGATGCCTTTTCCCTTCCCCGGGCTGTGCGCTTAGTTCGATTATCTCTCCCTCTCCGGAGCTGCCGCAGTTTTCATAGACTCTTGACAGTTCTTCAAATTCCTCCCTGTGACAGACATAACCCCCCGTTACAGGCTCGTGGTAGGCAGCACAGTAAGAAAGCTCTCCGAGACTGTAGCTGTTGCCGCAAAGATAGTTCAATGCGGGAGTTCTTAAAATGAGCGGTCTTGCGGTCTCCGCAAAAAGACCCGGATTATCCCACGGCTTTAACATTACCGCATTTAAAAATGAGTCCGGATTTAAAAGCTCCGATAAAGAATTTTCCTCCTCTTCAAGGAAGAAGCTTCCGAGGTCGACACAGAGCCCCACAGTCCCCCGGAAATAACCGTCGGTTACTCCCTGCAAAACCGCAAAGCTCTTCTCATACTTTCTGTTTACGGAACCCGCCCACGCGATAAGAAGGGCAAGTGCCTCGATATTTGACAGATAGCCGCTCAGAAGCAGCCTCGAAAGCGGAAACTCATCCCCTCCTTCAAGTGTCTGTCTGCTCCTGTTTAAAAGCCCCGCCAGAATCGCTCTTACCTTTTTCTTGTCGGGAAATACAGCCTTTCCGTGGGGCTCTAAAGCCCGGACAAGCTCCTCATCCCCGGGAAGGGCGCCTATCCTTGACACCGCCATCTCCGGTTCCTGCTCGTTTCTGTATATTTCCAGCATACACAAAAGGTCAATAAAGCGAAGATACTCCTCGCTCTCTTCCTTATCGTCCTTAAATACCCCTTGGGCAGCATCTCCGAAATACGCATCTATAAAGCCGTAATCCGGCTCTTTATTTTTCTCAATCGTCTCATCCATCAAGTAAGACTCCCTCCGGCAAAAGCCTTCGCTTTAATAATTTAGAAATCTATGGTTTCCTCTCCGAAGATAAGATCCGCATAAGGCTCGAAGTCAGCCCTTGTAAGAACGCCTCCGACCTTTACGAACTCGGACTGGACTGCCTGGAGATAATGCTTCATGTGAACCTTTCCGTCACCGTACTCGGGGTCAGCCACCGCAAGGAATGCGGCGTTAAGGATACAGTTCTTTATATTACCTCCCACCAGCTCATATTTCTCCGCGAGGAAATGTATATCCACATCCTCCGCAAGAGGCGTGTTCTTGGGTATTGTCGTTTTCCAGAGCATCTCTCTTGTGGGGACATCCGGCTTTCTGAACTCGACGATATATTTCATACGCCTGAAGAACGCGGGGTC
>JAFVCL010000066.1 GCA_017479285.1 Lachnospiraceae bacterium
AAGATGAGATTTACCAAAATGGAAGGCTGTGGAAATGATTACGTATATGTAAACGGAGCAGCAGAGATAATAGATTATGAAAAAAAGCCCGAGCTTGTAAGACGGCTTAGCGACAGACATTTCGGGATCGGCGGCGATGGCGTGATCTTTATAAATCCTTCGGATGAAGCGGATTTTGAGATGGAGATGTGGAATGCCGACGGGACGAGATCCGAGATGTGCGGAAACGGAATAAGATGTGTCGCAAAATATGTCTACGATAAGGGACTTACCGATTCCAGGGAAATAAGGATAGTAAGTGCGGGAAAGATAAAGTATATAAAGCTGGAGACTGAAGAAAACAGCAAGCTGCCCAATGGTTATGAGGCGGTAAGGATAAGGGTAAATATGGGCAGTCCTATCCTGGAGCCTTCGCAGATACCGGTGGAATACGATGGGGAGACCGCTGTAGATGTTCCGATAAGCGTGCAGGGAAGCGATTACAAGGCTACATGTGTTTCTATGGGAAACCCTCATGCGGTTATATTCATGGATGAGATATCGAAGCTTGAGCTTGAAAAGATCGGACCAGATTTTGAGAATCATAAGCTGTTCCCGAAGCGTACAAATACCGAGTTTGTCTGTGTAAAGGACAGGCAGAATGTGGATATGAGAGTGTGGGAGAGAGGAACCGGAGAGACACTTGCCTGCGGTACCGGAGCGTGTGCTACAGCCGTTGCATGCATCCTTAAGGGTTATACCGATGATAAGGTAAACATTCATCTTCTAGGTGGAACACTTCAGATAGAATGGGACATGGAGAACAACCTGATATATATGACGGGACCTGCAAGAACCGTGTTTGAGGGAGAGATATAAAACCTGAATATAAATATAATATAAGTATAAGTATAAATATAATATAAGTATAAATACAAATATAAATATAAATGAGAGGGCTTTGGTTTTAAATATAAATATATTGCATGGAAGGCATAAGAAAGAGGCATAAGAAAATGGCAAGAGTAAATGAAAACTATTTAAAACTTCCAGGAAGCTATCTTTTTTCAGAGATAGGAAGAAGAGTAAGAGATTTCAGCGCGCAGAATCCCGAGGCTGAGATCATAAGACTTGGTATCGGAGATGTAACGCTGCCGATCGCACCAGCCATCATAGAGGCGATGCACAAAGCGGTGGATGAGATGGGCGAAAAGGAGACCTTCAGGGGATATGCGCCCGATCTCGGATATGATTTCCTGAGAAATGCTATCGCTGAAAATGATTATAAATCAAGGGGCTGTGATATAAGCGCCGACGAGATATTTGTTTCCGACGGTGCAAAGTGTGACTGTTCAAACATTCAGGAAATATTCAGCGCGGACAGCCGCATAGCAGTGTGCGATCCCGTTTATCCGGTTTATGTGGATTCAAATGTTATGGCTGGAAGATGCGGAGAGTACGATCCGGAAAAGCAGCTTTGGAGCAATGTTATATATATGCCATGTACTGCAGGGAACGGATTCTCTCCAGAGTTTCCGAAGGAGAATCCCGATCTTATATATTTATGTTTTCCCAACAATCCGACAGGTGCGACTATTACAAGATCGAGGCTTCAGGAATGGGTTGACTATGCGAACAAAACAGGCGCGATCATACTTTATGATGCTGCTTATGAGGCATATATCTCCCAGCCGGATATCCCTCACAGCATTTATGAGTGTGACGGAGCGAGGAGCTGCGCCATAGAGTTCAGATCTTTTTCAAAAAATGCCGGATTTACCGGGGTAAGACTTGGTTTTACCGTAATTCCGAAGGAACTGGAGGCCGACGGAGTAAAGGTTCATCCGCTTTGGGCGAGAAGACACGGGACAAAATACAACGGAGCTCCGTACATCATCCAAAGAGCCGGTGAGGCGGTTTACAGCGAGGAAGGTAAAAAACAGCTCCGTGAACAGGTTTCATATTATATGAATAATGCGAAATGCATTTATGAAGGTTTGAGAGCGGCGGGCTATACGGTTTCCGGAGGCGAGAATGCGCCCTACATCTGGCTTAAGACTCCTGATAATATGACAAGCTGGGAGTTCTTTGATTATTTACTGAAGAGAGTTAACATTGTCGGAACGCCTGGTTCGGGATTCGGTCCTTCCGGAGAGGGGTATTTCAGACTGACAGCGTTCGGCACATATGAAAATACGGTCAAGGCTATCGAACGGATAAAGAATATGGATTAAACATATACGATTTATCGGACCGGTAACGGAAAAGGATAGCTGAAATCAAAAGAAGGTTAAATGATGAATACTACATGGCTTATCATATGGCTTGTACTTTTCGTTATAATGATTGTTATTGAGATGATAACAACAGGCGCGACCGCTGTCTGGTTTGGCTGCGGAATGCTTGTGGGGGCGGTCATGGCTGCGATCGGAGCGCCTGTATGGCTCCAGATAATAGCTTTTGCGGTTTCAGCATTCCTTCTGTACGCTTTCGTAAGACCATCCGTAAAAAGAAAGCTCGACAGAACGAGAAAAGTGGTAAAAGACCACAGACTGGTGGGTTCAAGAGCGCTGGTGATAAGTGAGATAGATAATCTTCGCGGAATAGGAGAGATCCGGATCGCAAACCGTGAGTGGGCTGCGAAAAGCAGGGAGAGCGGAGTTGTCATACCGGAGGGTTCTATCGTTAAGGTTGTCGATGTCCGAGGGGATATTATGATAGTATGTATGGACAGTTCGATTTCTGCGAATATGAAAGTCAGGGATTCAGAGGCGAGACTCGATCCGAATCTCAGAGAATGAAGAGATTGTTTTACCAACGGTTTACAGGAGGAATAAAAAATGGATTTGCGCGGTAGGGACTTTTTAAAGCTGCTCGATTATACGCCGGAGGAGATACAGTATCTTCTCGACCTCGCGGCAGAGCTCAAGGACAAAAAGAAAAAGGGAATACTTGTGGATCACCACAGGGGAAAGAATATAGCCCTTATATTTGAAAAGACCAGTACGAGAACACGCTGCTCCTTCGAAATCGCTGCCCACGATCTCGGAATGGGAACGACATATCTTGACCCTTCGGGCTCACAGATAGGAAAGAAGGAGTCAATCGCCGATACAGCCAGAGTTCTCGGAAGTATGTTTGACGGGATAGAGTACCGCGGGTACGGTCAGGAGATAGTTGAGGAACTTGCAAAGTATTCAAAGGTTCCGGTGTGGAACGGACTTACAAACGAGTTCCATCCGACGCAGATGCTTGCGGATATGCTTACAATTATCGAGGAGTTCGGTCATCTCAAGGGGATAAAGCTTGCGTACATGGGAGATGCCAGGTATAACACCGGCAATTCTCTTATGATAGCGTGTGCAAAAATGGGAATGCATTTCTACGGGTGTGCGCCAAAGAAGTACTGGCCTTCCGAAGAACTTATAAATACCGCAAGGAAGATTGCCGAGGAGACAGGTGCAAGCATCAATCTTACCGAGGATCCTATGGAGGGAACTAAGGGAGCAGATGTTGTTTGCACAGATGTCTGGGTATCGATGGGCGAACCTGATGAAATCTGGGCAGAGCGTATAGCAGACCTTAAAGCATATCAGGTTAATTCAGCTGTTATGAAAAATGCCTCCGAAAAGGCTATCTTCATGCATTGCCTTCCCGCTTTCCATGATCTTAAGACCAAGATCGGCGCGGAGGTTGGAAAGAAATTCGGCATTACGGAGATGGAAGTGACCGACGAGGTATTCGAGTCGTCACAGAGCCGTGTGTTTGAGGAAGCGGAGAACCGTATGCACACGATCAAAGCCGTAATTGATGCTACGGTTTAAATAAAGGATCGGCGGATAGCCCCAAAGTCCGGATGGGGGAAGAGTCCGAATGCGAAAGAAGAAATAACATTGAAGTCAGAGATACTAAAGCTTTTGAAAAGTACAAATGAATATGTATCCGGGCAGGAGCTCTGCGAGAAATTCGGAGTTTCGAGAACGGCGATCTGGAAAGCTATCGAGGGACTGAAAAAAGACGGCTATGAGATCGAGGCGGTAAGAAACCGCGGATATAAGCTGGCCGAAAACGGAAGCGATGTTTTTTGTCAGAGAGAGCTAAGCTCCCAGATTGCCGGCATATCCCTGATAAAAGAGGCTGTTTTTTTCGATGAGATCGGTTCCACCAATACCGAGGCAAAAAGACGCGCCGAGGAAGGGACGGCTGAGGGTCTTCTTCTGGTGGCGGACAGACAGACTGCCGGAAAGGGAAGAAGAGGAAGAACCTGGATCAGTCCCGCGGGGAAAAATGCTTATTACACACTTCTTCTTAGACCTGACATTTCTCCGGAGAAAGCGCCGATGCTAACTCTCGTTATGGCACTTTCCGTTGCATCAGCTCTTGAGGATATGTATAATGGCGGGGTTAGAGATGAAATAAAAGCGGCTTTCGGCGAGACGAGCGCGGAAGAAAGATCCGTTAAGATCAAGTGGCCCAATGATGTTCTTATCGGAGGCAGAAAAATCTGCGGTATACTTACTGAGATGAGCGCCGAGAATGATTATATCCAGTATGTCGTGATCGGCGTTGGTCTGAATATAAAGCCACAGGAATTTGCCGAAGAGATAGCTGATAAGGCTACAAGCATCGATACCCAGTGGGGGATTACTACCAAAAGATGCAAGCTTGTTGCCGATATTATGCGATACTTTGAAAAGTATTATAAAGAGTTTTTGAGAGGCGAGAGTCTTAGGAGATTGAAGAGCAAGTATGAGAGCTTTTTGATAAACAAGGGCAGAGGCGTCCTCGTCCTTGACCCTAAGGGTGAATATACGGGAAAAGCTCTCGGGATCAATGATGGCGGAGAGCTTATTGTTAAAAAAGAAAACGGCGAGACAGTGGAAGTTTATGCCGGCGAGGTTTCCGTAAGAGGAATTTACGGATATACCTAAGATAAGGAATAAGTATGAGTAACGATTCAGTTTTTACGAATGATGACAGGGGCGTTTTGAAGGACGGACGCGTTGTGCTCTGCGGAGCCAACGCTTATGAACAAAAGTATTACTTTAATAAGAAGTTTTCCAAACTGCCCGAGTCGATACAGAAAGAACTTCATATTATATGCGTTCTTTTTACGGAAGAGGTAGGCGGACTTTTCTATATCGTATTTGATGAGGACGGCGGCGTATCTCTTGAAACCAACGCGGACGATGATGACATTTATTATGATGAGATATCTTCCGGGCTGCTTGCGGGTGAGATAAGAAGAACGAGAACTGAACTTTTGGAGTCGCTGAGCATTTACTACCGCATGGCGATACTTGGCGAAAAACCGGCGGATCTTCTTGATGAAATTGAAGAGAACAATTAAGGATGATAGATTTAAAAACGGTGCTCCGGGAGAACATTAATGAAAAAAAACCGGATAATTCGATGAAATGTATTAAAGGTATTATCGTAGCCCTGCTCAGCGGCTTTTCCTGCATGGCTATTTCGTATATTGCAAATAACACGGACAAGACAGACGTTTTTTTTGGAACGGGTATTTTTAATTTCAACCCTGTCAGCCTTGTCTTTTTTGCGTTTAGTGTTGTACTTTTGTGGAGATTCTTAAAAAAGGACATTTTGAAGAGCAAAGGAAGAGTGATCTTAGCCGCTGTTCTTGGAACCTTAATGGGGCTATCTACCGTCCTTGGGACATTCATTATTTACGGAAACAACGATATTTTTGACGGCAGTTCCAAACCTGCGTATATTATTCCGGTAGCATTGGGACTTGCCATTATATTCACGCCTTTGATCTCGGAACTTACGGGCTTTTTTGATAGGATCGAAACTGCGGAGGATACGGATCCCACCAAGGAGATCAAAACAGGAAAAGCCATTGGTTATCTGTTTATTGTGTGGGGAATAATACTTTTGAGCTTTATTCCGCTATTTCTGTACTGGTGGCCCGGCAATTTTATTGCCGATGCTTCGTATCAGGTAAGAGACTGGCTGACAGATGGTGTTTCAACGCATCATCCTATTCTGCATACAGTATTATTGGGGTCATTTTATAAATTGGGATTGCATATGGGGCATCCTGATTATGGTTTTCAGTTTTTCACGATGATTCAGATGCTAATTGTCTCCGGATCGATTGCCTGCTTTATGAGATATCTTTATGATCGGAGAGTAAAGAGGAGCATCCGTGTTGCTGTATTTCTTTGCTTTTTGCTGAACCCTACTTTGGCGTATTATTCTATTTCTACCATCAAGGGGGTGTGGTGCGGAGCATTTACTCTTATTTCCATCACATTTTTGCTTCGTTATATGGACGAGTATAAGATGGGTAATCTAATAAAGTTTGTCCTCTTTGGAATTTTGGCTTGCTGCTTCAGAAATAATATGGTATATGCTTTTGCAGTGGCAGGAATTGTGATGACGTTGATTTTTGCTGTGAAGAAAAAGGGACTGAAGTTTGTGGTCGCTTTTTTTGTAGCAATAGTATTGATAGCTGTGGGCGCCAAGGTTAGCGAAAAGATTCTTCTTAAAGCTACAAATGGAAGAGTTATGGATACGCAGAGAGAGAGTATGTCTGTTCCGCTCATGTGTCTTGCAAGAGTTGCGCATTATCACAAAGATGAGCTGGACCCAGCTCTCTATAATGAAATATGTAATTATATAGATGAAGATAGACTTGATAAATATGTTTACATCAGTTCTGACAGCATAAAAGAAACGGCCAATGAAGCTCTGCTCAGAGATAACAAGATCAATTTCTTTAAGCTGGTGGCAAAGGTGGGAATAAAGTTCCCCGGAGAATACTTAGAAGCAATTTCGGGTTTGACTTGTGGATACTGGTATTTGGGTGTTCTCCCCTACTATGTCGGAGGAACGACAAAACTTTATGTCATCTATTTTGCGGATGATACGCCGAATATAGAGAATAAGAATCTTTTACCCTTCGGTGGATTTGTATATGATATCATGTATGGGGAAAAGGAAGGAAGACTCTCGGTGCCTGTCCTCGGATGGTTATGGAGATCGGGACTTTATTTCTGGATATATGTGTTTGCTTTCTTCTATAGCATATACAGAAAAAATGTGAAGTCGTTGGGGGCAATCATTTTCCCGTTTATGTATTTAATGACCTGTCTTCTGGGTCCGGTTCCGTGGCTTAGATATATAGTTATCAATATCATAATGTTACCTTCGTTGTTATACTTAATGATTAATAAAGAACCGGATACAAAGCAAAGAAAAAATGAAGAAACTTAAAATAGGTACACTTGTATTAGAAAATAATGTGATATTGGCTCCAATGGCAGGCGTAACAGACCTGCCATTTCGTATCCTGTGCTCGGAAATGGGCGCGGGCATGGTTTGTATGGAGATGGTAAGCGCAAAGGCTATTTCCTATAATAATAAGAACACGGTCGATCTTCTCCGGGTTGAGGAGTCTGAACGCCCCGCAAGTCTTCAGCTTTTTGGCTCCGAGCCCGAGCTTATCGGGGAGGTGGTTAGGAAGATCGACGGCAGAAATTACGATGTCCTCGATTTTAACATGGGCTGTCCCGTGCCGAAGGTGGTAAATAACGGTGAAGGCTCTGCGCTTATGAAAGATCCGGACCTTGCTTTCCGCATTATGAAGCAGCTGGTAAAAAACTCGACCAAGCCTGTAACCGTTAAATTCCGGAAGGGCTTTGACAATGATCATATAAACGCGGTGGAGATAGCAAAGGCAGCGGAGGCAGCAGGCGTTAACGCTGTGGCTGTTCACGGCAGGACCAGAGCCCAGTATTACAGCGGAGAAGCAGACTGGGATATCATCAGGCAGGTAAAGAAAGCGGTTAAGATCCCCGTTATCGGTAACGGAGATGTTACATCCCCCGAGAAGGCAAAGGCACTTGTGGAACAGACCGGATGTGACGGTATTATGATAGGAAGAGGTGCGGAAGGTAACCCCTGGATATTCAGGCAGGTTGTCCACTACCTTGAAACCGGCGAAAAACTTCCCCTCCCAACACCGGCTGAGAAGAAAGCCTTGGCCATACGCCATGCCGAGCTTATGCTGAAATATAAGGGAGAATATGTGGCTATCAAGGAGATGCGCAAGCACCTTGCCTGGTACACCGCCGGCATGCCGAACTCTTCTAAATTCCGCCGGAAAATTAATACAATGGATACCATGGATGAACTCCTCGCCGGAGTTGAGGAAATCTTCCAATGAATTTTTTACGGAAATCTTTATATAATACATTTATATGAAATATATTATATGAAATACTTTGTCCGGGTTCGTATGAGGCTTTCAACACTACATTTTCCTCCCACCGAGGCCCGGTCTATGATTACTTCCACCGCGCACAATGTAGCGCCGCCGGTACTTACTGAGAGCAAGCATATGCGCAGCTCGAAGTTAGTTCCGCTGAGTGCGCGATGTTAGCCGCGAGGCGTGTGCGCGGTGGATGTAAGCATAGACCGGACCGAAACCGGGATGAAAACAATAAAAATAGAAGAAAATTCCAATTTTGTAACTTTCTACAAAATTTTTAAAAAAAGTTCTTGCATTATTTCCAAACATGAGGTAAACTAACTCTTGCTGTGGCATGATAGCTGTGAAGCGTGAGGTTGCTGTTACCGGGTGACCGATAGCAGGTTTTCCGTGGAGCGAATGTCAAGTTCAAATACTGACGACAAGTCACTGTACCGAATTTAAAGTCTGTCGATACGCCTGTAAGGCGCATAAAGGACAGAAACTACGTGTGGTCGACCGGAAGGTCTATACCCGAATCGTTGCTAAAGGGTTAGGACACACACGGCACTGTGTACAGTCACCGCTTGTCGCATATGCAAATGCGAAAAGGAGGCGACTTTTTTTATGGCAAGTCAAATTATGAGAATTACCCTTAAGGCTTATGATCATCAGCTCATCGATGCATCCGCTGCAAAGATCATCGATACTTTAAAGAAGAGCGGAGCCCAGGTCAGCGGACCCGTTCCTCTTCCTACCAAGAAGGAGATAGTTACTATCTTAAGAGCTACTCATAAGTACAAGGATTCCAGAGAGCAGTTCGAGCAGAGAACCCACAAGAGACTTATCGATGTGGTTTCAGCCGGAGCAAAGACCGTTGAGTCACTGCAGAGACTGGAAATGCCTGCCGGTGTTTACATCGACATCAAGATGAAGACCAAGTAATCTTCATATAATAAAGAAACAAACAAACCTCTACATCACAAGAACGGCAAGCTGCAACGGGCGAACCGGTCCGCTATGTAGAAATCAGGAGGTAAATTTAAGAAATGAAGAAAGCAATACTTACAACAAAGATTGGCATGACTCAGATCTTTGGCGAAAACGGAGTACTGATCCCCGTTACCGTACTTCAGGCAGGTCCCTGCGTAGTTACCCAGGTTAAGACCGAAGAGAACGACGGATACAAGGCGGTTCAGGTTGGCTTTGTTGATGCAAAGGACAGAGTAGTTAACAAGGATGGAAAGGGCACAAAGAAGGTATACAACCGTCACGGCGCAGACAAGGCCGCACAGGGACACTTCAAGAAGGCCGGAACATCCTCCAAGAAATATGTAAAAGAATTTCGCTTTGAGAATGCAGAAGAGTACAATCTCGGAGATGAGATCAAGGCTGATATCTTTGCCGCAGGAGATAAGGTAGACGCTACCGCAATCTCAAAGGGTAAAGGATTCCAGGGTGCGGTTAAGCGCCTCGGCCAGCACAGAGGACCCATGAAGCACGGTTCCAAGTTCCATCGTCACCAGGGTTCAAACGGTGCGTGCTCATCACCCAGCCGCGTGTTCAAGGGAAAAGGAATGCCCGGACACATGGGTAGCGTAAAGGTTACCGTTCGCAATCTTGAGGTAGTCCGCGTTGACAGTGATAAGAACCTTCTTCTTGTAAAGGGCGCAGTACCCGGATGCAAGAAAGCTCTTGTTACCATCAAAGAGACCACCAAGGCTGAATGCTAACAGAGGGCGAAAGGAGGATTAAGATAAAATGGCAAACGTATCTGTTTACAATATGGAAGGCAAGGAAGTTGGTACGATCGAGCTTAACGATGCAGTATTCGGAGCTCCCGTAAATGAGCATCTTGTTCATATGGCAGTCGTACAGCAGCTTGCAAATAATCGTCAGGGAACCCAGAAGGCAAAGACCCGCTCGGAGGTATCCGGCGGCGGAAGAAAGCCCTGGAGACAGAAGGGAACCGGTCATGCAAGACAGGGATCCATCAGAGCTCCCCAGTGGAAGGGCGGCGGAGTTGTGTTCGCTCCCGTTCCGAGAGATTACTCCTTCAAGCTTAACAAGAAGGAAAAGAGAGCAGCTCTCAAGTCTGTACTTACAGACAAGGTTCAGACCGGAAGCCTCGTAGTTCTTGAGACACTTGAACTTGACGAGATAAAGACCAAGAAGTTCCTCGAGATCATGAAGAACATCAAGGTTGAGAAAGGTCTTGTGGTTATCGCAGAGAACAATGAGAATGTAGTACTCAGCGCAAGAAATGCAGCAGATGTAGATACCACTCTTGTAAATGCGATCAACGTATATGACATTCTTAACGCAAAGACCCTGGTACTTACCAAGGATGCGGTTAAAAAGATCGAGGAGGTATACGCATAATGGCAGACGTTAAATACTATGATGTAATTCTTAAGCCGGTTGTTACCGAGAAGAGTATGGACGGCTACGCTGAGAAAAAGTACACCTTCCTTGTACACACCGAGGCAAACAAGACCCAGATCAAGGAAGCTGTTGAGAAGATGTTCGACGGCGCCAAGGTCAAGAAGGTCAACACCATGAACCAGAGCGGAAAGAACAAGAGACGCGGAGCTGTTACAGGTAAGACCGCAAAGACCAAGAAGGCTATCGTATGGCTTACCGAGGACAGCAAGGAGATCGAGATCTTCTCCGGACTTTGATCCGAAGATCCGGTAAACCGCTGACAAGTATACAGCCCAAAGGCTGTGCTAAAGAACAAAGGAGATTAAGAAGATGGGAATTAAGACATATAATCCCTACACCCCTTCCAGAAGAAACATGACCGGTTCCGATTTCGCGGAGATCACCAAAAAGACTCCCGAGAAGAGCCTGCTCGCTTCTAAGAAGAAAAATGCCGGAAGAAACAACCAGGGCAAGATTACCGTTAGACATCAGGGTGGCGGTAACAGACAGAAGTATCGTATCATCGATTTCAAGAGAAAGAAGGACGGCATCGCCGCTACCGTAATCGGTATCGAGTACGATCCCAACAGAACTGCAAACATCGCTCTTATCTGCTATGCAGATGGCGAGAAAGCATACATCATCGCACCTGAAGGACTTACGGATGGCATGAAGGTCATGAACGGACCCGAGGCCGAGGTAAGAGTAGGCAACTGCCTACCTCTTGAGAACATTCCCGTAGGTACCATGGTACATAACATTGAGCTCTATCCCGGAAAGGGCGGCCAGATGGTACGCAGTGCCGGAAACGGAGCACAGCTTATGGCTAAGGAAGGAAAGTACGCAACCTTAAGACGTCCCTCCGGTGAGATGAGAATGGTTCCCCTTAACTGCCGCGCAACCGTAGGAATCGTTGGCAATGTTGATCACAGCCTCGTTAAACTCGGTAAAGAGGTCGCAAGCGTCACATGGGCATCCGTCCTACCGTCCGCGGTTCAGTCATGAACCCCAACGATCACCCTCATGGTGGTGGTGAAGGTAAGACCGGTATCGGTCGTCCGGGTCCTTCGACTCCTTGGGGCAAGCCTGCTCTTGGTCTTAAGACCAGAAACAAGAAGAAGGCTTCCAACAAGCTGATCGTAAGAAGACGCGACGGCAAGGCAATCCAGTAAGGAGGAATCAAAATGTCTAGATCACTTAAAAAAGGACCTTTCGCAGACGCTGAGCTGCTTAAGAAGTTGGACG
>JAFVCL010000067.1 GCA_017479285.1 Lachnospiraceae bacterium
TCCAGCTGGTGTTTGAGGATATAAATGTAAACGATGCCTTCGGAAAGACAACCTTTTCGGACGGAGGATTAAGTACTTCAAACGCCTTGGACATGGCGGCTTCCATTAAAAAAAATCTGCAGAGCAACGGGTATTCCGTAAGAAAGCAGGTTGAGGGCATAATCGCCCTCCTTATGATAAAAAGGACAAGGCAGGTAATATTTGTCTGGAACAATATGTTTTTCCACGGAGAGCTTATATCCGTCAACGCAAATTATACTATGTTCAACAAGCAGGGACATCCAATTCGCGCGGTTGTGGAGATGCAGATACAGCAAAACAACAATAATGCGACATTCAAGTCCGATCTTGCATACTGGAATGATGTATTTGATGAGGCATTTGACTCATCTCTGTTTTAAAGGGGTAGAGTATGGGTTCTTTGATGGATAATCTGGCATCAACGGTCACAGGCAATGTGGCTAAGGCTGTCATAAAGATAAAGGATAAAAGAAATCTTAACGAGGATGATCTAAATGAAAGGGAAATGGCAAAGATTCAGTCGACCATAGCCTTTGGAGATATTGCTGAGCTTTCCGCCATCGCGGATGCGGCAAACGCTGCAGCCGGAGCTCTGAAGGATGTAGCCGACGCGCTGGGGGTAGACCTTGGAGACGGCTATACAAGTAAGCTTGAAGTGCAGTTTAATCCCACATCCATAAGGATCAGCGGATACGCCGGGGATGATGACGCACAGATAATGGACTTCTCACAAAACGGAAGGGGATTGACAGCCGGAGCTCTTAGCTGCAACCTTCAGATGAGCGTTAATCTTATCTTTGACCAGATTTCGAATACTGCCGCTTTCCAGCAGGATATGCTTACCTTTTCTTCTTCGAGCCTTGCCTCGATGGGAAAGGGGGCTTTAACGGCAGCAAAGGATCTGCTCTTTGGAGGAAAGAAGCTGTCGCTGCAGATGATCGTTGAGGCCTTTGTTGCCACAATGAGAAATGAAAAGACCAGAGAGGTCTGCTTTGAGTGGGGAGATATGAAATATGAGGGAGTCTTAAGGCAGGTAAATACGGACTACACCATGTTTGATATCAACGGAAATCCCGTCAGAGCCACAGTCGGACTTTCCATATACCTTCGGGACAATAAGGAGGATTACTCAAACGGATACTGGTTTGATGCGTATACCGCGGCGTTTATAGATGGAAATCCCATGGCGATGGCGGCACTAAAGATGGCAAATACAAAGACAACATAAAGCGCGGAGACAAGGACAGTACAAGAGGCGGTAAATCAAGTTGAATTATTCAGATCTTAAGGACAAATACGATTCCTTCAGGGAACCTGTCATAGAGATAAAGGTAGGCGGAATAAGCCTTACGGCCGGAGCCACAAGAAAGAAAAATATCGGTGTGTCCAATATATCCATTGACCTTACCGCGGGCTTCGAGGCATCCCAGGCGATATTTTCACTTTACAATGTGTTTAATTATGAGAGGTCACAGTTTAATTTCGATGCGGTAAAGGGCTTTGTGCTTATCGGTTCTCCGGTGGAGATATATGCCGGATATGGTCTTGATGTAACGGAGGTTTTCAGAGGGGTTATAACAAAGACCTCCTTCCTTGTGGAGGAGGAGGATATGGCGAACATCCGGGTAACGGCCATGGATGTAAAGGCTATAATGATGTCAAACCGTTACAGCAAAAGGCTTAAGGCCTCCACATATTCGGAGGCGGTAAAGGAGATATTCGACCAGAATATATACAAATCGCTCGTGGATAACGATATAGTCAAGGCTTATATCGTTGAGAAAACGCCGGATGCACTTATGGCATCCCCGGGAGGCGCCGAAAACGATACCGACAGGACCATCGAGATGGTGGCGGAAAGCGATTATGAATTTGTTGTAAAGATCGCAAAGAAGTTCAATTTTGACTTCTTTGTGCTGGGAGGAAAGGTTCACTTCCGAAAGGCGAAAAGCGACCTCACAAGCCAGATAACCATAGACCCCACCGTAAGAATAAAGAGCCTTGAGGTGGAGTATGATGTCACCGGACTTGTGGAGGAGATAGAGGTAAGAGGGCTTGATGTGGGCAAGGCAAAGGATGTAAGCAAGAGTGTTAAAAACTCCAACAAGATATCCCAGGGAAACAAGGCTAAGGCTCTTATAAGCGGATCAAAGATGGTATACATTGACCCGACCGTATCGGATAATTCCGAGGCGGGATACAGAGCAAATTACCTTTTCGAGGAGAACAGCTACCGCTACGGAAGCCTTGAACTCGAGATGGTGGGGCTGCCGGAGATACTGCCGGGTAGATATATAACATTAAGCAATATGGGAACATCGGTTTCAAACAAGTTTTATGTCCAGTCGGTGAGACATATTTTTTCCGCCGACGGAGCCTATACGACGAGGATAACCGGTAAGACTGACAGACAGAGCCAAGGGGGCTTATTCTGATGGCTATATTTGATATTTTTGAAGAGGTAAGCGAAAAATCTGTTTTAAAGACCGATACGGGGGATTCGAGGATATTCGGAATCGTTGTCGGTGAGGTGGTAAACAATTACAGCGACAGCTATCCCGGAAGGGTCTGTGTTAAGGTCCACACCCGTGACAAGGACGCAAATGTACTTCAGTGGGCGAGAGTCGCAATGCCCTACGGGGGAAGCGAGTGGGGACAGTACTTTCTCCCGGAGGTGGGAGACCAGGTTCTCGTCGCCTTCGAGGAGGGGATAATCGACAGACCTTATGTTATCGGAACGGTGCATAAGAATTCCGACAGATTTCTCACAAAGTCAAAGGACGAAAAGAACCGGCACAAGAGGATAGTGACCAGACAGGGCAGCGCGATTGAATTCGAGGATATGCCGGATGATTCGGGGGGAAGCGGGGACGGCACAAAGGACAAGATAAAGATATATACCCCCGACCAGGCACACGCCATAACCCTTGACAACGAGAAGAAGCTTATCGAGATCCAGGACAAGGAGAAGAATGCTCGTATTGAGATGAAGACAGAGAACGGGGATATTACGATACAGGCCGCACGAAAGCTTACGATAAAGGCGGGAGACAATATAACGATAGTTTTAAATGGCGCCTCTGACAGCGGAAAGATAACCGTCAACTGCGCCAATCTCACAGTGGATTCCACAGGTAAGGTGGAGATGAGCGCAACCCAGAAGATGGGGCTCAAGGCTGCGTCTTTTTCGGCGGAATCGCAGGGCATGTTGCAGCTTAAGGCAAACAGCGTGGCTACTCTTTCCGGTACGCCGGTAAAGATAGGATAGACGTAAAAGAATTAATTATAAAAAGAGGGATAGGAAATGCCTGATACAGATACTTCTTTTTTGGGAAAGGGAATGAAATTTCCTCCGCAGATAAACCCCGCCACCGGGCGGTTTGTCGTGTCCGGCGAGGCACAGAGCGTGAGGGAATCAATATATCTGATACTTATGACACAGGTCACGGAGAGACCGCTGCGGCCGGACTTTGGCTCAAATATCATGTCATATACCTTTATGGATCAGAACGCGTCAAGGCTTAATATGGTTACGAGGACGATAAAGGACCAGATCCTCAACCAGGAGCCGAGAGTCTCGGATGTAAGGATAACCCTTGATTCGGGATCACAGCGGGGGGTACTGCTTTTTAATATCGATTATTACCTGCAGGGCATTAACACAAGGGATAACCTTGTATTTCCGTTTTATTTGAACGCGGCAGCGGAGAGTCAGGAAGAAGGAGAACCGGAAAGCTATGAACCGGAAGCAGTTGAAGAGATTGGAAATTGATACGAGGAAGGCTCAGGATATCGAGAGAAGGATAGCTGATCTTGCCGACCAGTACGATACAGGCTGGACTCCGGACTTTGAAAAGCCGGATATCGGTACGACCATCGCCAGGCTCTATGCCCGAAATGTCGAGGAAAACATCGGCCTTATAAATGAGGTACTGTCCAGATACCATACCGAGTTTGTAAATATGCTCGATATTTCACTCCTGCCCGCAAAGCCCGCAAGCTCCATTGTCGTAATGAACATGATCGCCGACACGGTTCCGGGATTTGCGGTTCCAAAGGGGACAAAGCTCCTTACGGAGGGTGATGAGCCTACGGTGTTTGAGACCGATCACAGCCTTTACGTGACGGGCAGCAGGATCACAAGCTCGTTTATGACTGACGGGGAGAGCGGCGGGATAGTTCCGCTTCTCGGAAGCTTTACGCGTCCGCCCCTTCCGGGGCAGGAGCCGGAGCTTATCGAGAAGGAGGCGTTCGAGCCCTTCGCCCTTTTCGGAAAGAATACCGGCATAGAGCAGGATGCCGTCGCATTCTACCATCCATCGGTTTTTGATGCCGCAAGGGAGGATGTCTTCGTAAGGATAGAGGGCAACCAGAGAATAATCGACGGCATAAACAGCGGTAGATATGAGTTTGTCTATCCCACAGAGGAGGGGGCACTCAAGGGCTTTAAGAGCGTAAAGCAGGGAAATGCCACGGATACATTTATACTTAACAAGGATGACGATTCATCCATAGATACGATACTCATACGCGCGAATTCACCTCAGGATGCCACAAGAGAGGTAAAACGCATAAGCTTTTCATCAAGGGGAAGGGAGATATATGCGGATGCGGTAAATTCGGGCTCCAACGATTTTGATGTCAAGAGATTCCTTCCCTTTACCGACACTCTTTCCGTCTATGACGAGTGCTATATCGGATGCGATAAATACTTTGCAAAGGCGGGGGCAAAAATAACAGTTGAATTCGACCTTACCTTTGAGGAGCACAGGATAACACTCTCCCAGGAGGAGGAAGACAACGACCTTCGTATAATCAAGAGAAGAAAGATGACCGCGCGTCAGGAGGTGTACGCCAACTGTTCGGCGCAGGAGGTGTCGATAGAGTATTTCAACGGAACGGGATGGAGAAAGCTCCCCCTTGAATCCGATACCCGTGACCTGTTCGCCCGGGACCGGGGAAAGAGGGTAAAGCTTTCCTTTATCTGCCCCGGGGACTGGGAGGGTATAACCTCCGGTTCATATGCCGGCAGAGCCATAAGATTCCAGCTCCTTAAGTCCGATAACTGCTACATAAGACCTGCGATCCATCACTACCCGGTAATAAGGGAACTTAAGATCGCATACAGCTATGAGGAAAAATATGTCGATGCGCAGAGGGCTACCCTCTGGTACGGCACAAAGACCATGGATATAACGGATTTCATAAAGTCCGGGAAGAATTATCCGGTCTTCCAGAAAAAGACCTATGAGGAGGATGCGCTTTATATCGGCCTTTCAAAGGAAATTGAAAACGGCCCCGCATCCATACTCTTTAAGCTTGAGGACGGAAGGCGTTTTTCCGGTCTTAAGACCGTCTTTGAGTACTACGGCTATGACGGATGGAGACCGATGAAGGTGCTGGACTACACGAGGAATTTTACCCGCTCCGGCGCGGTTATGTTCATGCCACCCTCCGATATGAAAAAGACCGGGTTTGAGGGAAATGATGGTTATTTTATAAGGGTGATAAGACTCCGCAAAGAAAGCCCGAATGAGGACAGGACGGTACTCCCGAAGATCTGTGATATTGTTATGAATGCGGTTTCCGTTTCCAATATCGAGACAAGACCACAGGTGCCGGTTTATATCGACGAGATTACACCGGGTATAAGGTTTGCCCTCGGAGCGGAAAATGTTCTCGACGCGGAGGTCTGGGTCAATGAATTCGGAAAATATTCAAGGGATACGATGCTGAGGATGGCTGCGGATACTCCGGAGCTTGTGGAGATAACCTATGATGCCCAGAACCAGATAACCTCCTTCTTCGTAAAATGGAAAGAGACCGACAGGTTAGAGACAAGTGCGGATCCGAGGGTATATGTCCTTGACAGGCTTGCAAACGAGCTGATCTTCGGAGACGGCGTACATACATATATCCCGAGAGTGGTCGATGATATAGCGCTTAAGTTTTCCGTAAGGTGCTGCAACGGGCAGCGGGGCAATGTGGATATCGGTGAGATAACCGAGCCCGAATCGATGCTTGAGTATGTGGGTGAGGTAAGAAATCCCGTAAAGGCTTACGGCGGAAGCAATATCGAGACTCTGGAAAACGCCCTCGAGAGAGGAGCGGCCATTCTTTCCTCGAGAAACAGACTTGTCTCCATAGATGATTACAAGAGAGCCATAATGTCATATTCCGATTCCATCGACCAGGTTGCGGGTATCGTGGGGATGACGGCGGAGGGAGAGGAAGACCCTTCCATGCTGACCTTTATCCTTCTTATGAAGGATTTCAGCGAGGGATCCTTTGCTTTCCACAGGATAACGGGAGGACTTAAGGAAGAGCTTTTAAAGCACTGTGAGCTGACCGTTACAATCGATAAGCTCCGTCTTATGGAGCCGGTATTTGTGGATATTTCCGTAAGCGTCTGGGTAGAGGTGGTAGAGGTGGATGACAGCTTCGAAATCCAGAGCCTTCTTAGACAGTGCCTTGAGGATTATTTAAACCCGACGGGCTACGGAACGGGCCGGGGCTGGAAAATCGGAAGTATGCCGAAGAAACCCCAGATACTTATGAGACTTGATGTTTTAAAGAGCCGGGCAATCGTAAAGAAGTCAGTTATGACAGCGCACTATTCCGATCACTCGGGAGAGCATGAGGTGGATCTTACGCTCTTAAAGACCACGCCCTTTATGGTTCCGAGAAACGGAAAGCACGAGGTTCATATAATTTATTAGGAGTAGTTTTATGCTTACTTACACGGGAAGTGAAGGAAAAACCTTTGAGGAACGCATGGCTGAGGCTATTGCGGACATTCCTCTGTATACGGATGAATGGACTAATTTTAATCCGTCCGATCCCGGAATAACGATCCTCGAGACGCTCCTCGGCTTCGGAACGCTCCAGCAGGAGAGTATGGGAGATATCCCCTTCAGGGTAAAGCAGAATCTTCTTAAGCTTGTGGGTTTTGAAATCGGGAAGGGAAAGAGCGCGAGAGTGCTGCTTTCCGCCGAGAATGTCAGGGAGACAACGGTTATTCCCGCGAATCACAAATTCACGATAGGCGAGCTTGTCTTTGAGACAAACAGGGAGATCATTTTAGAGGACAGGCGCATTCTGGGGGTATACGGAAAGAAGGCTTCGGAGGAATCCGGGTATGAGGACTTCGGATTTCTTACGGATAAGGAGACCAGGCTTCCGGCGCTTATATTCGGAGAAAAGCCCGCTGAGGGAGACTGTCTGTATTTTATAGCAAATAAGCTTCCCGAACCCGGAAAAGAGCTTACAATGTATTTCACTATAAGCGAGAGAATAAACCGCAATCCCTTTGACCAGAACACGGACAGGCTTTTCGCGGATATTGAGTGGGAAGCGTTTTGTGATACGGGCTGGGTAAAGCTTGATGTTAGAGATTCCACAAGCGCTTTTTTACAGAGCGGAGAGGTAAGGCTCTGGATGCCTGAGAGCCCGGCAGCAGTATTTGAGGGGGCTCCCGAGAGCGGATACGCTATAAGGGCAAGACTTACGAGGAGCGAATATGATGTAAGACCGAAGCTTACCGGCGTGTGGGGCTTTCTTTTCGAGGTATGGCAGAAGGATACTATCTGCGAGTGCCACAGTGAGAGTAAGACCGGGGAGATAGATCTTTACAGTGAGATGTCCGAGGAGGCGTATATAGATGTCTACTGCAGAGAGGGAAAGGGAGAGTCCTACAGGAAGTATTATTACAGTCCGGATCCTGACGAAAACGGGCGGTTTTATGATATAATCAGACAGGGCTACGGTCATAATCTTATAAGATTTGATAAAAGAAGGCACGGATACGGCGCCGAAAAGGGAAGGGACTGTGTAAAGATAGTCATCTACACCGAGGATGTGGCAAGACAGTACGCCCTCGGAAGAGTGCTCGGGTATGATATGCAGGAGATAAAGCTTCCCTACACACATATCGTGCCCCACAGCTTCTGTATAATCGCGAGAAGATATGACGAGAACGGAAACGAGCTTTACGATTATGTAAGACCCGAGAGAAAGTATGAGGGAGCGCTCTATTATCATCTTTTGGAGAACGACGGAAAGGTTATCATAGAGGACGCCGGAAGGTTTATCGGAAGCGACCTCTTCCTTGCGGCAGTCGCCCTGAACAAGGGTCCGGAGGGCAATATAAGGGAGGGAAACCGCCTTATATCCGATATGAGAAATCCCTATATCGATCCGGAGATAGCTTTTTACAATCCGGGGCCGGGGACGGGAGGAGCCTACAGAGAGCGCCTTGAGTCCGCGAGAAGACGGTTTATAGAGGATATGGACAAGTCCTATACCGCGGTTACGGAGAATGATTACGAGCAGCTTGTTCTGACTACTCCCGGTCTTTGTATCCACAAGGCACACGCAAGGATGGACGAGAGCAGAAACCTTGTACGCATAGCGGTAAAGCAGGGAACCGACGAGGAGTTTCCGAAGCTTTCCTCCATGTATGAAAAACTCATACGGGACCGGCTGGAGCTAAGAAGACTACTTACGACGAGGATAGAACTCGTATCCCCTGTTTATATGCCGGTAAATGTATCCGCGACTGTCTATGTAAAGCCACACTTCGAGAATGTAAAGGAAACGATCGAGGAGGCGATACGCAGGAAGACGGATTATCTGAACTCCGAAAAGAGCTTTGGCGAGCCTCTTAAATTCGATGAGGTCTTTCACGCGATCGAGTCTCTTGAGTGTGTGGAATATGTTTACGAGCTCTCACTAAGACCCCAGTCCCTCGCCGGCGCGAGGATGAGGGATGCGGATGTGGTGCCGGATGAGAATTGTCTTCTTTACCCGGGTCATATCCGTATCGAGACATTGAGCTTTGATGACGAGACAAATTAAGGCAACCTGTTTGGTTGGAATTTTGTATTATGGCGGGAATTAATTATTCGATCAAAAAAAACAGACTGGAAAATTCGTATCTTGTGGGAATGAGCGTGGATCTGGAGAGCGGAAGGCTGCTTCTCGACAAAGACACCGGTATCCACAGGCTTTACACGGACAAGATAGACAGCGCGACGGACGGCTGCGAATGGGGAAGACTTTCCTTCGATATGGAGCTTACGGAGAATATGGCGCTCTATGTCTATGCCTTTGCAGGCGACTTTGACACATGGTATGACAGCGAGGGCAGAAACCATACGATCGCCGATACGCTTAAGTCGAAGGATATACCCGACGAGGACAAGAAAAGGTTTTTTTCCGGAGACGGGGGAGCCAGATTTGTCGGGAAGAACGATATACTTCTCTACAGGTTAAAGGGGCGTTTTCTCTACATCGCAATAGAGATACTCGGAGCCGGTGAGGGGTATATAGACCGGATACGGATCGACCGCAAGGGGGATCAGTTCATGGATGCCTTCCCCAGCGTGTACCGTGAAAGAGACAGCTTTTTCCACAGATTCTTGTCGGTATTTTCCAGCATATATAACGATGTGGATTACGAGATAAGCCGTCTTCCCGAGCTCCTCGATGTGGACAAATGCCCGAGAGAATGCCTGAGGGTATATGCGGGCTGGCTGGGCATCGATCTTTCGTGGGATTTTCTTACCGAGGACGCGGAAAGAACCTTTGTAAGGGAGGCATATAATCTTAACCGGACAAAGGGAACGAAGGCGTGCCTGCTCCGGGTTCTTGAGATAGTGACCGGCGAGAAGGCGGTGATCCTTGAGAACAATGCGATAAGAGCATATCTTGAAAAGGGTGAGATGTCCGAAACAGAGCTTATTTCCGGCGGAATATATGATGTGAACATACTTTTAAGGAAACAGCTTTCGGACACCGACAGGCAGCAGATAATGTATCTCTTAAACCAGTTCAAGCCCATAAGGAGCAGGCTTCATCTCATACAGCTCCGGGATACGCCGATACTCGACGATGAGATATATCTTGACCTTAACGCAGTCCTTGCCGGAGAGACATTAGGGGTTCTCGATGATGACATGGAGCTTGCGGACGATATAATTTTGGAATGATAAATGCGCTAAGCGCGATTTAGAAGGAGGAATAACCAATGGAAATCAATGAGATCAAAGGGGAGAGCAACATCCAGCTCTCGGTTTCGGGACAGGTGGATACGGTTACCGCACCCGAGCTTCAGAGCAATATACTTACCGCTTTCCAGAAGTCCAAGGATGTGGTACTGGATCTTTCGGGGGTTGCATATATGTCATCCGCAGGCTTAAGGGCGCTTCTCATCGGACAAAAGACTGCCCAGAGCAAGGGCGGCTCCATGAAGGTTACGGGAGTGCAGGAGGGCGTTATGAAGGTCTTTGAAATGTCCGGATTTGTAAAGGTACTGACCATAGAGTGAGCAGTCGATGATAGAATTTGAGCATGTAAATAAGAGTTATCCGGATACCGGAACGACGGTTTTTAAGAATTTCTCCGAGATCATCGAGAGGGGAGAGTTTGCGGTACTGACCGGTGAGAGCGGAAGCGGTAAGACTACTCTTATAAAGATGCTTCTTCAGGATACCTTACCGGATTCGGGTATTATCCGGGTAAACGGGCAGGATACCTCGACCCTTAAGAAAAAGGATATACCCGCTTACAGACGGAATTTTGGAGTGGTCTTTCAGGATTTCAGGCTGATAGCGGACAGGACGGTTTCCGAGAATATAAAGCTTGCTATGATCGTGACCGGAGCCCCAATGGGGGATGTTACGACAAAGGTCTGGAATGTGGCAAAGCTTTTAAGGATAACGGAGATATTGAAGAAGTTCCCGAAGGAGATTTCCGGAGGAGAGCAGCAAAAAGTATGCCTTGCAAGGGCAATAATAAATAACCCGCCGATACTGCTGGCAGATGAGCCTACATCAAACCTTGATCCTAATTATTCAAGGGAGATGATGAGGCTTTTTGAGGTTATACACGGGATGGGAACCACGGTTCTTATCGCCACGCAGGATCCGATAATCGGTGAGAGCGAACTTGTAAGGAATATACATTTAAGGAGCCACAAAAAACAGACGCAGTAACAGCCGGGCAACGGTCGCCGGGTTTGCGATTATCAGGAGCGGTTTAAATGAAAGAGTTGGTTCTTAAAGCAAGCGATGAAACGCTTTATACGGTTTTGGATGAAATAAGAAATACACTCTCGGAAAACGGCTGCGATGAGGATGCCGCTACGCAGATAGCCATATCCGCCGAGGAAGTTTTTGTCAATATCGCTCATTACGCCTATGGCGGAGAGGCCGGCGAAGCGATAGTTGATATAGAGCTTACCACGGACCCGAAAATAATAAGGATAACCTTCAAGGACAGGGGAATCCCTTATAATCCCCTTGAGAAGGAGGATCCGGACACGGATCTTTCTGCGGATGAAAGAGCCGTCGGCGGACTCGGGATATTTATGGTAAAGACTATGATGGACAATGTGGAGTACAGGTATGAGGACGGACAGAATATCCTCACCATAGAAAAAAACATAGAAAAGATAACAGAAAAACCATAAAAAAGTAAAAGGCGGATCAGTCCGTCGCGAGGCTGAGCTGGATATATATGCCCATACCGCCTCCCACATGGCTTTTTGCATATATCGTTCCGCCGTAATAATTTACGATGGCCTTGGCCTGATAGAGTCCGAGTCCGTTTCCGCTTATGCGGTTTGAACCCTGGAAGTTCAGCTCAAAAACATGCTCGGTCTCCGTGGAGGTCAGACCTTCGCCGGTATCCTTAAAGATGATGAATACATCATCGCCGATGGCGGATATTGTGATTATAAGGGAACCCTGACGGTTCATATACTTTATAGAGTTATCGATTATATTCCTGAAGAGGATACGGATAAGATCGCGGTCTGCCTTTACGGGAACGGTCTTTTCCGAGGAGGATACGGTAACGGAGAGACCAACCTTTGCGGCATCCTTTGAGAGCTCACGGATAACGGACTTTGCTATTGTAAGAAGGTTTACCGGAGCGGTGTCCTCATCGGCGGAGGGAAGCTTCGGAAGTATGGAGATATACTCAAGCTCTCTGGAGTGGATCATCTCACCGCTTCTTTTGGAGGCTTCCTCCTCGAGGCGCTTTACCTCCTCACCCAGCTGGTAATTCGCCTCGCGGAGAGCATTTTCCTGTTCGCGGAGCGAGCTTATTATGGAATCCTTTTCGGCGACCTCTGCCTTTAAGCGCTCCGACTCGGATCTCCACTCGGTCTTTATGTTCGTGATACGCTCTGCGGCGTCATCCTTCGGAATCTTAATGGAGAAAAGAACGAGCAGGATCATAAAAATACTGTGGAGCACAAAAAAGATAAGTGCGATCCAGGTATCAAGCTTTAAAAACGAATATATGGCAAGCCCGAAGGTAAGGGCTGCGCATACTATAGCGGTTTTTTGGGATGTAGTAAGCATTTTTAAGGACTCCGTTCTTTTAAATTCTGTTTATTATTACATAGATATATTATCCCAAATACATATTTCTTGCAAGAAACAAGAAGGGAAAAAGAAAAATGCGTCTTACGGAACGGATGCTTAACGAAAATAAAAAGCTCAACAAACAGAAGGCAAAAGAGACGAATTTCCAGCTCGACCCCGAGGAGGACGATATGGGGATGGCTTATATGCCGAGACCAAAGATAGGATATCTTAATGAGAAAAAGGGGGTCTTTGATAATGAGGATGAGACCTCGATAAATACCGCGAAAAGCGTTTTTGATAAAACCGCAGTATTCCATGTTGAACAAAACCGTACAGGAGGTTTTTGAAATTGGCTAAGAAAAGTACCCAGAGCAAAAAGGCGGTTACACCTTTTGTAAGCTATGATGAATATATGAAGCACATCTTTGACTGTGTCAACAGATGCTTAAGTGATTATCTCGAGGGAATGAAATCCACATTTTCCAACGGTCAGGGAGGATACAAAAATGTTCTCTATCCGGATCTTGAGATAGCGAGTGATTCCGCGCTTGAGCAGGTTTCCCGCTTCGAGAGAGATATGGCGGCGGAAAAAGAGGATACGGATGAAGATTCTTCCATGTCCGGTATGTTTGGGTCCGATGAGGAGGACGATGAGGAGTACAACGAGCTCGCCGCGCTTCTGGGGGCTTTTTCCACTAATGATTCGGACACGGTGAAGGAAAAAGAAAAAGAGAAAGAGGAAGACGGGAAGAGCAGAGAAGAAAAAACAGGCGGGGCTCCCTCGGTGGCAGACAGGATAGAAAAGATACAGCTCCGCGCGAAGGCAGCATTTGAGGAAGGCGTGGAAATGCCCTTTTATGAGCTTTGCGAGAAGATGGACTTTGATCCCTTTACGATCTTCTGTTTTGCCTGCGGTATTCTTTCCTCCACCCAGACAGATTACGCCGGGATTTTCCAGATAGTAAACGAGAACGGCAGTCTCCCCGCACCGACCATTGAGTCCGCGGGTCGTCTGTATTACGGAGATACATACTCCATAACCGGAGCATACGGAGATATGTCCGTGTGTCTTGAACAGCTTCTGCCGGTGCTCGATCTGCGCGTTGTTCCCTCCATGCCTTTTTCAACGGCTGTTTCACCGGACAAGAGAATAATCGACTTTCTCTTCGGTAAGGACAGGATGAAGCTTGACGAGAATTACAGCCGTTTTATAAAGATGCTCACGAATGATGAGGAACTTGACCCGATACTTGCAAACGAGGGACAGCTGGAGGCGATGAAGATATCCTACGGCGAGGGTGTAAGGATATTCTCTTATTTCGGAGATGAGGGTTCCGGAAGAAAATTCTTTATAAGGAATTTCTGCAAAGAGAAGAATATGCGCGCAATCTCCATGGATTGTAAAAAGCTCTTTATCTATGATTTTTCTTTTGTGGAGAAAGCGCTCTGGGCGATAACAAGAGAGTGTATACTTACAAATTCCTGCTGCGTACTGGATGAGCTTACCTTCAGGGAGGATGAGAAAGAGAAATTCTACGGTTATATGGACCTTGCCTTTTCAAAGCTGACCGCAAAGGGAATACTTGTATTCTGTATCTCCAAGCTCCAGCTTGCGATGAGGGATATTACCAAGGATGATTTCACGGAGCTTGAGATTCCCACCCCGACAAACCTTGAAAGAATTAAGTGCTGGGAGTTTTTCTCCAAGGACTATAAGCTTGAGCCGGATGTGGATATGAAGGAGATGGCGACAAAGTTCCTCTTTACCTGCGGTAAGATAAAGGGTGCGCTAAGGACGGCGAGATCTCTTGCAACCATGGACAAGGAGATTCTCATAACAAGGGACAAGCTCTTTAAAGGCTGCTATGCCCAGATGTCCTCGGAGCTTACCCAGAAGGCGACAAAGATAAAGGCAAACTTCGGCTTCTCGGATATCGTTATGAGCCCCGATCAGAGGGAGGCGATAGAGAGAGCCATAGCCCAGATGACATACAGACAGAATGTATACGAGGGCTGGGACTACAACAAGAAGTATCCCTACGGCAGAGGACTTTCTGTGCTCCTCTTCGGCGCACCCGGTACAGGTAAATCCATGTGTGCCCAGGTTATTGCCCATGAGCTTAATCTTGAGCTGTACAGAGTCGACCTTTCAAAGGTTATCGATAAATATGTGGGTGAGACTGAAAAATCCATCTCCATGATATTCAGAGAGGCAAAGAAATGTAATGTCGTACTCTTTTTCGACGAGTGTGACACACTCTTTGCGAAGCGTGCCGACGACGGAGGCTCGAACCAGGCTTCCGCGAACAACAAGACAGCGCTCCTTTTGCAGGAGGTCGAGGGCTACGACGGGGTATCCGTTCTTGCTACAAACTACAAGCACAATATCGA
>JAFVCL010000068.1 GCA_017479285.1 Lachnospiraceae bacterium
GGGTGGGCTTAAAGAGCAGGAGCAAAATTCTTTCAAAGGAAAGTATCCATACAACAAACATAGGCAAAATAAAACGAGGCCAAATGCAGTAATATCAAGCATTTGAGCCTCGTTTACTCTTTAATAACTGTCAAAAATGGGTTAGTATAAAACACAAAAAAAATCAATCCCCACAGTACCTCCGTACCATGAGGATCGATCATTTATTTCGTATGCCCCGCTTTTCCGTCGCCGGTCATCTGCCCGCTCATTTCTTCCTGTTTCCCTTTATTATCGGACTCAGCGGCTTATAAACCAGCATAACGATAAGCGAATTCGCAAATCCCTTTAAAAGATTAAGAGGCGCTACGCACACAACCACAAAACTTACTATGCTCTCGGGATTGCAGAGAGGATTTACCTCCGCCCCCATGGCAAGAAGCGCATCCAGAGGTATGCCGTACAGCTTCGAAAATGCAGGCAAAAGATAAATCGCGTTAAAAGCCGTTCCGAAAACCGTAAGGACCAGCGTTCCGCCGATGCAGGCCATAAGCGCAGCTCTCTTGGTCTTCCTGAAGTCGTATATTACCGACGCAGTTATCACAAAGCTGCAGCCCACCGCGAAATTTGCCAGCTCCCCGACAAATGCCGTACTCGTTCCCTTTATGAGGAGCTTTAAAAGAATCTTTATAAACTCCATCATAACACCCGCTGCCGGTCCGAAAGCAAAAGTTCCCAAAAGTATCGGAAGCTCGGAGAAGTCCAGCTTGTAAAACGCCGGTGCAAAGGGAAGGGGTATCTCGAACATCATAAGGATAGTGGCAATAGCCGAGAACATACCTATCATGGCGGTCTTTCTCGTCGTGAATATTTTTTCACTCACTCCGCGCTTTTTCTGTGCGAGCTTCTCGAGGAGAAGCGCTATTAAAAACAGCGCGACTATGATTGCAAAAAAACTGAGCACAAATCCGATATTGGAAACGAAATTGTGTCCCAACTTGGAAAAGTGCTCGCCTACCTTGGTAAAAATGTTGTTCATGTTTGCTCCTTCTTTCATCCAGACTTTACTGTTGGTTTCGGAGTTGCACCGAATCTGCGCCCTTTTTGCGCTCGCGGACTTTACCGCCAGTGGGGAATTTCACCCCGCCCTGAAGAATATTAAAATATTCAGTTTACAGTTACCGCTCCGTATATGAACCACACAGAGCAAGAATACTTTATAACTATTCCCGTCCCTTGTCAATAGTCTTTATTTCACTTTACGGCCGGAGTGGTTTTCTTTATCAATAGTCCGTGTACTTTCTCGTGTCTCCGTCCTCGATAAACGGCGGCGGATCCGGCATTCCGGGCATTCCGATGTAATACCCCTGGGCATAATCGATACCGTACTCCTTGAGCATTTCGTATTCTATTACGGTCTCTATACCTTCCGCAAGTACCTTTACATCCCTGTCCTTTAAAATACCTATGAGCTGTTTTACATACTCTGTTCTCTCCGGAGAATCCGTAAAATCATGTATTATCTCTCTTGATATCTTTACGATATCCGGTCCGTAAAAAAGCACCGAATTGATATCTACATTGAGCCCCACTCCGAAAGCATCCAGCGCGCACATCATATCGTGCTTTAACATAAAGCGCTGCTTGCTGTACCATGCCTCACGGGAGAGGAAGGGATACTCCATTATCTCAACAACAACCCTCGACAAAACATCCTTGCCGTATGTATCAATATAATAGTTTGACTCCCGGGCGGTAAAAGATTCGTTGGGAAGACTGTTTATAAAGAGATACCCCGGTATCCTTAAATCCGCAAAGGTTTTTGTCGCATTAAAAAAAGTGTCCAGCTCTAACTGGTGAGTTCCGCCCATCGCAATACGGGCATTGACAAAATCCCGCGGATTCATACCGTTCTCCGGGCGAAGAAGCGCTTCATAGCCATATGTACTGTTTGTCTTTACGCTTCGTATCTCCTGAAACACATAATTCATGGGATAAATATATAAAGGTTTAACTATCGACATCCTTAAACAGTCCTTTCCCACTCATCACTGACCTTCTTGGGGTTCATAAGGTCAAGGTAAAACTGTGCATAGCTCTCCTGCACCAGCGGATACACCCATAAAAGCCCGATTCCAAAGCTTAGTATTCCGAGAATAAAATACGGGATAAAGCTCAGCATAAGTCCAAAAAGCCTCATCCTGTGTCCCGACATTTTCCTCCATCCGGCCTTTACCGCTTCCGATGCGGTATATTCCGGGAAATCGGCGATAATAAAATAAGTCATCTTTAAACTTATATCAAAGAAAAAATATAATACCAGTCCCGCTGTTCCAAGGATCACTGCAGCGAGGGCATAGCTTCTCTCCTTCGTATCCATATAAAGCCTGCCGGCAAGGATTCCGGGCATAAGGGATAATATAAGCGGTATGTTTATCATAAATGATGCAGCTATATTTCTGCCCGCATTTTCCCTAAAGCCGTAAAAAAGATCCGACAGCCTCGGAAACTGTCCGGAGCCCAGTACAAGATAATAATAGCTCATACCCAGCATAAGAACGGAAACGATAACTGTTGCCGCCCCGCTTAGTACAATGCCGATAACATAATTAAGAACCGAAGCGGCAAAGCTTACGGCTCCCATTTTCACGAAAAGATATACAACCCCCGTGCTAATATCTGACAGTATATTGGAAGCCACAAAATACAGTACGATATAAACCGCCGTAATACCGATCGCTCCCGCGTATTTTCCATTTAGAAAGCCCTTGGCTCTGTCCTTCAGGACAGCCGAGGGCTGGTAATGATTTGCCATACTTTTAAACCTTCCGAACCTTCATCCTGTAAGCTCGTATCAAACCGCGTAATCAGCATTCATGCCCTGATACTTCAGCCTGTCTGCCGACTTAAGCTCCTTTTGGTAGGGGTTCTCTTCGTTGTAATACTTGATCTGGGTATTGGTCGTTCCTCCGGATATGTATGTCCTTCCGCATTCGGGACAGATAGCCGTATGGAGCGTAACCGAAGCCCTTATGACCTTTCCGTTGTTCTGCGATGCCTTCTCATAAGCGTTTACAACATGCTCCTGCTCATGACCTCTGACCTTTGCCGCAACCGCCGCA
>JAFVCL010000069.1 GCA_017479285.1 Lachnospiraceae bacterium
AGGAACCTCGGCAAACAGCCTTCTTGCGATTGCCTTCTTTATAAGCTCCCGCAGATGCTCAACATAGTATTCCTCTCCGAGATCCTCCTCATCATTTTCATAATAAAGATCCCAGTATTCTTCATTCTTTACTCCCCCCCGGCTTACGGTAAGCATATGTCCGCCCTCCAGGGCGTTTATTCCCTTAAAGAATGTCACCGGAGCAACGATCCCGGGGAAATTCATAAGCTGATCCACGGCCTTGAGGTTAAGCTTTCTCGGCATACCGGGATATTCAAGGAGCGCCTTTATCTCCGAAGCAAAGATGAATCTTCCGTCGAAAACCGTATAAAAGAGAGGACATATTCCGATGGGATCACGGTAAAGATGCATCTCGCCGGATCTTAAGTCCATTATGGCGATGGCAAACTGACCGTTCAGCTTATTTACAAATTCTTTGCCGTACTCCTCGTAAAGGTGAACCACCGTCTCAACATCGGTGGAGGTCTTAAAGCTGTGTCCCTTTAAGATAAGCTCCTCCCGAAGCTCCCTGTAATTGAATATCTCGCCGTTGCAGATCATTATCACATCCCCGGCTTCATTCGATATAGGCTGCATTCCTCCCGCAAGGTCTATAAAACTCAGCCTGTTAAAGCCAAGCCCGAAGCTGTCCTGCGTAAGTATCCTCTCCCCGTCGGGTCCGCGGTGCTTAATTGCCTTAAGCATCTTGTCAAGGACGGGTTCCTCTATTTTTTTGTTGTTCTCAATATTATATATTCCGCAAATTCCGCACATACTCTTTGCCTTCCGAATCCGGACCGCCGCCCCCCAGGCAGGCGCCCGCCCAAGTCATTTAAGACCATATACTTCTGTCTGTCTTTCTATCTCCGCGTTGTATGCGGCTCTCTCGGCATCCCACGCCTTCTCCAGCTTTTCCTCGCCGCGTCTGCTTTCCACGCCGAACTCATCCCGAAGGATCCTGCCGATATACGCCGAGCATTTTTCCGCTCCCGAAAGATTCATATGAAGTCCCGCATCATAGGTATCTTTTGAATAATCAATCCCGATCTCATCCGTATGATCGAGGAAATTGATATATCTAAGACCGTGTTCCTCCGCATATTTTACGACCTGCTCATCCCACTCGGGATACCAGTAAGGGTACAGGCTCGGAGCCTTTATAAGCAGAAGCTCCACACCCTCCCTGTCGCACTTTTCCACGATCTTGTCAAGGTATTTCCAAGCATTGTCGCCGAAGCTGTAATCTCCCAGAGGCCTCGGATTCGGTATGTTCTCCGCAGGCTTTACATCGACTCTCATATAATACCCGTTGAAGGTCACAGGCTTTTTCCTGAACATGTATTTAAAGTCATCCCCCGTGAGTTCGCTCCATCTCGTATGGTATCTGAGGATCGGGAAAACATACTCGATAAAATGCTCTCCCTCCTTCATCGACGCCAGGATCGAGCCGACTTTTGCGGGTGACCACCGCATTCCCTCGATGCTCATTCTGTTGTATGCCTCGTTCTGGGACTCAGAGAACTGAAGCGACTGGATATTGAATACCACCACATCCGGCTTTTCGTAATAGAGCGTATCCTCCAAAAGATAATAGGACTGCCAGATATACTGCTCGGCGCTTCCCCTGATATAGCTGTTTATCCCGTAATCGTCCCACAGCTTGACCGTGGAGAAATTCTCGTAAACCTCACAGTCTCCCAGAAACACTACATTAAAATCCTTATCCTCACGGTAGTATTCCTCAATAAAAGCCCCCTCCACGATCCCGTCCACATACTTCGGAACAAGCAGCCTTTGAAGGAGAAGCAGGAAAGCCGTTATAAGTATGACCGATATAATAAAGATTACACGGTTTTTAATCTTCTTCTTTTTTTCCATCCTTTAAAACCTGTTGTATATAAACTGAGTGGAATCGTATCCCACGCCGTAAATTCCGAATAAAAGCACTGCCACAAGAAGGCAGGTAAAGAGCGCATATCTTGCGGGAGGCGCAAGCCTTAGTATCCTCTCCCTTACAGAGCCCTTTCTCTGCAAAAGGCTTACGCAGAGCATGATAAGAAGCCCCGCGGCGATAATGACAGCATCGCTTAAGGAATATCCTATCCCCGCAAGTGAGCCGTCGAAAAGTATTCCGAAATTCCCCTCCGTAAATATACTCCCAAACATTCCCAGGGTATCACCGACCGAGGAATAACAGTCAAACAGATTCATACAGCACACGAGAAGAAAAGTCCTTCCCATCTGGAAGAGGCGGTAAGGCAGCTTATCCGCGAAAGGTATATGCCCTCTTATCTTCTCATATACAGGCTCCAGCTCCTCCGAGAGCATAAGAATAAACCAGTTGCTCAGTCCCCATACAAAATAGTTCCATGTAAATCCGTGCCAGAGACCGGTAGCCCCCCAGACGATAAAGGTTGCGACATAGAGAGGAAGCCTCTTTCCAAAGGCTTCACCCATCCTCTTTCTGCAAAACTTTGAGAACTTTTGAAGCCATTTTGCCGTGGAAACCGAGTAAAAAAGATAATTCCTGAACCAGTTGCACATGGTTATGTGCCATCTGCGCCAGTACTCCTTCAGCGACTTTGAAAAATAAGGCCTTATGAAGTTTTCCTGTACATCAATTCCGAGAGCCTTGGCGGTACCGATAACGATGTCGATACCTCCGGAGAAATCCGCATAAAGTTCGAGTGAGAAAAGGATCATCAGGACAAGGATGTAGGCTCCGCGGTACTTTGAGGTGTCAGAGGTAATCGTCTGAACACCGCTAAAAAGCCGGTCTGCTATAACCAGCTTTTTAAAGAATCCCCACATTATTCGCCACACACCAAGTGAAATATTTTTTATGTCAAAATCACGGCCTTCAAACAAAGAAGGGGCAAGTTCCTCGTAACGGCTTATGGGTCCCTGCACAAGCTGGGGGAAGAAACCGATAAAAAGCGAAAGCTTGAAAAAGTTCCTCTCCGGCTTAATATTCTCCCTGTTTACATCAATAAGATACCCCAGCGCCTGCAGGGTATAAAAAGACAATCCCATGGGCGCTATAAGCCCCGGGATCCGTCCGATGACCATAACGCCAAGGCAGAGGATCACGGCTACGGTAAGAAAAAGGAGACGCTTCCCGGCCTGCTTTTCCCTGTATGCCTTCCTTTGCTCCTTTGGCAAAACGGCCTTATTTTCCTTTGCCCATACGGCATAGGCCTCCTGATTTTTCCCGATAAGTCTTGACGAAATATAGACCAGGACCGTTATCGCTCCGATATACAGAAGGCCCCAAAGTCCCGCGGTGGCATAAAAAAGAACACTTGCTGCAAGAAGAAAATACTTGCGGGCCTTTTTCGGGCAAAGATAATTAATAATAATTACAAGAGCAAGAAACCCTATAAATTCATAAGAAGTAAGCAGCATCTTTTGTTTAAGGCAGTGCCTTACTCCTCTTCAAGTCTCTCGATCATCTCAAAAATAGCCTGCGCGGAATTAAAATTCTCCGGGAGCAGATCCTTTGCCGAGATGGTGACATCAAACTCGTCTCCGATCTCCGTTACAAGATGCACGATGTCCATAGAATCAAGGATTGCCTTGTCCATAAGTCCGTCCTGAGTTTCAAAATCAATCTCCGGATGAAGATCGGTAAGAATCTCCATAAGCTTATCCATCTGTGCCATTTCATTATCCTCCGTACTATTATTCTTTGTCTGCTTTAAACACCACATACAGAGTCATTTTATCACATTGCCATGGATTAGCCAACAAATATTTATTATTGCGCATTACTTACCGCCAAAGAAAGGCGCATTTACCTGTACCGCACCTTCAAAAGCAAAGCCTCATAAGGCTCCAGCATGAGATAATCCTCCGGCAGTCTTATGATATCCCCCCTGCGGAAATCATCCGGGTAATTGCACAGCGCCACCCCCGCCTTTCCTCCCCTGAATTTTTCCGGAAGCACAAAAGGAAGCCTTTCCGGGGCAAAGGAGGTTATAACAAGATATCCCGTCTTTCCGAGCCTTCTTTCATACATGTAGACATAGGGATGTCCGGGCTCATATTCACGATAGCTTCCGTAGATCAGCGTCCTGCTCTTTTGTCTTACCCTTATGCACTCGCGGTAAAAGCTTAAGATGCTGTCCTTATCCTTTTCCTGGGCTTCGACATTTATCTTTTTGTAATTGGGATTAACATAAAACCAGGGCTTAACCCCGGAAAACCCGGCGTACTTTCCGGAATTCCACTGCATCGGCGTCCTTGCCGAATCCCTGCTTGATACATGTATCCTGTGCAGGCGGCTTTTGGGGTCATCCTTTAAATGGTATTTGAAATAATTGTTTATGGAGGAGACGTCGATGTATTTGTATATCGAGGAGAGGCGGATATTAGTCATACCGATCTCCTGTCCCTGGTAGATAAAGGGTGTACCGTGCAAGAACAGATAACTAAAGGCCAGCGCCGTACCGCTCTCTCTGTGGTATCTCTCGCTTCCGTACCGGCTTATTACCCTCGGATGGTCGTGGTTTTCAAGATAGAGCGAATTCCACGCCCTCCCCTCGAGCCCGTACTGCCATTTTGAGAGGGCCTTCTTAAGCCTTATCAGCTTAAAGGGTCTGTGTATGTACTCCGTAAAAAGGCAGTCCGCGGTCATATGATCAAAGGAAAACATCATGTCAAGGGACTTGGTCTTTCCGCTTAAATACTTCTTTGCGTTTCCAAGGGAGGTCATGGGTCCCTCCCCTATCTGCAGAGCGCCGTACTCGTCGCAGACCTCGCGGAATTCCTTCATATACTCATGGATATGCGGGCCGTCCTTATAGTGCATCATACTTCCGATTATCGGGAGAAAGCCTATTCCGTTTGGCAGTCCCTCCCTCTTTGAGATGAAATTGATAACATCCTCCCGGAACCCGTCAACACCCATATCAAGCCAGAAACGAAGGATGTTCTTTACCTCCTCGCGGACCTTCGGGTTATCCATATTAAGGTCGGGCTGCTTTTTCGCGAAAAGATGGAGATAGTACTGTCCCCTGGTCCTGTCGTACTCCCATGCGGTTCCCTCGAGGATCGAATCCCAGTTGTTGGGCTTATCCCGCCAGATGTAATAATCACTGTAAGGATTGTCCTTACTCTTCCGGCTCTCCTTAAACCACCTGTGCTCGTCGGAGGTATGATTTATGACAAGATCCATAATGACCCTCATCCCGAGCTCATGGGCCTTGTCAAGCACCCTTTTAAACTGCCCGAGATCCCCGTAATCCGGGTGGATATCGCAGTAATCCGAAATATCATACCCAAAATCCGCGTTTGGCGAGGGATACAGGGGATTAAACCATATCGCGTTTACACCCAGAGATCTTATATATTCAAGCTTATCGTATACTCCGTAGAGATCTCCTATTCCGTCTCCGTTTCCGTCCGCAAAGCTGCGGACCCAAATCTGGTAAAACACCGCGGTTTTATACCAGTCTCTTGAATTGTTACTCAAGCTTAATACGCCTCTTTTCACGATTTGTTTTATTTCTCTCCCCGGCGGCGGATTATCCATTCATCCTCGCCGAAGATATCTTCTTTTATCTTGCCCGGAAGGTCCATAAGCATCTTAAATTTCTCCGTTACCTCCCCGGCAGTCTCTATCAAAAGATCCGACTTTTGCCTACGCTTCTTTCCGAGGCTTCCGTCCTTCGCCTCCTCACGGATCTCCTCATATCTCCTGTAGGCGTTTTTTACACTGTCCTCCCATGAGATATAGATTTCGTTCATCGCATTGTCGCCGACCTTATGAAGCGCATCCATATCCCTGCAGACCACGGATAAAAGCGCCGCCATGGACTCCCCGTTTTCCTCTATCATATATCCGTTGCGCCCGTGGGTTATCCCCTCCGCCGCGCAGGAATCCCTTATGAGCACAGAGGCAAGACCGCAGGCCGCCGCCTCCCTTACAACAATTCCGTTGGTATCGTAGGTGGAGGGAAAAAGGAAAAGATCGCACCTCGTATAGATTGCCCGCAGCTCCTCACGGTCGCGTATGGGTCCTGTAAAGATGACCCTGCTCTCTATCCCGTACTCCTTTACCTTTTCCCGCATTTCGGGCTCATAATCCCCGCTTCCCACAAATACCATCCTGAAGTCCGTTCCGGAATCCTTCAGCCGTCTCATCGCGTCAAGTATTATCGGAATTCCCTTATATGCCATAAGTCTTCCGACAAACAAAAAAACGGGAACATCCCCGGGAAGGTCATAACCTTTGGTTACCTCCATGACTTTCTCCGGGGAGGCTTTTCCCCTTGCAAAATCCACGCCGTTTACCATTACCCGGTAATCGCCCTCGTATCCGAGGCTCTTTAAATTCTCACCCGCGCCCTCCGACACGACCCATACCTCATCACATGCCGAAATATTGTTTACAAGCATCTTCAGGGTCTCTTTTTTAAGAAATCCGTCTCCCACAGCCTTGGCGATATCCACATCAAATTTCGTGTGATATGTGAACACCACCGGTGCCCCGGTCTCGTACTGGAGTATCCTTGCCATAAGCGTCGATGCAGCCGGGCAGTGGGTGTGTACTATATCCGGTCCGAACTGCGACATCTCTGCTATCTCCCTTACCGAGAGAAGGTATCCTGTACGGTACCCGGAGGTCAGCCGCGTCGTATCAAGGCTGGGATACGCAACCACCTTGTACGGGTAGCCTGAATAGTCCGTATCCGGATATCTCGGCGTTCCGACTATGACATTTGCCCCCAGCGCACCGGTCAGAACTCTCCCGTAGTTCATAACCGTATTTGCAACTCCGTCTATAACCGGCGGGAATGAATCATTTAAAAGGCATATATTCATGCTGTTTTCCCTATACCCTTCTTAATAATTATGAAGCCGGGGACAAAATACCTTTTCCCCGGCTTCATTATATCACAGAAGCTTCTCAAGTTCATCGATCCTTTCTCTTAAGGCGGAAAGCTGCTCCTTTATCTGCTCTTCTTTTGAAATATCCGCTTTCTCTCCGGACTCCTTTTGTTTCCTGCGTTCCTCTTTCTCCTTTGAAAGCTCCAGCTGAACCTCACTTATGGAGTTTACGACTATACCGACAACGACATTCATTATAACAAAAGAGCTCAAGAGTACAAAGGGAACAAAATATATCCACGCCCAGGAATATATTTCCATAACAGGTCTTGAGATTCCCATGGACCAGCTCTCCAGAGTCATTACCTGGAAGAGCGTATACATACTCTTTCCGATGCTTCCGAACCAGTCCGGGAATGCTATGCCGAAGAGCGTTGTCCCGATAAGAGCAAATATGTAATAGATAATCAGAAGAAGCGCGCCGCTCCAGCTTATTCCGGGGATTGATTTTCTTATCGCCTCAAAGACAAGTCTAAGCTTATCAAGCCTTGATACAAGTCTGAATGCCCTTATTCCCTTTAGCGCCTTGAGGGTACGGAAGACTCTGAATATCCTGAATACTCTCAGTACCTTGAGGAAAGCCAGACCGGATATCAGCGAGCAGACAACCACGATAAGATCGAACCAGTTCCATCCGTCCGTAAAAAATCTTAAGCCGTATGCAATGATCTTCAGCAACAGCTCAATTACAAAAATCCCAAGGCATATATAATCAAGAACATTCAGCACCGTACCTATGGCATCCATTATTGTCCGTGAGGTCTGAAGTCCCATTATGATCGAATTTATAACAATAACGATAAGTATACTGTTTTGGAAAGTGGTACTCTCCACAAAATTTTTTAGCTTTTTCATCATAATTCTCCGTATATGGTTTCAATTTCATAAGACGAGCCGCCCTTGTTCAAAGGCGACCCGTCTTATCATAAAAGAATGCAAACTCCTTTATATGACCGCCATGCAGTCATATTATTACAGAGTAAAGCCCTTGGGAAGAGGAATCGTAAACATGTAGATAAGCGCAACAAGAAGGAAGGCTACCGATACAAAGAATACTATCTTGCGGTTAGGCAGCTTCTTAAAGATTCCGACAATACCGAGAAGGAAGAGTACAAGGGAATAGATAACGGTTACAAGCCCGAATCTGTCGCCGTTTGAGTTATCTTCCTGTCCCTGCTCAAGATACTCCTGTGACTCGTCAAGAACAGCCTGGGCATCTGCATAATAGCTGTCCATAAATCCTTCCTTGTCAAAAGGGCTTGCCCATTCCTCCTGCGCAAAAGCCCACTCGATTGCTTCCGCGAACTCGTCGCTGCAGCTGTCGTATATGAGAAGATCTATCTTGGCGCTAATGATATCCGCCTTAGCGGTATCACCCTCCATCTCAGCAATCTCAAGCTCGGTCTGGTAATCCACGATGCTGTTCCATACAATGAGGTCCTGCATATACTGCTGGGATGCCTCGTTCCACATCGAGTTACCCTCTGCGGCGATATTGTTACTGGTTGTGTAATTGGTAGCCTGATTTCCGCCGTGGAGCGAACCTATCCAGGTTGCCCACGCTGTAAGAAGGGCTGTAATACCGAGGAAGATGGCGATGAACATCTCAAGTCTTTCCTCTGTAAAGAATACTTTTTTACCGTTGTTATCCTTTGACTGCACGGTTGTTTCTGCGTTGTTACCCATAATTTCTTAATTCTCCCGATATTTTATTTAAATATTTTTTTATCCAAATGAGCCTTAACCGTTTTTACGGTCCTGAGCGGCTTTTGTTATCCGGCTCAGATATCCATGCTTTCAAGTTCCTTGAGAACCTCTTCAACCTGCTGTTCACAGAGCTTGCTGTTCTTCCCGCCGAGAGAGCCAAGGTTTGCCCATCCGTCGGAAACTATACCGAGCGCAACATTCTTAGCCACATTCTTTCCGCCTGCTGCCTCTGCCTTTTGAAGATTCCACTTATTTCCTCTCTTTCCGCCTCCTGCATTGAATGCGGGAAGAAGCTGAACCTGATTCTGTCTGTCCACTTCGGGGAAGCATATTATATTCGTAAACATATGCTTTACCCACATAGGCTTTCCGGGAGTAAACTCATGATCCTTTATTGCCTCATAAAGCTCCTCCGGTGTATATTCCTTCTTTGAGACGAACTTTTTAAACTTGATACCGAACGCCATATAACGATCCCTCCTGATCAGATTTATTCGGACGCATTTATTTGCATCACCGTAAATTATTATATTTCCGTCATCGCTACCGGGATAGTAACTCTAAGGCTACCTTTTCTTTTTTTAATTAAGGCAGACCGGCGACCCTTTTTCGATTCTCAAAAGCCTTTAAGTCTCAAAAACCGTGCTTTTCAGACCCTCCTCAAGAAATTCACCGTAGTCCTCAACAAACTGTGCCAGCCTTAAGCCCGCCTGGTATTCATCGCCATTATCAATCTTCTTTACCTGGTCAATGAGCATATCATCGTCCGTTATGCCGCCAAGCAGCAGCATGACTATATCAATATCTTCCTGCTCGATAGTCTTCTTAAGCGTTCCGCTCACAAGCACCTTACCGTCTTTTGTTTTGATCATCACATTTTTTTTAAATTTCATTTTTCCTTTTACCTCTTGCCTGACCCTTGCTATCTCGCGGAAAAAAGGTCGTCTGCGGCTCTTTGCTCCGGTTCCTTACTTCAGTTCTCTGCCCCGGTTCTTCGGCTTTGGGCTGCACTGTTCACCTGTGTACCATCCCCAGCTGCAGCGCCCGTCTCTCTGCTTCTGCACGGTTTGCGGCTCCCAGCTTTTTATAAATATTCCTGTTGTGCTTTTTAAGCCCACTGTAGGAAATATCCATCGTTTCGCAGATATCCTCCGTGGTTCTGCCCTCAACAAGCATCGTGAGTATCTCAAGTTCCTTTTTAGTAAAGCTTATCTTTTCCTTAGGTATGAACTTAAGATAATCCGGAAAAGCTCTCGCGGTCTTTTCTGTTGCGAGTATTATCTCATCAAGGAATTTAGCATCTATCTCCCCGGGAAGCCCGGCTTTTTTAAGTTCTCTCAGAAGAGTCAGTGCCGCGGTTCCCTCCATAGCGAAAATGTTTATAAAATGATATTCCTGTGCCTTGATGATCGAACGCTTTAGATGCTCCGTGTAGTGTTCATCATCCATCCGGTAGAGGATTATGCTTTTCAAAAGCTCGTTTTCAATCTGGTAAAAGAACCTTTCATATCTGTCAAAATATCCGGTCAGGAAATTTGCGATATCTATAGCTTCAGCCAGTCTGTTCTGTGCCAAAAGACACCTTATCTTAACAAGAATACGGTATCTGAAGGAAATATAGAATTCTATATTGACATCCGGTACTGATTTTATAAACTCATCCAGACCTTCTGTTTTACCGTCATACAGCGCAAGCAGGTTTTCCATTGCATATATATTCTCGTACAACTGGGAGGCTCCTTCTGAATACGCCCTCTCCTTGAACGAGGAAAAGACCCTTTTTGCGGACGGAAGCTGTCCCTCGGTAATATGCTGGCGCAGCTGGATTCCGACCGACACAAAGCACATTTCCACCTTGCCGCCGTGCAAAGCCGCTTCATAGCCGTTCACACACCTTGTAAGGACCTCATAAGGCGACATCGTCCCCTTCTCGTAGCCGCTCTCCGCAAGTGCTATCGTCACAAGGCCGTTTCCGTATTTTCCGAGCAGTACCTCAAGGGGTTTTCCCATAAATCTCGCTATCTGGTTGTCATTTTTCGACCACTCGCAAAAATCCAGTCCCCCGTTCATTATGGAGGGCATATTTCCCGTTGCGGACAGCTCCGGAAGCTTCACATCCCCTTTCCCGATGAGCACAAAGACATCCTTCATTATACGGAGTATGCCCTTTGTTCCCCTGTGCGGAAGTCCGATATCAAGATAGGCAAGCCTTGATCTTGCTTCGCGCCTAAGCTCCTTTGGATGCATCGGATCCTTTTCAAAGAGTTCAAGCTCATGGTACCAGTACTCTGATTTTTCCGGTTCGACGATAAGGTCATAGAGCATGCTCATCCCTCCCATAAGGACGGGGACCTTTTTTATCTCCTCCTCCGGCAGGGCAAAATAATACTCTCTCGTATCGTAATAATGTCCGGTTCCCGGGTGCAGGGTCATGTTCTTTATAAGAAGATCCTTTATCTTCTCCTCATTCCCCGCAAGCCTGTAATACTTAAGCGCGTTAAGAATATCTCCCTTAAGCTCGTACCAGCTTGCTCCCCTTCGATAGTTCTCCGTGATATTCTCCTTTGACCACAAAAGCCCCTGTTTCCAGCAAAAGAATGCCCTTGTCTCCGGTCTTATGCGGTAGCTCTGCTCCCCCTGTGACTTCCTTGCCCCGTAGATCAACTGGCTTGTCACATTTCTGCTGTATTCAATAACCTCTGCTATATCGGAGTTTCCGGAGAGCAGTCCCGCCATATCATCGGTGAATTCTTCGTATTGGCAAACAGAAAGCATCAGCTCCTTAAATCTCTCATTCCACCTTCCGTAAAAGCTCTCGTCCCAGTAATGGAAAATATCATTCCATACCGCCGCAACCATATCGTTCGAAAACTCCTCACCGTTTTCCAGCCGTACATAGTAATAAAACAAAGCCCTCGGATATCCTTTGGAAAGCTTATGTATCTTATCCGTCATATCCGGAGCAAGACTCATACCCCTTGCCGAAAAAAAATCAGCCGACTCCTCCTTTGAGAGAAACAGATCCTTTTCCGTAATGCGCATAAAATTCACATCCATCTCAAGATCCGTAAGAAATCCAGGAAATCCACCTCTTGTAAGGATAAACACCCACACCCCGCTAAGACCCAGGAGTCCTCTCACATAATTGACAGAATCGGGGTCCGACAGCCACTGGGCATCATCGATCACGATAATACTTTTCCGCATACTGTCCGGATCCGGCATATCCTCTAACCTGTCGCCCTTTGCAGACAGCCTTAGGAAGCTTTTATGCCGCAGATAATAGTTTACAGCCGATGTTTTACCGATACCCGCAGGTCCCATAATGACCACCGGGCGGTAACTCTCCTCTGCCTTTTTGATCTTTTCGTATGTATTCTCTACTCGTATGTATCCGGATTCCATGGTTTCTCCTGATGCGCGGGTACTGAATTTCTGTGCTCACCGCCACATGACCTGTCGTTACACTTCTTATTATCGCTCTTTCACATTATCTTCAGTTTACACTTTATATCTCATTATAGCAAAATAAAAGTAGCCCTATGGCTACTTTTATTACATTTAAGCTTTGTCATTTTATATCCGCATGTTTTCAGACTTCGTTTGGAAGAAAGAGTCGCCTGCTGCGCTTTGCGCACAGGTGCGCCGGACATATCCCGCATCACTCCGCGATCTGTATACGGATGCTTCCGCTTCCGGCGCGAACCTTCATTTTTCCGTTTATCTCCATATTATCCCCGTCCGGAAGGCTGACCGAACCCGAACCGCTTGAAGCGTTGAAATCCTTACCGGTAAGAAGTGTTGCGTTTACCGACCCGGAGGAGGCGTTGATATCGATATCCTGTGCATCGCATCTGTCAAGCTTTACCGAGCCCGAACCGGATTCGACCAAAAAGCTTTCGCTTGCAATGGTATTTATAAAGTTCTCGGAACCGCTGGAGGAATCGGTCGAAATACTGTTTGCATTAACATTCCTGAAATTGACGGATCCCGAGCCACTCTTAACGGTTACATTTCCCGTAAACTGTCCATCCTCAATATGTGTCGAACCGCTTGAACACTTGATCTTGATGCCTGCTGCGTCAATGCCGCTTACAGTAACTCCTCCGGAGCCTGAATCTATATCTGCATCGGCACATTCGATACCTTCAAGCTTAATGGAGCCCGACGAATCCTTAATGCCTATATTTCCGGTCTTTATGTCACGCATTTTCACACTTCCGCTGCCGGCGTAAACATCCATGGAACCTGAAGACGCGCCCTCAACCGTTACACTTCCGCTTCCGGAATGGAGAACAAGGTCTCCGGTCGTATCGGAGTAGAATTTTATCGAACCGCTTCCATCCTCCACCTTTGCGCTTCCAAAAATAAAGCCGTCTTCAACCACTACTGAATTTGAATCATTGTTTATTTTCAGGGATTCGTACTCTCCCTCCGGGATATAAACAACCACCTCCGGCTCATTTATCGCAAAAGGATAATCAAACCATTTCATTTCATTTTTTCCAACTACGCTCAGCACCCCGCCCTCAAGTTTAACATCAAAAGTGTACTTTGGAAGCTCCACCGTCTTTACATAAGACTCTCCCAGGGCCGGACTTATCTTTACCTTCGCGTCCTCAATTATTATGTCATTGATACTTCCTGAAATCGGATATTCTTTTTCCACGGTTTCCGCTCCTTTACTCTGAATCGACTCAAAATCAAAGCCATGACTTGCTATTGATGCAAATGTTATACCTGCTCCCGCCAGCATCATTGCTCCTGCCACAATAAGTGCTATATATTTTCCTTTCATTACTGCTCTCCCTTCTTTCTTCTACCCACAAACAAGGACTTTATACCTCTTGTTATCATCCTGCTTAGGTTTATCATACCCTTCGCAACTATATTGCAGAAGAAAAAGAACGGTATTGATAACCCCCCGCAGAATATTCCGCCGCCGAGTATCATAAGACCCTGGGCTGCCATACCCTTTACCATCAGAGCGATGCCGTAGACGATACCTGCGACACCTCCGAGTGCAATACAAAGATCCACAAGATAAAATACCAGTATTATTATCCAGAACACAAGGTAAAACACAAGGAAAAGAAGAACCGCCACTATCGCCAGGCTGAGCGTCACCGGAAGCCATACCGGGGATCCAAGAACGAGAAGGACGATTTCCCAGGGCTTCAAACCTCTGCGGCTTTGAACCTTCTTTACTTTTTCCTTCACTATCTTTCCGAGGGGAACATCCGCAAGTATCCGTCCCGTGATATCCTTTATATCGCCGAGGGCGGCCACCGCCTCCTCTTCGGAAAGTCCATCATCCATACGGTCAGCTATCATCTCGCCGTAAAAATCAACCGACTTTTTTATCTCCTCCTCAGGCAATCCCTCGAGTCTTGTCCGAAGATCTGTAAGGAATTCTGCTTTATTCATCCTTCTTTCCCTCCTCTGCCTGCTCTGTATCTGCCTCCGCGCCTGTCTCATCCTTCGCAGGCTTCTTCCTTGTGACGAATTCATAGATCATCATGATTTCTTTCCACTCCTCTTTAAAGCTCTCGATCCTTTTTAACCCTTCCGGAGTAATGTGATAGTACTTGCGAAGCCTTCCGTTGAACTCCTCGCTCCTTACGCTGAGGAGCTGCCCCGATTCCAGTCTCCTAAGTATCGGATAAAGTGTGGACTCGGAAATCTCTACATAAGGACTCATATCCTTTATGATCCGGTATCCGTAGGAATCCTCGTCCTTTATCGCCGCCAGCACACATACATCCAGAAGACCTCTTTTCATCTGGTTTTCCATAAGGTCTTTCCTTTCTGTATTTTATATCATACTCTATAAAGCGTAATACCGCCTGACGCATATTACTATACAACGCATAGTATTATGTGTCAAGTGGTATTTTGAAATCATTATAAGATTTTTTACTTTTATATAAAAAAGGCTTCCGGGGATAAACCCTGGAAGCCTTGATTTTGTTTATCAGGTTGAGCTAAGCGCACCTCGAAAAAGCTCCGCTTTTCCTCGGTCGCGGGCATTCGCTAAATGCCCGCGTAGGCGCGAAAAAACAGCCACTCTCAAGCAAGCTTGAAGTGGCTGTTTTATTCACGCCTTAATGGCGCTTATCTCATTGCTTTTCGCGCAATTACTCGATGATGGAAGCAACACGTCCTGAACCTACAGTACGTCCACCTTCTCTGATAGCGAAGGTAAGTCCCTGCTCCATAGCGATGGGATGGATGAGCTCGATGGTCATCTCGATGTTGTCTCCGGGCATGCACATCTCGGTGCCTGCAGGAAGCTCGCAAACGCCGGTAACGTCAGTTGTTCTGAAGTAGAACTGAGGACGATAGTTGTTGAAGAAAGGAGTGTGACGTCCACCTTCGTCCTTGTTAAGAA
>JAFVCL010000070.1 GCA_017479285.1 Lachnospiraceae bacterium
CCACAGAAGCTATGAGGCGGGAATACGGGCAGCCGAAAACGGGAAGATAATTATGATAAAAAATATCCGCGCATCTAAAAGTGCATATATGCTTGCCTATGTGCTTGAGCTAGTCTTTTATTGTATTCGGGGGCATTACATTTATGTAGAGACGGGTCTCTTTGGGCTCTCCGGAAATACGATTACATATGTATTCCATGTCGCAGGCTCGCTTTTAATCATGCTCTGCTGGAGCCCACGGTTCAAACCTCTCATATTGCTTTCTTCAGGCTTATTTGCAGCAGGCTTTATTCCGGCGCTGTTTCTCCGGGAGGGGGTACTACGCCTGATTTTTGCCTGCGCCGGAATGTTCGGACTTGGGGGCGCTGTAAGTGCCTGCCGTTGCGGATATGCCTTTGTTTCCAACAATTCAGAGCGGCTCACCGGTATGTCTCTGATGATCATACTGGTAGCACTTATACATAGGACAGATTGGGCAGGGACAGAAAATGTTTTTACGAATCAGGTTTTGCCGATTATCGTGATAGCGCTTCTCATTTTCTGCCTGCTCCGCTTTAAAGAAGAAGATTTTGATGTAAGGGAAGAAACCGGTCCCGAAGATAAAAAGGGGCTTTACTGGGCGTTTGCCTTCTTCACAGCATATTTTGCCATTGACGGTTTTATCTATGATCTTGCAAACACTTCCAAAGAGACGAAGCCCACTTTTATGTTTGCAGGGCTTATTATAGCGGGGATCATACTCTTCATTATGCTTGGAAAGCTTAAGCTGAATGTGCAGCATGTATGGGATTTATTTTTTGTACTTCTGCTTTTCGGTACTGTTTTGGTGGTTATCCGGCCGCATTTTACCGTGCCCGGTGTGCAGAATCTCGTACTCGGCATGAGCGTGATCGGCTGGCCGCTTTGTATCTATATGCTGTCCTGCGCCCTGAACCGGTTTGCCAGCTACAGGCTCCTGAAACGGTGTACCATTATATTCGCGCTGCAGTCTCCCTTTACCAGCATGATGGACTACTTTTTTGAAGATCTGTTCCCAAACTATGTTTCAGTGGCAGCCCTTATCTTCTTTGCAATCATCATTGCCTTGTATGTTCTGACGCTTCCGTTAAGCAGCAGATACCTGTTCTCACAGCTCTGGATAAACGATATGAACAAGACCGAGATGCAGAAGGCCGTTGAAGATAAACTGGATCAGTTTGAGCCGTACAAGTTGACGCCTCGTCAAAAAGAAGTAGCCCTTTTACTTCTTGAAGGAAAGACCCGCCGCCAGATTTCAGGGGAGCTGGGTCTCTCAGAATCCACGATCAAGCTTCATGTCTCGGAGCTTTATAAAAGGCTTGGAATAAACAGCCGATTTGAGCTTTTCAAGCTGTTTGATGTAAAGAAATAAGCCTTTTCTACCCTACCTACCCAAAGAGCCATATTGTTTTTATCGGTTTTTCAATGTAAACTCTCAATATACGGGATGCTGAGGCAGGTGTTGGCATGCCCGAAATCCAGAGTGAAAGGAAACAATACTATGAAAAAAACCTTAGCAATAGTACTGGCATTTGTTTTAGTACTGGGACTCGCGGCCTGTGGCTCTTCGGGAAGCACCTCGCAAAGCAATAACCCCTCAAGTTCCGGGAACAACAGTTCAAACCCGCCCGCAAGCAGCACCGGTGATAATCAGCAGTCCGGCAATGAATCAGGCGCGGACAACACCTCGCAAAGTGGCAATAACGCCGAGGCGGCTAAACTCACCGGCAAGATGAATATCATCAACCTTGATGACAGGGATCCGTCCGTCCTTCGCGGCGTGGCCATCAAAGGTTTAAACGCCGGCGGCTACGACGGCATCAACGGAAAAGAGTCCTCTCTGACCGATGTTCGCTGCGTTTTCGAGCTGAATGAGTGGGTCGAATTCTACCCGGATACCGACGCGACATACGGTCTGCGTGTCTGGATCCTGAAGCACCGTGACGATCAGGAGTATTACAACACAGCCAAATTCTCCGATCTCGATCCGAACTTTGCAAACTACTGCGACCTCCACTATCCCGAGGACGAGGATAATCCCGATGAATGGTACTGGGGCAGCTTTTATCTGCATCCCGAAGAATGTGAACCCGGCTATTACGATTTCGTCTTCACTTACGAGGGAAAAGCCATCGCCACTCTGCTGACCCGCTTCTATAACGAAAATGAGCTCACCGTCAAATCCGACGCCGAGCTTGAGGCGCTGATGCACGAATGAGAGGCGACAAGGGGCTTGACGTATCGGTAGAATACGGCGTGACCATTGCTTATAACGACATCAAGGACGCTGACGCAAGTTTTCATTTGAGATACCTTTATACGGGCTCCGATGTCGAAACACCGTAATACTTCGGGGGGCGAACAAAAACTTAATCAGTTCTTAAACAAATCTTAACCGGTTAGATACTTTAATCTTAACCGGTTATCATTTTATAATCTGAATTAGTTTATAGAAAGTTAATGTGAACGAGGGGAAAGTATGAAGAAAAATGTTTTTTGTATAACGGTCATTTTTGTTTTCCTGTTTTTCTTGTCCGGATGCAGAAAGATTGAGAGCCAAAGAAATATTGATCAAAACCAAAATTATGGTGTAAAGAATGAGTTTAAAATAGGACCTGCACAGAATTTTTTGGTTACAGGTATCTTTGTGACAGGGGAGAACGCTTATATGCAGGACTACTCTGAAAACAGAGAATCCGAGGGTATATTTACGATAAATACAAATAACGGAAAAAAGGAACGAACTGAAATTCAGGGTTTGTCGGAAAAGGAATATGTTTTATGTATATGTGCAAAGGATGATGAGGAATTATGTGCCCTTTCAAGAGATTACGAGAAGGATAGTATTTTTGTGCTCCGAATTTCAAAGCAGGGAAAAGTGACAGAAAGGATACCTGCGGATGAAGGGTTGCAATACAGGGAGAATATGCTTTTACCGGCAGGGATTTCCGCCGATTCATCCGGAGATATAATATGCCGGTTTTTGGATAAGATAGTTGTTCTTTCTCCCGACGGGTCTGGAAAACAAAGCTATCCATATAAGGACAGAATCCTCAACAGGGCTTTTACTGATACTGACGATATGTTATTCACCCTCTCATTTGGTGGAATGGGAGAACCATGTATTGAAAGAATCGATATTAATACCGGCAGGCGTAAGAAGTATGATGATATTCCGGGGGACATAAAGGGGATAGGAGTATCGGATGAGGAGCATATACTGCTGTTTGATTCCAATATGTTATACAGCCTTGATAAGACATCGGGAAATGTGGCAGTAGTAACCTCATGGGAGGAAACAGGTATAAACGGAGAAAGCGTAGTCTATGCCGGTTCCTGCAGCGACGGATTCGTTGTTATAGAGGCCGATGAGTATTCGGGTGAAACCGGTCTTATAATTCTGAGTACGGATTATGAGGAAGATACAAAAGTTAAAAATGAAATAACGATCGGAGTATTATATCCAAACGATTCATTAAAATATGCTGTGTCAAATTATAATAAAAGCGGATCGGAATACAATATTCTGCTAAGGAATTATATGGAGGGCATTAACAGGGCTAATGAAACAGAGGAGGATGTAAACAACGCTGTAAGTAAAATGTTTATGGATATGCTGGGAAACGACGGCCCTGACATTATAGATCTTGCAAGTCTATATTGCTATGACAACGGTTTTGACATAGGGACGGGAATCATGGCGGATATGCCCTCTGTCAAAGATATGTTGAGCAAAGGGTATGTGATCGATCTTAATCCGTACATAGATAAAAGTGAAAACATTAATCTTGATGATTATGAGGAAAAGGCACTCGGATTATACAGATGCGATAAGAGTATTGCCGCGATACCGTATTCATTTTCACTTTTCTCGATGATAGTAAACTCGGAGGATTATGGTGACTATTCCGGATGGACGATATACGATCTTATGGAATATGACAGGCAGAATCCGGATATTCCGCTGGTTGGTGAATGTAACAAGAATATGGTGCTTCAGGTCTGCCTCTTTCCCTGCATTGGTGAGTATGTGTATAACCATGACGGTGAAGCCTTTATCGACAGCGAAGCTATAAGGGATATACTGCTGTATGCGGACAGTTATCCCGATGGAAAAGAGAATTACAACAGATACTCGTACGGTGGTCTTGTAAGAACTGTATGGATACAGAAACCGGATGAAATTCAGTCGTTCAATAATCTGAGGTTTGAGGGTAATGTCAACTATATCGGATTTCCGACGAAGACAGGGAAGCCGAAGACCTTTATTCTCGCTGACGGGAAGAAAAGCTCCCTGGCAATATGCGGAGGCTCGAAGCAAAAGGATGCCGCGTGGGATTTTATCGAATATTATCTAAACAATAACTACTATGACGCGGATGAGGACAAAGTATTCAGCGATTCAAGATATAATTATATGACAGGTATTCCGAGTAACAGATCATTACTTGAAAAGTATATGAAGTATTTGGGATCTGAAAATTCACCTCTGCATGGAGAGGAGGGAACCGGAGACCCGGGTAAGGGATATTTTGTTACCTATACAAGATATCCGTTGTCCGGGGAGGAACAGAAGAAATTGTACGAACTTATCGAGGTAGCGGAACCCTTTGACAACAGAAATACACCTGTCATAGAGATAATAGAGGAAGAGGTGGAACCATTCTTTTCCGGGCAGAGAGACATAGATGTGACGATGGATATCATACAGAACCGTGTTAATCTCTTTCTGTCGGAGAATATAGGCAATTAAATCTGAGTCTGTGAAAAAATCTCTGTAAAAACGGAATAACACTGTATGAACGAGGTCTCCTAAGATAAAATAAAGGAAGTTCTAAATCATGGTTCTTACATCGGTTCTTCCAACGAAATAATCGAGAGATGCCCTTATTGTTTAAATTTCTTCATCATCAACGATAGCAAGAGAGAATATAAACTCAGTACCCTCCCCCTCGGTGCTTATAACATTGATGTTTTCGTTGTGTGCATTGATGATCTCTTTTACAATTGATAGTCCAAGACCGGTACCGCGCTTATCCTTACCGCGGGAGGAGTCGGATTTGTAAAACCTGTTCCAGATAAGCTTTATGTCATCCTTCGGAATACCGATACCGGTATCCTTAACGGAGATATAGAGCTTATTTTTTCTTAAGGTAGTCTCGACCTTTATTACCGAGTCGTGATGACTGAATTTGATGGCGTTATCGATAAGATTGTAGAGGACCTGCTTGATCCTTTCAGCATCCGCCCTGACGATCATCTCCTCCCCCGTAAGAGAAAGGGATATAACGATGTCCTTGCTCCTGCATGAGCCTTCAAAGGAAGCGGCGGTGTCCCGGATTACCTTGTTGATATCGAAATTGGAAAGGTCCAGTATCATTCCGCTGGTGTTTAAATTGTTAAGTGTAAGGAGACTGTTGGTAAGTTTAGTAAGGCGGTCGGTCTCGTTAAGAACCGTATTTATGTATTTATCGTGCATTTCAAGAGGAATCGTACCGTCGAGCATTGCCTCAAGGAAGCCTCGTATTGATGTAAGAGGAGAGCGGAAATCGTGGGATACATTTGCAACGAATTTTTTCTGGTCGTCCTCCTGCCCGGCGATGGTGCCCGCCATATAATTAAGGCTGGCAGCGAGGTAGCCCATCTCGTCGTTACTGTCGAGGGAAATCTCGTAGTGATAATTTCCCTGGGCATACTGCTCGGCACCGAAGGTTATCTTCCTTAGCGGATTGTAGACAAGCCGTGTAAAGAATATAAGTATTATGAATGAGAGCAAAAACAGTATCGCCAAAGTAATATAACAAATATTGAGAATACTGTTCGTTGTGGAATTGATGTCGTTTATCGATGTATGGATCGTGACATAGCCCTTGATAATGTAATCATTGATTATCGGTGCGATAACCGTAAGGACATCATGATCGAAGGTTCCGAAAAAGTTGCCGATCACATAATAGGATCCGCTTATTATCGTAGGGTCGAAGCCTTCCACATATACCGCCTCCTCGATATTAAGGGGGAGGTTTGAATCAAGCACGATCCTTCCGGAAGGGTTTATAACCCGGATTTCCGAATTCATGTAAACGGATAATGCATCGAGCTGCAGCTTTACGGTCTCCAAGGTAGCATTACTCGAATAGAGACCGCTCGCATAGGTATTTGCTATGAGAGTAGCCTCTGAATAGAGAGAGTTTGCCTTATCCTTGAAAAGAGTCTGCTCCGTCATCGAAGGAACGAAGACCGTGACGATTATAAAACCGAAGACTCCAAAGATAAGATACGCAAGGAGAAATTTTAAATATAATGTCTTTTTCATATATCAGTAAACAAACCATTTTAATTCGTGGTTTCAAATTTGTATCCTTTTCCCCAGATAGTGGTGATCTTCCACTTTTCATGATCCTTGATCTTTTCGCGAAGACGCTTTATATGAACATCAACAGTCCTCGTATCGCCGATATAATCATAGCTCCATATACTGTCGAGGAGCTGCTCTCTTGTGTAAACACGGTTCGGATTTGAAGCGAGGTGGTAGAGAAGCTCCAGCTCCTTCGGAGGCATCTCAATATTGTGTCCCATATATGTAACGGAATAGTTGGTCTTGTTGACGATAAGATCGGGATATGTAACACTTTCCTCATCCACGGGCTTTTTCACGGCAGTCTCAGGAATGCGGTATCTTCGGAGAACCGCCTTTACTCTTGCGACCATCTCCTTTGACTCAAAGGGTTTCTCAATATAATCATCCGCACCGAGTTCAAGTCCGAGTACCTTGTCAAATACTTCTCCTTTTGCGGAGAGCATAATGATTGGAATAGAGGATTTTGCCCGTACCTCACGGCAGACCTGGTATCCGTCGATACCGGGAAGCATAATATCAAGCAGTATGAGATTCGGATTGAACTCCGGAATCTTTGCGAGAGCGGATTCTCCGTCATTAACGATCTCTGTCTCAAAGCACTCCTTCATAAGATATAGGGAGATGAGCTCTGCGATATTGTTGTCATCATCAACGATCAAAATTTTTTGCTTGATAGCCATTGGTTATTTACCTCTTATTTAAAAGTAACTATTGTAACACCCGCGTCCCCTTCTCCATACTCACCTAAACGGTACTCGGAGATGTTCTTTTGTCTGCGGAGATAGTTATGGACTGCGGTCCTTAACGCTCCCGTCCCTTTTCCGTGAACCACTCTCACGGAAGGAATATGGGCGATATAAGCATCATCAAGATATTTCTCAAGCTCGGCGATAGCTTCGTCGCTTGTCTTTCCTAGGAGATTGATCTCTGAGGAGACATTCATCGCCTTGCTCATTTTTATCTTTCCGGAGCCTGTGCCTGTACCTTTAAGTATAGGGGAAGTAATCTCTTCCTCCTTTGAGTAGACAAGATCCTTTACATTGGTCTGGGTCCGGAGTATTCCACACATAACATAAAGATTTCCCTTTGAATCGGGGAGAGTGGCAACAGTGCCCTTTAAATCCATCGAAAGGATTTTTACGCTGTCACCCTTTTTAAGCTTAGCGGGATCCACAAGACCTTTTTGCTGGGTCTTTGCGGGCTTTGTTGCTGCCGCGGTCAGCTTTGAATTTTTGTCGTTTATCGACTCTCTGACCTTTGTTCTTCCTGCTTCAAGACTCTTTATATCCCCCGACATGGCAGCCTTATTGATATCTCTTATCGTTTCGTCGGCGAAATCCTTTGCCTGCTGGAGAATCTCCCTTGCCTGCTCATTCGCCTCGCGTAAAATCTTGTCCTTCGCCTTGTCTATCTTCTCATTTTTGGCATGGAGCTGCTCCTGGAGCTGGCGTATTTTTTCCTTATACTCCGCAATCTCCCTGCGCTCGTTTTCTATGGTGATCCGGTTCTGCTCAAGGTCTGAGATCACATCCTCAAAGCTTTCATTCTCACTGCTGATCTGCTCGCGGGCCTTTTCGATGATGTACTCGGGGAGTCCGAGCTTTCCGGATATGGCAAATGCGTTGCTCTTGCCCGGAATTCCGATAAGAAGCCTGTATGTGGGCCGCAGAGACTCGACATCAAATTCACAGCTTGCGTTTTCGACTCCCCCGGTGGAAAGGGCGAAAAGCTTAAGCTCGCTGTAATGTGTGGTCGCCATGGTCCGGATTCCGCGCTCATGAAGATGGCTTAAGATAGATATCGCAAGAGCCGCTCCTTCGGTAGGATCCGTACCTGCTCCAAGCTCGTCAAACAGGCAAAGGCTGTGAACATCGGCCTTCTTAAGTATCTCTACAATATTTACCATGTGGGAGGAGAAGGTGGAAAGCGACTGCTCTATGCTCTGTTCATCCCCTATATCGGCGAAGATATTGTTGAAAATACAAAGCTCACTTCTCTCGCTGCAGGGAATGTGAAGTCCCGCCTGTCCCATAAGACACAAAAGCCCGACCGTCTTAAGCGAAACGGTTTTTCCGCCGGTATTCGGACCCGTAACCACGAGAAGATCAAAATCCTTGCCGAGACTGATATCGATGGGAACCACATTTTTTTTATCAAGAAGAGGATGTCTTGCCTTTTTAAGGACAAGATAATGCTTTTTATTGTACTGTGGGCAGCTTGCATTCATATCAAGAGCAAGCTTTCCCTTGGCAAAAATAAAGTCAAGCAGGGTAAGGACTCTCTGGTTTTCGGCTATTTCGCCGGTATGAGCCGCGCACTGAAGGCTGAGATCCGCAAGGATGTTCTCGATTTCCTTCTTTTCCTCTATCATAAGCTCACGGATCCTGTTATTTAGAGATACTACAGCGGCCGGTTCTATGAAAAAGGTTGAACCCGACGAGGACTGGTCGTGGATCATTCCGGAAACCTGGGATTTATACTCTGCCTTGACGGGAATGCAATACCTGTTGTCACGCATTGTAATAACGGAATCCTGCAGATAGGTCTTAAGAGGACCGTTTACCATATTTTTAAGCTGGGTATGGATCTTATCGCCTGTCTGGGTTATCTCCCTTCGGATTGAACGCAGTCTTGGGCTCGCGTCATCCGCAATCTCATCCTCGGCAAGAATACAGCGGCTTATTTCGGATGCAAGCTGGGTCAGGGGGTGAAGTGCCTCGAAATACTCATCGAGGGAATCTGCCGGATCATCCTCATTCTCCCTTATTCCGTAGCTTTTTATTCTTGCGGCATTGTTAAACTGGGCGGCGAGTCTTAGAAGCTCGGCTGCGGAGAGAGTACTTCCCACCTCAAGAGATTTTGTAGCGAAACGAAGGTCATGGTTTGAACCAAATGAGGTGCTTCCGCTTCGGAAAAGCCTTGTAAGGGCATCCCCTGTCTCCTGCTGGCTTTTTTGTATTTCCGGCATTTTTACGGAGGGGACGAGGGCGCGGCAAAGCTCCTTTCCCGGATCGGAATCGGCTCTCTGAACCAAAAGCTCTATTATTTTGTCATATTCAAGTGTTTTTAAGGTCTTTTTTTCCATATGTAAAGTATAACACAAAGGAAAGAGCATTTCTTTACTTTTTTACGATAAAAAGCTATTATAGTAGTGTTATGTCCATGACCGGCGAGCCGACAGGCACGATCGTCTCTGTGCATAAACGGACCTTGAGATAAAGCGGGAATTATGAAGAATAAAAAAACTTATATTTCAGTCATTATATTTTTTTTGACCGGCGTGTTGTTTGCAGAGTTTATGGTTTTCTTATCGGGGAGATTAAGAACCGGCTCAAAAGAGGATAAAACAGGCACTTCCGAACAGATACAGATTTTTGTCGGGGATACAGATATTTCCGAATATACAATAAGTGGGAGCAGCAATCCGGCGAAAAAGCTGCAAAGCCTTATATTTGCCGCTACCGGCAACAAACCAACGGTTAAAGCATTCGCAGATAAAAATAACAACAGGACAATAGAGATAAAAAGGACGGCGGAAAAAAACGGAATTTTTATTGAGAACAGCAGAATACGCATACTTGGAAAGGATACCGCTGAGCTGGAAAACCAGATAAAAGTATTTGCCAATGTCTACCTCGGATACGCTTTTGCAGGAGAGAAAAATGAGCATATCATAAAGCCGGAAAGCGGGATTATCCGTATTCCCACAGATATTTACAATCCCGAAGGGGAGACCTGGATAGACGAAAGAGAGCCAATAATCTGTCTTTGGAAAACGGATACCGCAAGAGGCGCATACTACAAAACAGACACAAATTTAAACAGTGAGATACTCTCATATTCCGATGACCAGCTGTATACCTATGTAAGAATGATGAAACGCCTGGGGTATACGGGTATTCAGGTAACCGAGATGTGCAGCGCATGGGCACAGTACGGAGGTTACGAGTATGTTCATGACAGACTTAAGATGATGTCAAAAGCGGCTCATTCTATGGATATGAATTTTACCGTCTGGGTATGGGGAGCCGAGTTTAACGGCTACGGCTGGGACGATCCCGATGTCGATTATTACGATAACTGGAAGTATGCCCATGCATACGAGAATCCGAAGGCGCTTGAGTGCTTTGATAAGTACTATACAATTTATGCGGATCTTGCCGGGTACTGCGACAGAGTAATTGCCCATTTTGACGATCCCGGAAACCTTATAAACGATGAGGATATAGCATATTTCTCCGGTGTATTAAGAGATAAGTTTCGTGATAAAAATCCGGATGTAAATTTCGGAGTAAGCTGTTACAAGGACAATCATCATATAGTAAACTTAAACAATGCTCTGGGTGGGGATGTCACGATATATTCCGGAGCAAGAAGGACCGGTGATGAAAAATGGGAAGGCTTTAGAACCGTGTGCCGTGATAACGGGATAGAATATGGAGTCTGGTCCTGGAATCTGACCGAAATGGAAATCGACCAGCTTGCGGAAATGAATGTAAATTCGAAGCTGATAAAGGACACATATATAAGATCTTCCGAGGAAGATTTTGTGCTTAAGCCGTCTTATTGGAGCGAGATGGATTCCTACCATGTTCTGAATGTCTTTTCACATTACTGCGCGGGCAGGCTTTTGCAGGATCCGACGCTCGATGAAAAGGAGATACTGAAGGAGGCGGCAGGGAGCGTTGCAGGTGAGGTATATGCAGAAAAGCTGTATGAAGTTCTTACTCTTGTAGAGGACGCAAGAACAGGTGAGGATTGGGAGAGCTTCAGATGGGGAGACGGTGACTACCTTCTTACCTCCGATAAATATGATGCGGGGGATATTTATACCCGGGCGGAAAAATGTATTGAAAACCTTGACGAGATGATAGCAGCGGACATTACGGACAACACTCTTCCGCTTCCGGTAACAGTCACGGAGCTTCTTAAAATGATGCGTCCCCATATTGTACAGATAAGAGATTTTGCAAAGTTCAGGACGGATTTAAATGATCTAAAGACAGATACCAAAAACTACGATACTACGGAGAAACTTCAAAAGTCTGTCGAAGAAATATATACTCCGATCCATGAATATGACGCAATAATCGGTCTCTGGGGACAACCCGAAGCAAGAGCCCAGTATGAGCTTCTGGATGCCTTTTGTGCAGAACACGGACTTGATACTCCGCAGGATCCGGCTTTTATATTTAACCGTAAAAAGAGAATATACGGAGAGTTCACGACCCTACAGAGAACAAGTTCAGAGATGATGTATTTTTCAAAAACATCCCTGCAGTGGTACAGTGCTTACGGAGAGAAAGAGTCGGAGAGACTTACGGATGAACTTATAAAGGACGGACTTCTCGGAGAAACCTCTGAAGGACAGGTCTATATAATCGATTGGGAGAAATACAGCCGCCGGTAAAAAAATGGGAAATGATTTTTTAAAAGAAGACATCAAAAAACGCCCTGTAAACAGGGGGAAAATAATAAAAAAGACGCTGATCACCATAGCGATGGCAGTGATCTTCGGAGTGGTTGCAAGCCTTATGATCCTTGTGCTTGAGCCCTTCCTTAAGAGGATAACCACCGGTTACGACCAGCCTGCGCCGGACACCGTAAGTCTTCCGGAGGAGGAAATGTCGCCCGAGGAAATGCTGTCCGAATATATGATGCAGGAGTCGGCGCTTGCAGAGATGATGGAGGAGGAAGAGACCGCTGCGGAATCCGAGCCGGTGGATATTCCCCTTAGTGAGGATCAGATATCGGCTATTCTCTCAAGGCTTAAGATAGACGCGACAAAATACCGCCAGATGATGATATCCATGTCTAATTACGCAAGGGAGCTGGGGGATTATGCCGTGACGATAACTGCGGTCAAATCAAGCGTTGACTGGCTGAATTCGGTAAACGACAGCAGTAATGTGACATCGGGGATCGTCGTCGCTGAAAACAATGTGGAGCTTCTTATACTTGCGGACAGCGCACCCATAAAAAACGCCGATTCCTTAACAATGTCTCTCAGAAACGGACTTACCTTTCCCGCGTATATCAAGGATATCGACGATATTACGGGTCTTGCGGTTATCGGTGTGAGCATGGAGCTTGTTCCGGAGGATTTTGATGTGGCCTCCGTGATCGCTCCCCTCGGAAGCAGCAGCAGTATCTATACGGGAATGGGAGTAGTCGCGATAGGCAGCCCGGAGGGAGTTCCGGGATCTATCGGTTACGGGATGATAAACACACCGAGAACGATGGTTTCCTATGTGGATACTTACCTTTACAGCTACGAGACGGATATCCTCGCAAGTAAGAATTCCAGTGGCGTTATCTTCAATATGCAGGGGCAGGTGGTCGGAATAATAACGAACAAGGAAACCGGTACAAACGGCAATGTCGTAGTAGTGGCTTACGGTGTGACGGAGCTTAAATCGCTTATAGAGAAAATGTCCAACGGTCAGAAAATAAGCTACCTCGGGATCTCGGGTACAAATGTGACCTCCGAGGCAAACAGGGAGCTGGGCGTACCGATGGGGGCTTTTGTTACAGGGACGGAGATGGATTCCCCCGCGATGCTTGCAGGAGTGCAGGTGGGAGATATAATCGTCGGGATAAACGATACGAATATAGGGTCATTCGCCGATTATGTTTCCGCACTTCAGAAGAGAACCCCCGAGGAACAGATAACGCTTAAGATAATGAGAAAATCCGTGGACGAGTATGTGACCATCGATATTCCTCTTACCATAGCCGCAAGGGAATAAAACCGAGCACAGACGGACAAATAAAAGAATATCAAAAAGTATAGCAGTAATAAATATAAAACAGAAAGAGAACAGTACATTATGAAATTTATCAAGGATCTGCACGAGGGAGACAGAGTCTCCGATATCTACATGGTCAAGAGTAAATCGGCGGCAACCACAAAGAACGGAAAAAACTACGAGAATGTCACTCTCCAGGATAAGACAGGAACCATCGACTGTAAGGTATGGGAACCGAACGACCCCGGAATCGACGATTTCGACAAGCTTGATTATGTGGAGATACACGGGGAGGTGGTCGCTTTCAACAACAATCTCCAGCTGAACATACGCCGCGCACGAAAGGCCCGGGAGGGAGAGTATGTCCCCGGAGATTACCTTCCCATGAGCAGCAAGGATATAGAGGAGATGTATGGAGAGCTTAAAGCTCTGATAGAAAGCATAGAAATCCTTCATACAAGGCGCTTCTTTGGGGAATGTTCGTAGAGGATGAGGATTTCGCGAAGAAATTCAAGTTTCATTCCGCCGCAAAAAGCGTTCACCACGGCTTTGTGGGAGGACTCCTTGAGCATACATTAAGCGTTACAAAGCTTTGTGACTATTATTCAAAGGCGTATCCCATTCTTAAGAGAGACCTTCTTCTTACGGCGGCTATGTGCCACGATATCGGAAAGGTCTACGAGCTGTCCCCTTATCCGGAGAATGATTATACCGATGAAGGAAATCTTCTCGGACATATCGTAATGGGTTCAAATATGGTCGGAAAAAGAGCCGCAAAGATAGAGGGCTTTTCAAAGAACGACCTTCTTCAGCTCCAGCACTGCATTCTGGCTCACCACGGGAAAATGGAGTTCGGCTCCCCGAAGACGCCTGCTCTTATAGAAGCAATGGCTTTAAGCTATGCCGACGATACCGATGCAAAGATGGAGACCTTTAAGGAAATACTGGAAAACTCCCTTCCCGGTGCGGGCTGGCTCGGTTACCAGAAGTTTCTTGAGGGAAATGTAAGAGCCACTGTTTAGGGAGCTTTGAGGTAAGATATGAAGAAGATCCGGATCCTTGAAGACGAGGAAGGAATAAGAGAAGAACTCATCATACTTTTGTCAAATTCAGGATACTTGCCGGAGGCGCCTTCCAGCTTTGCCGATCCTGTGGAGGATATATTAAAAGCCGCTCCGGACATGGTGCTTCTTGATATAAACCTTCCGGGTATGAACGGCAAGGATATACTGAGAGAACTGCGGAAGAAATCGCAGATACCGGTTATCATGGTTACCAGCAGCGATGCGGAGAGAGATGAGGTAATAACCATCGGTTACGGGGCTGACGATTATATAACCAAGCCCTATAATCCAACGCTCCTGCTCCTTAGGATCGCCAATGTATTCAGGAGAATGGGCGGGAGCGAAGAGACTGTGGATATAGGCGGAGTACTTCTGAATCTCAGAAAAAGTACGCTGATACAAAAGAGCGGCGAAGAGATTGTTCTTTCCAAAAACGAAATGCTTATACTCTCCTATCTGTATAACCATCGCGGACGGATCGTTACAAGGGATGAGCTTATGACCGATCTCTGGAACAACAGCGAGTATCTTAATGACAACGCTCTTACCGTCAATATAAGCAGGCTGCGGGGAAAGCTCTCCGAAGCGGGGATTGAGAATATAATCGAAACGAGAAAGGGACAGGGGTATATTCTTGAGGTTTAGGGATTATTTAAAGGATAAAGGGGTAGAGATCATTCTATCCCTTGTTTTATTGACAGCGGCGGTATGGCTGATGGTCGTATTTAAGTTAAACACAGCGGCGGTCATAATAATTGCTGTGCTTATACTTATTACCGAGGCGGCTAAAATAACCTATGGTTACCTGCGGAAAAGGAAATTTTATAATGCCTTAGCTGAAAATGTACGCCGTCTCGATAAGGCATATCTCGTACTGGAAACATTGGAAAGACCTGATTTTCTCGAAGGAAAGATACTCTGCGATATTCTGTATGAAATAGATAAGTCCATGATTGAAAATGTCGGACTGTATATAAAGAGCAGTAGGGAGTACGCGGAGTATATCGAGGTCTGGATACATGAGGTAAAGCTCCCCTTGTCCGCAATAAGCCTAAAGCTCCACAATATGCTCGGCAGCGGGGATATTTCTCCGGAGATGAGAGATAATATAAAGAGGCTGCAGAACGAGACAAACCGGATAACAGAGTATGTGGATCAGGTTCTTTATTATTCCCGCTCGGAAAATGCCGAAAAGGATTACCACATACAGGAAGTAACCATTGGTTCTATAGTTCATGATACGGTGATGGAGCTAAGGGAGACACTTCTTGATAATAAAATAGACCTCCGGATTGAAATAAACCCGGAAATTAGGGTAAACACCGACCCCAAGTGGCTTAAATTCATGATCGGGCAGATTATCTCAAACAGTATAAAATACCGGAGAGAAAATACGGACTCCTATGTAAAGATTCTCTCATGGGAGGATGAGGCATCTGTTACGCTCTGTATTGAAGATAACGGTATGGGGATTTATCCGGAGGATATTAAAAGGGTTTTTGAAAAATCCTTTACGGGAAAGAACGGAACCGGCAGAGCCCGCTCCACGGGGATGGGACTTTATATAACAAAGGAGCTTTCAGAAAAGCTCGGGCATAATATTTGTGTAGATTCCGTGCAGGGGGAGTGGACGAAAGTATTTATCACGATCCGGAAAGACAGATTCTACGAGATGTAATACTGTATTATGTAATTGTATTATGTAATATTACAAAATTGTAATGTTGTGTAAGATTAAAAAGACGACCTGCTTCCAAAACCGGTTTATAGTCTGTATTGTAGTGAGATCGATACAACTGTAAACCGTTTTTTACAAGGAGATTTTTTTAGAAATGGAAAACGAGCAGATACTGAAAATTGAAAACATAGAGAAGTACTACGGAAGCAAGTCTTCTCTTACAAAGGCAATCAATGACATTTCTTTTACGGTCGATAGGGGAGAGTATGTTGCGATAATGGGCGCCAGCGGAAGCGGAAAGACAACGCTCCTGAACTGCATCTCAACCATCGACAAGGTATCTGCCGGGCATATTTATGTCGGCGGCAGGGATATTACAAAGCTGAAGGGGAATGCATTAAACAGGTTCCGCCGGGAGGAGCTGGGCTTTGTATTCCAGGATTTTAACCTTCTCGATACCATGACTGCATACGAGAATATTGCTCTCGCGCTTTCAATTCAGGGAGTAAAGTCACAGGTCATCGAAGAAAGAATAAAGAGCATTTCAGCCGATCTCGGTATAGATGAGGTTTTGAACAAGTATCCTTACCAGATGAGCGGAGGGCAGAAGCAGCGCGTGGCGGCGGCAAGAGCGATCATCACGGACCCTAAGCTGGTTCTGGCGGATGAGCCCACCGGTGCTCTTGATTCAAAGTCCGCGAAAATGCTCCTCGAAAGCTTTAAGTATCTTAATGAGAATATCCCGGCGACGATACTGATGGTAACTCATGATGCGTTTACCGCCTCCTACGCAAAGAGAGTGATCTTCATTAAGGACGGAAGGCTGTTTAACGAGATAATCAAAGGCAATAAGACCAGAAAAGAATTTTTCGATGACATAATAAGCATCGTATCCCTGCTTGGAGGTGATCAAAGTGACGCTCTCTAAGCTTGCGGTTAAAAATATAAGAAAAAGCATAAAGGATTATTCGATATACTTCTTTACCCTGGTTATCGGCGTTATAATATTCTATGTTTTTAACGCCATAGAGAGCCAGAGTATCGCGCTCAGCGTATCAAAGCGCGCCTATGAATCGATCGAGCTGATGAACCAGTTTTTAAGCACTGTCAGTGTGTTTGTGGCAATCGTTCTCGGAGGGCTTATCATATACGCGAGCAGGTTTCTTATCAAGAGAAGAAACAAGGAGTTTGGCGTATATCTTACGCTTGGAATGAGCAAAAGAAGAATGTCTGTAATGCTCTTTTTCGAGACACTTCTTATCGGTGTTATCTCCCTTGCCATAGGGCTTGTTTTCGGGGTTATGGTTTCCCAGCTTATGAGTGTGATGGTAGCCAACGCTTTCGAGGCGGATATGAGCCGTTTTACCTTTGTTTTCTCGCCAAAGGCGGCACTTAAAACCTGCATTTATTTCGGTATAATGTATCTTATCGTTATGGTATTTAATACGGTTTCGGTCGGTAAATGCAGGCTCATAGAGCTTCTTCACGGGGACAAAAAGAGCGAGAAAATGAGACTCAGAAATCCGATAGTTTGTGCGGTTATCTTTCTGGTTTCCGCCGCTGCCCTCGGGTTTGCCTACAACCGGATGATCAATATCCTTAAACTAAACGAAGTCAGCCAGCTCGGATTTATACTTTTGCTCGGTGCGCTTTCGACCTTCTTCATCTTCTGGTCGCTCTCCGGAATGATGCTCACGCTGTTTAAGGGGATGAAGGGATTGTACTTCCGTAAGCTTAACAGCTTTACCCTAAGACAGTTTTCATACAAAGCAAATACTATGGTTGTCTCAATGACAGTAATATGCCTGATGCTCCTTCTTACCATAGTTTTGCTCGGAACAGCATTCAGCCTATCAAGATCCCTTAACGGGAATATAAGGAATCTCTTAAAGTGTGACCTGTATCTTTACAGAGGAATGGAGAGTACCGAGAGCGGGGAAGAGCCTGACGGCATCGGAATTTTGGACAAGCTCTCCGAAAACGGAATCGAAGCCGGAAATTTCTCCGGTGTGGTAAACTATTATGTATATGGCGATGATGCTCTTACGGAGAAAAGTTATTGCGGAGATTACCTTGAGGAGCTGAAAAAGAATTACCTTTTCATAAGAGATGAAAATCTCCTTATGATCGTAAGAGAGTCGGATTACAACAAGATCGCGGAGTTTTTTGGAACACAGAAGGTTCAGCTTGACGGCGATGAATACGCCATCGTCGGGAATTTTAAGCCTTCACTTGAAGTAAGAGACAAGCTTTTAAAGGAAAATAAGAGTATAATAGTAGGCGGAAGGGAGCTTACTCCGAAATATGACCATTGCCTGGACGGAATGATAAGCATGATCGGAACACCTTCCGAGGAAGGCACATATATCGTACCCGACGATACTGTGGATGATGGAATGCGAAGATATGAGCGTGTGCTTGCCAATTATAAGGAAACCGACACTGCCGGGAAGGCAGAGCTTGAGCAGAGGATTATAGATATACTTGATGTTCTCTGGGAAAAGGATGCATTGATTTCCTACAAGACAAGGGAAGAGATGAAGGCCGCTTCCACGGGCCTCGCGTCGATGGTCACATTTATCAGCATGTATGTCGGGATAATCTTCCTTATCGCCAGCGCAGCGGTTCTCTCATTGAAGGAGCTCTCGGAAAGCGCCGATAATGTAAAGCGCTATGCGGTTCTTCGCCGGATAGGTACCGATGAAAATATGATAAACGGAGCGCTCTTTAAACAGATAGGGATGTTCTTTGTATTTCCGATGCTCCTTGCATGTATACATTCCGTTGTAGGATTTAAGACGGCAAATGTTCTGTTGGAGAGTATGGGAGCAAAACAGACTGTTTTTTCTCTCCTCAGCACGGCAGCAGTTATCATCGCGGTTTACGGAGGATACTTTGTCCTTACATTTTTAAGCAGTAAGAGGATTATAAAAGGATAGGTTTATGGCTTACAGTAAAAATCAAATGGTCGAGGTTACCATAAAGGATATCGGGGTGGACGGAGAAGGGATCGGACATATTGACGGTTACACCTTTTTTATCAAGGATGCGGTTATCGGGGATACCGTATCCGCAAAGATAATGAAGTCCACAAAGAGCTATGCGTATGCGAGATTGGAGAAGGTTATAATGCCTTCTCCCTTTCGCGTTTCTCCGAAGTGCGGGATCGCTCGGAGCTGTGGCGGCTGCCAGATACAGGCACTTTCATACAAAAAACAGCTTGAATATAAGCAGAATAAGGTACGAAATAACCTTAAGCGTATCGGCGGATTTGATGATAAGCTCCTGGACTGGATAACAGACGGGATCGTGGGAATGGACGAGCCCTGGAACTACAGGAATAAAGCGGTTTATCCTGTTGGCTATGACAAAGAGGGTAAGCTTATCGCGGGATTTTACGCGGGGCATACACATAACATAGTCGCCGGAGAGGAGTGTGCCATCGGTGCAAAAGGCGATAAAGAGGTATTGGATATTATCCTTGAGCACATGCGCAAAAATAAGATAGAGCCCTATAACGAGGAAACAGGGGAAGGTATTGTAAGACATATCTTGCTAAGGAAGGGCTTTGCCTCCGGGGAGAGGATGGTATGCATCGTTATTAACCGAAGGTCAGGCGCGGATGCGTACAGAGTAAAGGGAAAGTCTTTCGAGCAGGGTCGGTATAAGGGTATACCGCAGAGTAGTAAGGAAAAATACAGGAAAGAACAAGAGATATCCGGTGGGTACGGAATGGCGGAGAAAGCCACAGACAGCCGGGTATGGATTACGGAGAAGGAATTTATCGAAGGTCAGGGAGAGCTTTTGGCCGTGCTTTCCAGGATTGAGGGGATGACCTCCGTTTCGATAAATATCAATAACGAAAACACCAATGTAATCCTTGGAAAAGAGACTTATTGTATCTGGGGAAAGCCTTATATTACGGATACTATACAGGTCAGGGATATGACAAAACCGGGATGCCCGGTAACCGGAAGAAAACTGGAATTCCACATTTCGCCACAGTCTTTTTACCAGGTAAATCCCGTCCAGACAGAGAAGCTCTACAGTCTTGCGCTCGGGTACGCAGGACTTACCGGAAAGGAAGCCGTCTGGGATCTATACTGCGGAATCGGAACGATATCCCTTTTCCTCGCGGGGAACGCAGGAAAGATATACGGCGTGGAGGTGGTACCTCAGGCGATTGAAGATGCGAGAGATAACGCTCGTCGTAACGGAATTGAAAATGCGAAGTTCTTCGTAGGAAAGGCGGAGGAAGTACTGCCCCAGTTTTATTCAATGGGAGATGGAATTCGAAGCGATCGCGCAGGGGCGAGTGCAGGCGACATTAGCGGAAATGCGGGAGACTCAGCGGGGGATATGCGACATCCGGATGTCATCGTCGTGGATCCTCCGAGAAAGGGCTGCGATGAGGAGTGTCTGAGGACTATGGTTTCCATGTCTCCGGAGAGGATAGTTTATGTCTCCTGCGACTCTGCCACCCTTGCGAGGGATTTAAGATTTCTTACAACCAATGGTTATAAGCTGGTCAAGGTTCGCGCCGTTGATATGTTTCCGAATACGGTGCATGTGGAGACGGTTGTTTGTCTGTCCCAACAAAAACCGGATGATCATATCGAGATAGAGATAAATCTGGATGAGATTGATGCTACAAGCACTGAAACTAAGGCTACGTATAAGGAGATCCAGGATTGGGTTCAGGAGAAGTATGGATTTCATGTGACGAATCTGAATATTGCTCAGGTTAAGCAGATACATGGGATCATCGAGCGGGAGAACTATAACAAGGCGAAGTCTGCAGATAGCAAGCAACCGGGATGCCCTGAAGAGAAGGTTAAGGCGATTGAGGATGCCATGAGACATTTTCAGATGATTGATTAACAGATTTAGCTTAAAGGATGATTTGAGTGACGAAGATATATGATTAAGAGAGCTAACGTTGCAGATGCCAAAACACATGCAACGTTGGCTATTCAAATATAGACGGAACATGGTCCGGAAGAAATGGCGGAAGAGAATGGGAAACTATATAAAGGCATATGGAGTTAAAAAACATAATCTTAAAAACATCGATATTTGTATACCTAAAGGCAAATTAACTGCGATCACCGGTGTTTCCGGAAGTGGAAAATCCAGTTTCGCATTTGATGTTTTATATGAAGAAGGAAAGAGAAAATATTTATCCATAACCGAATCTCAGTTTTCGCTCACGACAAGTAATGATTTTGAGCGCATCGAAGGTTTATCTCCGACGATCGGAGTGGAACAACGGATAATCAGGCAAAGCAACCCCTTAAGCACGGTCGGAACCAAAACAAGATTAACAAATGCTTTGGCTTCTTTGTTTTCGGTAAGCGGAGTTACCGATCCTGAATATGATGACGGCAAACCATTGTCCGTAGATATGTTTCAGAAGAATTCACCTAATGGTATGTGCCTGCATTGTCTGGGTACAGGTGAAAAAAAGGTATTTGATGAGGGAAAAATATTTGGAGACAGTAATGCGCGGTTGAACACGTTATTACTCGGATTTTTGGACAGAGGCAGATCGCAGAAAAAGTACAGGGCTTTTCTGGAACAAAACGGACTGTCTCCCTCGCAGACACTCGGTGAGCTGAAAGATTCGCAATTGCAGAAATTAAAATACGGTGACCGGAAAGATAATTTTCCGGGCATTATGCCTTTGATCATGAATGCTTCAAAATATGATCTGATAAGCTCACGTCAGATCGAGATCATAACGGGAGAATATGGGAAAAAGATAATCTGTCCACGGTGTAATGGCGTCGGATTAAATCAGATCGCATCACATACCAGATTGCAGGATAGGACTTTTGCAGAGGTGAGCAATATGTCTCTGAATGAGCTGGACAGATTTTTATTAAGCGCAGATGATGATAAAAACAAAAAGATCGTAAATGCGATCAGATTGAGAATTAAGTATCTGGTCATGCTTGGACTTGGTCATTTGTCAATGTCAAGACCGATTCCGACTTTATCGGGAGGAGAGTTGCAGAGACTTTGTATCAGTGCATTCATTATGTCTGATTTTGATTCATTGACATTTATATTTGATGAACCATCCATAGGATTGCATGAGAGAGAGAAGGAAAAACTGATTGAGGTTTTGAAAAATATTGTGTCTGCGGGAAATACAGTTATTGTGGTAGAGCATGATGAAAGTATCATTTCGATTGCGGATCATATCGTTGAGATCGGACCGGGAGCCGGAACCGAGGGCGGCGAACTGATCTTTCAGGGCGGATATAAGGAATATTTAAACTGCGAAGATTCGGTTATAGCGAAGTATCTGAAGGACAGAAAGTATTTTGTAAAAAACTACAGGCATCAAACGAAAAATGCTCCTGCAGTACATCACGATGAGAGTCTTCGTATATCCGGTGCAAAAATCCATAACTTAAAAAACCTGTCCTTGTCGATCCCGTTATATAAAATGGTAGGCTTTGCGGGTGTTTCGGGTAGCGGAAAATCGAGTCTGATCGCACATACACTTGTTCCAAAATTAAAAATGCTTATCCGAAACCGTGTCATACAGAATGAGGATGAAGATATTTATGACTATCCAAGAGAACTTGATGATGTGGAGATTCATGGAACGGAACATATAAATAAGTGTTATGTGATCAATCAACAACCGATCGGGCGAACGAAAACATCGAATATTGCTACATATACCGGTGTTTTTGATGTCATTCGAAAATTATTTGCTCAGACAGAGGACGCAAAAGATTCCGGCTTTGATATGAGCTTTTTCAGTTTAAATGCGGAAGGAGCCTGTCCGACCTGCGGAGGACAGGGGTTTTTGGTTTATAATGTCGGCTTTGGTGATATTCATATGATCTGTGACAGGTGCCATGGTAGCGGATTCATAGAGGAAGTGCTTGATGTTAAGTACCATAAGAAAAATATTGCCGAAGTGCTTGAGATGACCGTAAAGGAAGCATGTGGATTCTTTAAAGACGTTCCTAAAATATTTCAGATTGTATGTTTGCTTGATAAAGTAGGCATGGGATATATCAAATTGGGACAAAAGACTACCACAATATCCGGAGGAGAGGCCCAAAGGATTAAACTGGCAAAAGAATTGGGAAAAAGCAGAAATAAAGATAATATCTATATATTGGATGAACCTACGGTCGGTTTATCAGCGAAAGACTCGGAGCATCTTATTTATTTGCTTCGGGAAATCTGTAATGCCGGTAATACAGTTATTATTACGGAGCATGATATCGATGTTTTATCCTGCTGTGATTATCTTTTTGAGTTAGGACCAAAAGGCGGAGATGAAGGCGGTTGTTTGATCGCGGAAGGAACACCAAAATCCTTAAAAGAGAATTCAGATTCTATTATCGGCAGCTATTTAAAGTAATGGGGGACAGGTAAATATGTTTGAACTGTCAGTAGGAGGATTGCCGGAAAACGGATTAGACGAGAATGTTATTTATTCAATTGATGATTTCATTAGAGCCCGCAAATATCGATTGATGAGAAGTGTTCTTATCATAAAAAATCAAAAAATAGTATATGAATGGTACGGGGAAAAATGTAACAGAGAAACAAAGCATGCCTTACATTCGATAGAAAAAAGCCTTACATCGACGGCAATAGGAATATGCCTGAAAAATGATATGATTGAAAGCCTTGATATACCGATTACCCGGATTTTACCGGAGTATTTTAATGATGAGGCAAATGTATTTCATAAATTGATCACTTTAAAGACATTACTGACAATGACAACCGGATTTTATTGGAGAAACGGACCTCACCTGAATGATCCGATGCGTGAGCAGCTAAAACGTTCCAAAGATTGGCTGCAGGCAATTTCGGATTGCAATATTGTGAACACACCGAATACGGAGTTTAAGTATAAGGTGACAGATATTTATCTGATGAATGCCTGTATTGAAAGATTGACCGGGAAAACGGTATACGACATATTAAATTAATATATGTTTCCATATGTTGGAATTGTATGTGAGCCTTTTATTATGACGCCGAGTAGTAAAGTTTATCATGACTTAACACACGTAAAAGTCTGCGCCAGCTTATCGGCGATCGATCTTGCGAAGTTTGGCCTTCTTTATCTGAATCATGGAAAGATAAACAACAGGCAGATCATTACGGCTGAATATATAGATGAGGCTACAACCGCACATATTGAAAATTATGGTTATTATTGGTGGATCAATGAGGACGGTAGCGGATACAGGGGACTGGGTCGTGGCGGTCAGGAGCTGCATGTTTATCCCGAGCATGATATGGTTGTTGTGTTGCAGGCACAGGATTCACCGAGATCGAAATTTTATACTCCGATTATTACAGACGTAATCTTAAAAGCTTTGAAATGAGGGGATGAAAAGGATTATTGTATGTACAAGCGGTAATCTGGTCGCTCCTAAGAATTATGAGTCGGTCGGGTTTTAGCTGTATGACAGAAAGCCGAATGAATCAGAAAGCAACTTTACCGGCGATTATTTGTACTATGAGATTGTGATTTGAAGGTGTGCAACTTATAGTTGCGAGAATCGCAGAAAGAGCGCTTCCTGGTTGGTGGAGAGGTTTGCATATATCAGGTAATCTATATTTGCAACGCGGGGCAAAAATAAAAAAGCAAGTATAGATGAAAAGGAGAATCAAAATGAGTTTTGGAAAAAACCTTCAGTATTTACG
>JAFVCL010000071.1 GCA_017479285.1 Lachnospiraceae bacterium
AGTTTTGTTTATTATCGTGATCCTTCTCGGAGCGGATAATATAGGCTTCGGAACTGTGGCAAACATGGTGTTTATCGGATACCTGTGCGATTTTTTCACATGGCTCTGGAAGAAAATACTTCCGGAAAGGATTTTTGAATATCCGGTTTCGGAAGAGGGCATTAAGGACTATTCCGCAATACCGCATTTTAGCAATGAGTATCTGTGGCTCAGGATAATCGTTCTTATCGTGGCCCTTGCCGCCTTTGTTTTCTTCGCGGCTCTTTATATGGACTCCGGTCTCGGGGTTTCACCCTGCGATGCGATCCCTTTTATAGCCCAGCAAAAGATAAAGAAGCTTCCCATCAAGGTCGTAAGGATAATCTATGATGTGACCCTTATCCTCATCGCATTCGCATTCGGGAGCAAGTGGTATATCGCTACGATCCTTATGGCGCTTACGCTCGGACCGGTGATAGAATTTGTGGGAAAAAATATAAAAAAATGGTTTAACTTTTGATCGTATAAAAGTATTATTTCTTTATGAGACCTTTTGGAAATCGCCGCAAAAGTCCGAAGGGACAGAATATCCGGAAAAGCTCCGGCATAGCGCTGTTTTTGTGCCTTGCTTTTATTATCTCGGGGACAAATGTCTGCCCTCTTTTTTCCTATGCGCTGACCGATGAAGAAAAGCTGGAAATCAACGAAAGTCTTGAGGTTGTGACAAACGAGACAGCGAACTGGCCCCAGGGACCGATAGTCGGCGCTGAGTCGGCAATCCTTATGGAAGCCGGAACGGGGATGGTATTGTACGAGAAGAACGCGTACAAAACAGAGTTTCCGGCGTCGACCACGAAGATAATGACCTGCCTTCTCGCGGCGGAAAACTGTGAGATGACGGAGGTGGTTCCCTTTTCGTATGACGCGGTATTTGATACGCCGAGAAACAGCAATCATATCGCCATAGATCCGGGGGAGGAGATGACGGTATATGAGTGCCTCCAGGCGATTCTCATCCGCTCCGCAAATGAATGTTCGTTTGCGCTGGCAGAGGCAGTGGGAGGCGGAGACAGAGCGGCCTTTATCGATATGATGAATGAGAGAGCGGCGGAGCTTGGCTGCGCCAATACACATTTTTCAAACCCCAACGGTCTGCCGGATGATACCCATTATACCTGCGCTTACGATCTTGCGCTTATCGGGAGAGAGTTTTTTAAGAGTGATCTGCTCTGCGGTATCACCATGATGCCGAGGCTTCATATATATCCATCCGCGAAACAAAAGGATGAGATAATCGAGAATTCAACGAATGAAATGCTAAGAAACCCCGTGTACGCGTATCCGAATCTCATCGGAGCAAAGACGGGGCATACCGAGGAGGCAGGGTACTGTCTTGTCTCCTGCGCGGAGAAGGACGGGGTAAGACTGATATGCGTGGTGCTGAATGATGTTGCGCCAAACCAGTATCTTGACACCATATCTTTGTTTGACTACGGCTTTTCCAATTTTGACAAGGTGAATATCTCCGAGACGGAGACAAAGTATAATATAAGCACAAAGGGCTCCTTTTATACAGGAGTTGATTTCCTGGGAAATTCCGAGCCCATACTTTCCCTTAACAAGAATGACTATATCATGCTCCCGAAGACAGTGGTATTCTCCGATATCGAGTCCGACATATCGTACAACACGGAGAGCAAGACCTCAGTGGCGCTTATAACATATTCTTATCATGGAAGATTTCTTGGAACCGCGTCGGTAGATTTTGCCGTATCCGGCGACAGCGCGAGCTACACCTTTGACGAGCTGCCGGCGTCAATGCAGATAGAGAAGGAAGAACCCATTATCCCGGAAGAGCAGAGGGTCATATTTGTAAACATTGTCAAGATAGGGCGTTATGTGCTTATTATCGGCGGGGGAGGAACCCTTCTGTTTTTGATAGTAAAGGGAGTTCTGGGGTACAGAAAAAGACATCCGAACTGGCGGGCAAACTGGCGCCGGGAGCGGAGAAAAAGAAAGAACCGTACAAGGAACATTTCCATACACCAGGAGGCGAGACGCCACAAGGCGGAGTTTCGGGCAGAGGAAAGACGGAGGACCAGCGGAAGGCGGAGAGTAAACCGCAGTATGAGTGAGAGAGCGCGAAGGAAATAAAAAAGCCGCTCTTTATCTGGCGGCTCTGTGAATACAGTATTTAAATATGGGATTCCCCATTGCGGAGAATTTCTCTTCATATTCAGTCATTACATTATTCTCCATAAGAGCGGGGTCCGAGTGCAGGTCATAGGAGATATAATCCGCTTCCCAGCCGGCGGGCTCCAGCTCTTCTACCGCAAAATCAAAAAGTCCGCGGTTGTCGGTCTTGAATTCAATAAGACCATCAGGCTTCAGGATGCGGTCGTATCTCGCAAGAAACTGTCTTGAAGGAAGACGCCTTTTCGCATGGCGGTCCTTCGGCCAGGGATCCGAGAAATTAAGGTAGATCCTGTCCACCTCTCCGGGGGCTAAGACCTTATCAATATCCTCCGCATCCATGCGGACAAATACGAGATTGGGCTTTTCCTCAGCCTCCATTTTCTGAACTGCACGGAGTAAAACGGCGGAGTATTTCTCTATTCCGATGTAGTTTACACCGGGGTTTAAGGCGGCAAGATCATGTATAAAGCGGCCCTTTCCCATACCGATCTCAATCCGGATGGGAGAGCTGTTTCCGAAACGCTCATGCCAGGTTCCGGGGCAGTTAAAGAGCTCATCCTCGTTTACTACATATTTGCTGTCGGCGATCATTTCCTGACAGCCGGTTATATTTCTAAGACGCATAATATTCCTTTGAAGTGCATGATCCTGCATAGCCCGGGTGACCGGAGAGTGTATGCAAAATCAGCCGGTGGCGTTTTACTGGCGACGCGAGAAATTATAGGCTAAATTGTTTTTTATGTCAATAAAGGGAAGAACACAGACGCGAGAATGTTGACTGTCAGGGCAGGGTTCCGTATAGCTTGAAAGGCGTATCTGTATGTTTGATATTCAGGAGGAACTGAAAAAATTACCGCAAAACCCCGGTGTGTACATCATGAGAGATGCCGCGGGGGGAGTCCTTTATGTGGGAAAAGCCGTAAATCTGCATAACCGCGTCCGCTCATATTTCAGAAAGAACATCGGGCGGGGACCGGCGATAGACCAGATGGTCTCGCTTATAGATCATTTTGAATATATCATAACGGATTCGGAGCTTGAGGCGCTGGTACTTGAAAATAATCTTATCAAAGAGTATTCGCCCAAGTACAACACGCTTTTAAAGGACGACAAGACTTACCCCTACATAAAGGTAACCATCGGTGAGGACTATCCGAGGGTACTGTTTTCAAGAACAATGAAGAAAGATAAGTCGAAATATTATGGTCCCTACAGCTCCGCCGGTGCGGTAAAGGACACCATCGAGCTTTTGAACAAGCTATACAGGCTGAGGACATGCAACCGCGCCCTGCCGCGGGATATAGGCCTTGAGAGACCCTGCCTTAATTATCATATCGGGCAGTGCAGCGCTCCCTGTCAGGGCTATGTTTCAAAGGAGGAGTACGCAGCGCAGGTTGCGGGGGCGCTTGAGTTCCTTGGAGGAAATTACAAGCCTGTATTAAAGGAGCTTGAGGAGAAGATGAACGCCGCCGCGGAGAGGCTTGAATTTGAGGAGGCGGCAAGGCTGAGGGATCTCCACGCAAGTGTAAAGAGTGTGGCACAGAAGCAGAAGATAACGGATAATGAGGGCGATGATAAGGATGTTATCGCCATGAGCCGTGACAAGGATGAGGTGGTAATGCAGATATTCTTTGTCCGGGATGGTAAGCTTATTGGGCGTGAGCATTATTATATGACACATGTGTCGGAGGAGTCTCCCGCCATGATAATGCAGGATTTTGTCAAGCAGTTCTACGCGGGTACGCCTTTCCTTCCGAGGGAGCTTATGCTGCAGTACGAGATTGAGGACGCGGAGCTTATCGAAAAATGGCTCAGTGAAAGAAGGGGAGCGAGAGTATATATAAGGGTTCCAAAGGCCGGGACCAAGGAAAAGCTGGTTGAGCTTGCGGCACATAATGCCGAGATAATCCTTACCCAGGACAGAGAGAAGCTCAAGCGCGAAGAGGGAAGAACGATCGGGGCGGTTAAGGAGATAGCAAAGCTTTTGGGACTTGAGAACGCAGACCGTATGGAGGCCTTTGATATTTCGAATACCAACGGATTTGAGAATGTCGCGTCAATGGTGGTATTTGAAAAGGGAAAGCCCAAAAAGAGCGATTACAGGAAATTCAGGATAAAGACGGTCGCAGGCCCCGACGATTACGCCTGCATGAGGGAGGCACTTACGAGGCGCTTTACCCATGGCATGGAGGAGAACGAGGAGCTTGCGAGAAAGAATCTCGGCGCGGAGTACGGGAGCTTTTCGAAATATCCGGACCTTCTTTTGATGGACGGAGGAAGAGGCCAGGTAAATATCGCGCTGGAGGTTCTGGGGAGCCTTGGACTTAATGTTCCGGTCTGCGGAATGGTTAAGGATGATTACCCCAGAACGAGAGGAATTTATTTTAACAATGTTGAGCTTCCCATAGATATCCACTCCGAGGGCTTTAAGCTTGTGACGAGGATACAGGACGAGGCCCACAGGTTTGCGATCGAGTATCATAAGTCCCTTCGAAGCAAGGTTCAGGTAAAGTCGATACTGGAGGATATCCCGGGGGTCGGACCCGCAAGAAGAAAGGCGCTTATGCGTCATTTCTCAAATCTTTCGGATATAGGGGAGGCAAGCGTCGAGGATATAAGCCGGATTCCGGAGTTTTCCCCGGCGGCGGCAGAAGCGGTCGTAAAGTTCTTTAGGGAGAGAAAAACTTGTCAAAATGCAGATGACGGGGGCGATACTGACTGAATAATTGATAAATATGTGATAATGCTTTTATTGGAAAACTGTGATATCATTAAAAAAGCGGGTTTTAAGCCCGGCTTTTAAAGGCGAAATAAATGAGCTGCATCTTTTCAGGATCGGGGATGTACAGGATTTCGAAAAAGGGGTAAAGGTATGGCAACGGTTAAACTTACGAAGGTTGTTGAAAAAATGAAGCTGGAGAATCTTACTCCGGATATTCCTATCGACAAGATAAGGATCCAGGAGCCCGATATAAACCGTCCGGCTCTTCAGATCGCGGGGTACTATGAGTATTTTGATGCTGCCCGTATCCAGATAATCGGTTATGTAGAGTATTCCTACATGGAGAATGCTCTTGATCCCGAGCAGCAGAGGGAAGCTTTTTCAAAGCTTTTGGATTACCCGATCCCGGCCATCGTTTTTTGCAGAAACTTAAGACCCAACGATATTTTCCTTGAGGTCGCAAAGGAGAAGGGCAGACCGATATTCCTTACCTCCGAGCCCACCTCCGCATTTACCGCGGAGATAATAAGATGGCTCAACGAACAGCTTGCCCCGATGATGACCGTACACGGAGTTCTTATCGATGTATACGGACAGGGAGTGCTTATAACCGGCGAGAGCGGTATCGGTAAATCCGAGGCGGCGCTTGAGCTTATAAAGCGTGGACACAGACTTGTGAGCGATGATGCGGTGGAGCTTAGAAAGATAAATGATGAGCTTCTTATGGGAACCGCGCCGGATATTACAAAGCACCTTATCGAGCTGAGGGGTATAGGCATCGTCGATGTAAAGGCTCTCTACGGTGCGTCCTCCGTCAAGGATTACCAGCAGATAGACCTGGTTATTCACCTGGAGGACTGGGACAGGGACAAGGATTACGACAGGCTCGGACTTGAGGATAATTACACCGAGTATCTCGGAGTAAAGGTGGCAAGCCACAATATCCCCATAAGACCCGGCCGAAACCTGGCAGTTATATGCGAGTCCGCAGCGGTAAACTTCCGTCAGAAGAAGATGGGATACAACGCTGCCGAGGAGCTTTACAAGAGATTCCAGGAGAATCTTGCAAAGCGCGGAGAGGAGGAAGACGAGGACTGATGAAGTACGCAGTAGGTGTTGATATAGGCGGAACAACCGTCAAGATAGGTATTTTTGAGGAAAATTCAAAGCTGATCGACAAGTGGGAAATCCCTACCGTAACGGAAGACGGCGGAAAGAGGATAATCCCGGATATCGCAGAGAGCGTTCTTTCAAAGCTTGAGGAGAAGGACATTAAAAAGAGTGATGTCCTCGGGGTTGGAGTCGGAGCCCCCGGAGCTGTGGATGACGAGGGATATATGCCGAACGGGGCCGTAAATCTCGGGTGGAAGCCCTTCAATCTAAGGGAGGAATTCGAGAAGGAGATAGGCTTAAGGGTCATCGGAGCAAATGACGCAAATGTCGCCGCATTCGGAGAGATGTGGCAGGGCGGCGGACTCGGCTACAGCGATATGGTTGCCGTTACTCTCGGAACCGGTGTCGGCGGCGGAATAATAACCGGCGGAAAGATAATCGCAGGCGCTGCGGGTGCGGGTGGGGAAATCGGCCACATCCATATCGAGGATAACGAGAGCGAAACCTGCGGCTGCGGAAACAAGGGCTGCCTTGAGCAGTATGCCTCCGCAACGGGAATTGTAAGACTTGCCGGAAGAAGGCTTGAGAAGGACGATACTCCGAGCGTATTAAGAGAAGGCGCAGTCACCGCAAAGGCTGTGTTTGACGCGGTTAAAGCCGGAGATAAGCTTGCCTGCGAGGTTGCGGAGCAGTTCGGATATTACCTCGGAAAAGGTCTTGCTGCCGTCGCAAATGTAGTTAATCCGCAGGTATTCGTCATCGGAGGAGGTGTCTCGAAGGCGGGAGAAATGCTGATACCCTTTATCGAGCCGAGCTTTAAGAAATATGCGTTTAATCCCTGCAGATGTGCGAAATTTGCCATGGCAGAGCTTGGAAACGATGCGGGAATAGTCGGGGCAGCAGGCATGGTCATAAAGGCAGATGAATAATAAAGATGCTGACAGGTACTGTTATTGAAACAATAACCGAATACACTTCGCCGGAGCGCGTAAAGACGGGAGAGACCCTGTCCGCGCATACATCCTTCAGAATCGGAGGAGCTGCCGGGTGCTTTGTGGAGATCGGCTCCCCAAAGGAACTGACGGATGTGTCGGAATATTTAAAACGGGAAAAGATAAGGTTTTTCGTACTCGGAAACGGAAGCAATACGCTGTTTTCGGATGAGGGCTTTGACGGGGTGGTGCTCCATATAGGAAAAGGCCTCTCCGAGATAAAGGTCCGCGGGAATGTTATTTATGCCGGGGCGGGGGCGCTGCTCTCTGCGGTGTCAAAGCAGGCAGCGGCAAATTCGCTCTCGGGTCTTGAGTTTGCAGCCGGGATACCGGGAACCGTGGGCGGCGGGCTTGTAATGAATGCCGGAGCTTACGACGGAGAGATGAAGCAGGTCGTAAAGTCCGCACAGGTCATCACTCCGGAGGGCGGGCTGAGAGAGCTCGGCATCGGGGAATTAAAGCTGGACTACCGAAGCAGTATCTTAAGACATTCCGGATATATTGTGACAGGAGTGACCTTTGAGTTAAAGCCCGGAGATAAGAACCGGATCCTCGGAATGATGGAGGATTTTGGCATAAGAAGGCGGGAGAAACAGCCTTTGGAGCTTCCGAGCGCAGGAAGCACTTTTAAAAGACCGGAGGGAAACTTCGCGGGAAAGCTTATAATGGATGCGGAGCTTCGCGGATTCCAGATAGGGGGAGCGAGGGTATCCGACAAGCATTGCGGCTTTATTGTAAACACAGGTAACGCGACATCGGAGGATGTCGTTAAGCTTATAGAGACGGTGCAGAAAAGGGTTTATGAGAGGTTCGGGGTAATGCTTGAACCGGAAATCGAGATCGTAAAATGAGATTTATTATTGTGACCGGAATGAGTGGGGGCGGCAAGAGCACCACTCTGAAGATGCTTGAGGACATGGGGTTTTACTGCGTGGACAATCTGCCGGTATCCCTGCTCGAAAAGTTTGCGGAGCTTATAACACAGCCCGGAACCGAGTTTACAAAGGTTGCTCTGGGGCTTGATGTCCGCTCGGGACAGCCGTTTATGGAGCTTCCGGGAATCCTTGATAACCTTGCGGAGAACGGGATCGGGGTTGATGTCCTTTATCTTGAAGCCTCCGACAGGGCGCTGATACGGCGCTATAAGGAGACAAGGCGTATGCATCCCCTCTCGCCGGAGGGTAGGGTGGAGGATGGAGTCGCCAGGGAAAAGGAGATGCTCTCGGGCATCAAACAGCGGGCTACTTATGTTATCGATACCACGAATCTGCTGACGCGGGAGCTTAAAGCCCAGCTTGACCAGATATTTGTCAAGGATAAGGAATACAACAATCTCATGGTTTCGATCATGTCCTTCGGCTTTAAACACGGAATCCCGGTGGATGCCGATCTGGTATTTGATGTGAGATTTCTCCCCAACCCCTTCTATGTTGAGGAATTAAAGACAAAGACGGGACTTGACAAGGAAGTAAGAGATTTTGTGATGCAGTATGACGAAGCCGGCGTGTTCCTCGATAAGGTGACCGATCTTTTACAGTTTCTTATTCCGAATTATATTAAAGAGGGTAAGTACAGCCTTGTTGTGGCAATCGGCTGCACCGGCGGAAAGCACAGGAGCGTTACTCTCGCGGATGCTCTGTACAACAGGCTCGAGGAAAAGGGCGGATGCGGCTTAAAGCTCTATCACAGGGATGTGAACGCCCTGGGAAAATAGCCGGGTTATAAAGATCTGTTAGAGACAGTGGAGTGACAAAGATGTCATTTTCTGGAAAAGTAAAGGATGAACTGATAGGAAAAATGCCTCCGTCCCGGCATTGCCAGCTGGCAGAGCTTGCAGGGCTTTTCCACTCCTGCGGCCAGATCGGTGTGTCCGCGGAGGGGACGGTGTCTGTCGGATTTTCCACAGAGAAGGAGCCGATAGTCAGAAAAGGCTTTACTTTATTGAAGAAAACATTTAATATAGTTGGTGAATTTAACGAAAAAGAAGCCTCATTTATGGAATTTCTTACAAAAATCGGGAATCCGGAGGAGCCGGTAAATCCCCTTCTTATAAAAAATTCCTGTTGCCAGAGGGCATTTCTCCGAGGCTTTTTCCTCGGCTGCGGCTCGGTAAGCGATCCTGCCAAGACCTACCATCTTGAGTTTGTGTGCCCGGGTGAAGAACCGGCCGCCCAGGTGGTAGCCCTTTTGAAGGATTTTGATATTGACGCAAAGACGACCGAACGGAGAAAAAGCGTTGTAGTCTATGTCAAGGAGGGCGAGTCCATCGTGGAGCTTTTCGGTGTTATGGAGGCCACGGGCGCCCTTATGGAGATGGAAAATGCCCGGATACTTAAAGAGGTCAACAACACCGTAAACCGGCGCGTAAACTGCGAGATGTCAAACATCAGAAAGATCGTCGGCGCGTCCTCAAGGCAGGTTGAGGATATTAAGTACATCAGGGATAATTACGGACTGGAAAAGCTTCCGGAGTCCTTGCGGCAGATGGCGGCGGTAAGGATCGAAAACCCTGAATCGCCCCTCGGCGAGCTCGGAGAGCTTCTTGATCCGCCGGTGGGAAAATCCGGAGTAAACCACAGGCTGAGGAGGCTCGGTGAGATGGCTGACAGGCTGCGGGAAACCGGAAGTATATAGATATAACAAATTTTGATAAATGAAAAATGATCAGGTAACTATTTGGAAAGTTTTGAGGAGTACCGCGTTTGCGGGATTATGAAAGGGTGTTTTATTATGAAAACTTGCAAGATCACAGTTAACATGGAAAGCGGACATGAGGCAAGACCTATTGCGCTTCTTGTTCAGGAGGCCGGAAAATTTGACAGCAAGATCTATCTTGAGATCGGCACAAGGAAGGTTAATGCCAAGAGCATTATGGGAATGATGAGTCTCGGAATGGCTAACGGCGACGAGGCAATAGTTTCCGCAGAGGGAGAGGATGAGCAGGCGGCTCTTGACGGAGTGAGCAAATTCCTCGTAGGTGAGGCTTAATTCTGAATTATATTCCTAAGAAACCGGTGCATAGATTTTTTTGCTTCGGTTTCAGCCTTTGGGGAAAGGCGGGGTACGGGTTATATGAAAAAGAATAAAAAAATGCTTTTCGTCTACAATCCCAAGGCCGGCAAGGCGCTTATCCGGAATAAGCTTGCGGATATACTTGATATTTTTACGGCCGGTGGTTATGAGATAACCATCGTTCCCACACAGAGACACGGGGATGCGGTAGACATAGTTAAAAACCGTTCAAACGGATATGATGTCGTGGTATGCAGCGGCGGCGACGGCACACTCGATGAGGTTGTAAACGGGATGCTGGGCAGCGACCACAGGACTCCCCTCGGTTATATTCCGGCGGGCTCCACAAATGATTTCGCGGCAAGTCTGGCAATACCCTCGGATATGCTTAAGGCGGCAAATATCATCGTCAGGGGGCAGAATTTTGCCTGCGATGTGGGCAGCTTTAACGAGACGAATTTTATATATGTCGCGGCCTTCGGACTGTTCAGCGAGATCTCCTATTCCACCGACCAGCAGATAAAGAATGCCCTTGGACACACGGCGTATATCCTAAGCGGCGGAAAATCGCTCTTAAACGCGCATGCGCATAAGCTTAAGGTTACGGCGAACGGAAAGACCATAGAGGATGTTTTTATCTATGGAATGATCTCCAATTCAAAGCAGGTAGGAGGCTTCCAGGGAATAATGGGACCGGGTGTTGAGCTTGACGACGGAGAGTTTGAGGTTACTCTTATCAAGGATCCGAAGACACCACCTGAGCTCAATACGATCCTTGTTTCGCTGCTTGAGAGAAATTTTGACAATGATCTTATGTACAGCTTCCGCTCCAATGATATTCTTATTGAGAGCATGGAGCCGGTGCGTTGGGCGCTTGACGGCGAGGACGGAGGCGAGCACACGGTGGCGCATATAAAGACTCTGCCCAAGGCAGTGGATATACGGGTAATGTAGGTATTCTATCAGTAAAAATTATTTTAATAAGAGTAAAGGTGTGTTATAATAGTAATTAATTACGATGATGAAGAATAATAAAACAAACGGAGGTATCAAATTATGTTAGTTTCAGCAACAGACATGTTGAAGAAGGCTAAGGCAGGACATTATGCCGTAGGTCAGTTCAACATAAACAACCTTGAGTGGACAAAGTCCATTCTTCTTACCGCAAAAGAGCTCAGAAGCCCTGTTATCCTTGGTGTGTCCGAGGGCGCAGGAAAGTACATGGGTGGTTATGATGTTGTAGTAGGTATGGTAAACGGACTTCTCAAGGATCTTGATATAGATGTTCCCGTTGCTCTCCACCTTGATCATGGTACTTATGAGCACTGCTATAAGTGCATCGAGGCAGGCTTCTCATCCATTATGTTCGACGGCTCCCACTACTCTATCGACGAGAATGTTCAGAAGACCACCGAGCTCGTTAAGGCAGCCCACAGAAAGGGTCTTTCCATCGAGGCTGAGGTAGGTTCCATCGGCGGAGAAGAGGACGGCGTTATCGGAATGGGCGAGTGCGCAGATCCCAACGAGTGCAAGCAGATCGCAGACCTCGGAGTAGACTTCCTCGCAGCAGGTATCGGAAATATTCACGGTAAGTATCCCGCAAACTGGCAGGGACTTTCATTCGAGACTCTGGATGCCATCCAGAAGCTTACCGGCGAGCTTCCTCTCGTTCTTCACGGAGGAACAGGAATCCCCGCTGACATGATCAAGAAGGCTATCGACCTCGGAGTATCAAAGATCAATGTTAACACCGAGTGCCAGCTTTCATTCGCGGCTGCAACAAGAAAGTATATCGAAGAGGGTAAGGATCTTGAGGGCAAGGGCTTCGATCCCAGAAAGCTTCTCGCTCCCGGAACCCAGGCTATCCACGATACCGTTAAGGAAAAGATGGAGCTCTTCGGATCTGTTGGAAAGGCAGAATAATTACTTAGGTAAATATAAAACTCCGACCGTAAGGCCGGAGTTTTTTAATTTACGGAGCTTTTGGAAAATACCCCATAAAAGGGAGGATGCCGGGAAACAATGTTTCCCGGCATATATTATGAAAAAGTTATTTAAACTGTGATTAGCTCACTTGCTCTTCTTGAGTTCAAGTATACTTGTCAATAGTGGCAAAAAAATGTTTAGCAGGTAAACATAATTAAAAATAACTATGAACAAAATATGAACAGGCGAGCCCCGTCATAATACGAAAATCCCTTAATTATCGTATCAGTCAGGTATGATCTCGGGATCGGGATATTCTACCCCGAAGGTCTCGGCGGTAACGGTCTCCATAACCTGATCCTCGAGGGGACGGTCGCGGAAATCCGTTGCGGTCTCGGCGATGGAATTTACAATATCCATACCCTCGATCACTTTACCGAAAGCGGCATACTGCCCGTCCAGGTGGGGAGAGTTCTTGTGCATAATGAAGAACTGGCTTCCCGCTGTGTCGGGATACATTGTGCGCGCCATGGAAAGAACGCCCTCTGTATGCTTCAGGTTGTTCTCAAATCCGTTGATATTAAATTCCCCCTTTATGGAATAGCCCGGCCCGCCCGTTCCGGTTCCCTCCGGGTCTCCGCCCTGAAGCATAAAGCCTTTTATGACTCTGTGGAAGATTAGACCGTTGTAAAAGCCCTTGTTTACAAGGCTTAAGAAATTATTTACGGTATTGGGTGCAATCTCGGGATAGAGCTCCGCCTTTATCTCGCCGGCTCCTTTGATCTTAAAGGTTACAATGGGGTTTTGTGCCATTATGGTTCCTCCTCGTTTCTAAATAATTATCTGAATATTTTGGTAATTTTTAACAAAAATAAACCAAAAAAATTATACAATAAAAGTCACAAAATGACATTACTTTTTGTAAAAATATGTTAAAATGTTCTTTGGTATCCGTAAGTCGGCAATTTAAGTCGGCATATTTTTTGTCCTATACTTATAATTCAATGAAATATGGATATTAGATTTTTTCATTAATATGAACAGGAGAAAAAGGAAATGGCATCAAATCAGGAAAACAACACAAAGGTGGGGTTCTTTGCCTCGATGCGCTTTAAGATCCTTCTCATGATCGCAGTAAGCGCACTTGTAGTGGGAGGCGTACTTATCGTAATACTTCTACCTACTTTAAGAAAGAATATTCAGGAGACAAACCATGATTACCTTATGGATATGTCGGTTGCGTACGGTAAGGTAGTAGATGATGCATATGACGCTCTGGGAGAAGGGCTTATCGGAAATTATGATGAGCTCAACAGCATGCTTTCAAATGTTAAGATCTCCAACTTGAGCACCAGCTACGCATATATGGTAAGCGCAGACGGAACCATGCTCTACCACCCTACGGCGGAAAAGGTCGGCAACCCGGTAGAGAATGTGATGGTCAAGGGACTTGTGGCAGATATCCAGGCAGGCAAGGACCTTTCGGGGCAGGAGGATTCCATCGAGTACCTTTTCAAGGGCGCGATAAAGATGGCTTCATACCATGTAGGACCTGACAACAGCTACATCCTCATCGTTACCGCTGACAAGGATGAGGTAATGGCAAAGGTTAAGAAGATAACCACCCAGGCATTTGTTGCCGCAAGCATCATCTTTATAATAGTGATGGGCGTCAGCATACTCGTTACAACAATGCTTGTACAGCCTCTCACAAAGGTTACCGAGATAATCAATAAGCTTGCTGCCCTTGATATTACCAAGAATGAGGGAACCGATAAGATCAAGAACCGCAAGGATGAGTCCGGTATGATCTGCAGGGCGGTAAGCAGCATGAGACACAGCCTTGTCGACATCGTTAAGGATATATCCGAGCAGAGCGATAAGCTTGCCGAGGCAAACGGTGAGTTTACCGAGAGATTCCAGGAGATCACGGAGAATGTTTCAAATGTAAATATCGCGGTTGAGGAGATTGCGGAAGGCAGCACATCGCAGGCTCAGGAGACCACCTCCGCAGGCGAGCAGGTCGGAAACATCGGTACAGTTATCGAGACCAATGTACGCAACATTGAAAAGCTCGAGCAGACTGTTAAACAGATGAATGAGCTCTCCGACAAGGCAAGCTCTACCCTCGGCAACCTTCGCAGAATCAATGAACAGACCGCAGCAAATATCGATATCGTTTCCGAGCAGACCGGAAGAACGAACACCTCTGCTACGAAGATCCAGGAGGCAGTTACACTTATCCAGGATATCGCTTCCCAGACAAACCTTCTTTCACTCAACGCTTCCATCGAGGCTGCAAGAGCAGGAGAAGCGGGACGCGGATTTGCGGTTGTTGCGGAGGAAATCAGAAAGCTTGCTGACGATTCCGCCGCAAGTGCCAACGAGATCAACAGCATCGTAGAAGAGCTTATTGCAAACTCCAACCAGAGCGTTGGAAAGATGAGCGAGGTCAAGGCAGATTCCGACAAGCAGATGGAACAGCTCCAGAGCACCATCGACTCCTTCGATTCACTTCGTCAGTATGTTGAGGAGGTATCCAATGCATCCGGTGATATCGCGGAGCAGATGGCAGACCTTGAGAAGGAAAAGAATATTATCAGTGGCGTTGTAGAACAGCTTGCTGCCATTTCGGAGGAGAATGCGGCATCTACAGAGGAGACCAGCGCTTCCATGCAGACTCTCTCCGGAGCGGTACAGTCCTGCCAGGAGGAGACGACGGTTCTCAACCAGCTCAGCGCAAGCCTTGCTTCCGAAGTTGGAAGATTCAAGATTTAATTCTCACGGCAAAAGACTGAAAAACAAAAAAACAGACTAAAACAAGCCCCCGTTTATCCGGTGAAGCCGGTAAGCGGGGGCTCATTTTATATTGAGGGAGGTTCTGACCAAAGGTTATGGTCTGTTTTCGTTATTTAGTCTCTTCATAGTATAGCTTTACCTGTATGTTCTGGCTGTAGTCTCCGAAGGATTCGCCGAAGAGCGTAAGACCGCCGCAGTTTGCGGTATCCTCGGGAACGGAGAAGGTAAAGAATATATCGCTGTTATAGTCAATGCCAAGGTCGTCGATGTTTGTGGAGGAGAGCCTGTGGGTTCCGTCCATAAAGGTACCGGCATTGTTTATTATGATCGTTTTCAAAAGTCCGTACTGGTTGAGTCCGTCGGGCCACCAGTTGGGGGACAACATTCCGCGCCTGTTTCCGAAATCTCCGGGGCTGATCCATTTTCCGAGGGAGCGTCCGTTTATGTCGAAGTAAATATCGCTGGGATAATCGTCGTTGAACTCGGGACATTCGGAGCATATCTCAAACGAAATCTGTATCTCCTTTAATACTTGTCCGGGACGGAGCCTGTTCGGGAAATTGTATGTAACATGCCCGTGTCCGATCCAGAGAATGTCCGCTTTAAAACGCTCGGGGTAGGAGAATACCTTGGGATTGTCGAGGTCGCCGATAAGATTTCCGGAGGTTGAAAGTCCGCAAGTCGGATGTACCTCTATATCGGTATAGTGTCCGACGGCAATCTCGTCGGTGTAGCAGTTTCTTGAGCTCTTTCCGCTCTGCCCGATAAGATCCACCACAAGGCGCTCATGCCTTGGTCTTACGACCTTCATTATTCCGCGCTTTCCGGAGGTTGTCTGGACCGATACGAGCCCGGCAGTCTCAAGCTTGCTTACATGCATGGATATTGCGCTGTTTGTGAGCTGTAATGTCTCGGCAAGGTCATTCATGCTCATGTTTTCATTTTCATTGATGAGCTCCATTATCCGGAGCCTCATCGGAGCACTTAATGCCTTGAATACTTCCTCGGCCTCGCCGAGGGATCCAAAATAAAGCAATTCTAAATCCTCTCTTATCTTTATTAAGATCATTCTCAAATATTGATTTATTAAAGAATGAACAATTCACTTCAATAAATAAAATGAAGAAGTATCGATTTTATGTTTAATTAAAACATTCAATATTAAACCAAATACTTAAACTGAATTATATAATGTCGTAAAACTGTTGTCAATATCGAAATCGTTTTAGTAATGTTGCACAAAAATTCGCAACTTTTTTCTATTTCACTTAAACGATTAAGGAGTTGCACATTTTATAAAAAATTAGTAAAGTATAGATAAATTTAAGTGAAAATGAAATCATTTAATTAAAAAGTGAAACACAAAATGATTTTAGGACAAAAACAGCACATTTTTCAATTAAACGCTTAATCAAAATAGAAAAAATTGTTAAAAGTTAAACAAATTAATGAAATACAAGCCTAATTATTGAAACAAAAGCATGAACGCTATAGGAAGATGATATAAGAAAAAACCAAACTACCGAAAGGGGAAACCAAGAAATGGCAAAGTTTTACATCAATCCTAACAACCAGAAAGGACATATCAACCCGGAGATTCAGGGACACTTCTCAGAGCACCTCGGACGCTGCATATATGAAGGAATATATGTGGGAGAGGATTCAAAGATCCCCAATGTCAACGGAATGAGAAAGGATGTTGTCAAGGCACTTAAGGAGATTAAGATTCCGGTACTTCGCTGGCCCGGCGGCTGTTTCGCAGACGAGTATCACTGGAAGGACGGCATAGGCCCCAAGAAGAACAGGAAAAAGATGATAAACACCCACTGGGGCGGAGTCGTAGAGGACAACAGCTTCGGTACGCACGAGTTCATGGAGCTCTGCAAACAGCTCGGCTGCAAGACCTATGTAAACGGAAATGTGGGCAGCGGCACAGTTCAGGAGATGAGCGAGTGGGTTGAGTACATGACCTTCGAAGGTGTTTCCCCGATGGCGGATCTTCGTAAGAAGAACGGAAGCAAGGATCCCTGGAAGGTTGACTACTTCGGAGTCGGAAATGAGAACTGGGGATGCGGCGGAAACATGACACCCGAGTATTACGGAAACCTCTACCGCAGATACCAGACCTATGTTAGAAACTACAAGCCCGATGCTCCAATAAAGAAGATAGCCTGCGGACCCAATGTGGATGATTACAACTGGATGGAGGGCGTACTTAAGACCTGCTTCGCGGCACCCGATTTCCTCCACGGCTTTATGGACGGCATAAGCCTTCACTATTACACTCATCCGGGCGGATGGGAGCACAAGGGAAGCGCTACCGACTTTACCGATAAGATGTGGTACCAGACCTTAAAGAAGACTCTTTACATGGAGGACCTCATCAATCACCACGCAGCCATCCTTGATAAGTACGACAAGAACAATCAGGTGGGACTTATCGTTGACGAGTGGGGAACCTGGTTCGATGTAGAGCCCGGAACAAACCCCGGATTCCTTTACCAGCAGAACACCATCCGCGATGCTCTTGTGGCAGGTATAAACCTCAACATCTTCAACAAGCACTGCGACAGGGTAAAGATGGCAAACATCGCGCAGATGGTAAATGTCCTTCAGTCTGTACTCCTGACCGAGGGCGACAAGATGGTAAAGACACCTACCTACCATGTATTCAATATGTACAAGCACCATCAGGACGCAGAGCTTCCTGAGAGCTACATCGAGACTGAAAAAATCGGACTTGAGGACGAGAACATGGTTCCCAATCTTACCGAGTCGGTATCCATGGGCAAGGACGGAAAGATGCACATTACCATTACAAATCTTTCCATCAAGAAGGCATACAGCATAGACACAGAGATCGCAGGAAGCAAGATCAAAGCGGTAAAGGGCGAGATCGTAGGCGGAGAGATACACGAGCACAACACCTTCGCAAAGCCCAATACTGTTAAGGTAAACAAATTTGAGGACGCAAGCTTCAAGGATAACAAGCTTAAATTCAAGATTCCCGCAAGCAGCGTGCTTCACCTCGAAGTAACCGTATAATATACGGATAAATAATCAGGAGACCTACCTATGTTTCGTAAGAGCGTTAAAAAGGCAGCATCTATATTGATATCGGCAGTTATGGCAATGGGAAGCCTGTCACTTGGCGGACTTACCGCAGCGGCGGAGGAGAATGCTTCCGGAGAACCATTGGTTACGGAGCTTTCCGCGACCGATTCCGGGGTCGACAGACTGACCACCAATTACACGACTGTAAGCAAAAACTATACCGCTAAGGATTATACCGGTGAAACCGTAGTTATATCCATCGAGGACAATATAGATGATGCCGGGCTCCTTACGGGCGACAATCATATGTACGAGGCCGGAAACATGGTTGCTTCGGTGTCTGCCGGAGACACCTTCAGGGTAAGGATAAACGCCCCGGAGACCGCGAAGTACCTGATCGGTTTCGACTATTTATCCTACGATGCTTCTATCCTTCCCGTGGAGATAGGAATGAAGATAGACGGGGAGTATCCCTTCTATGAGGCGAGGAGCATGAGCTTCGAGACCACATGGTTATCAAAGGCTATCGACACGGATCGCTACGGAAATGAGATCGTATCCCTTCCCGATAAGGATATCCGCTGGGAGCACAAGGAGGCGATGGACGCAAGCTACCGTTACTCCGAGCCCTTAGCTGTCGAACTTACAGCGGGTGAACACGAGCTCGAACTCACAATGCAGGAGGGAACGGTTCTTGTCGGAAACATATCCTTAAGCGCTCCGACGAGCGTTCCGGAGTACACCGGTTCCTCCAGGGCGGAAGGAAACAGCATCATCACTATTGAGGCTGAGGATTTTTACGAGAGAAACGACTCCTCGATCCACGCGACCGGAGAGTACTCCTCAAGAATAAATCCCCTTGACGCAACAGTAACGGTATTAAATCTGATCGACGAGGAGTCCTTCAATGAGGCCGGTCAGAGAGTAACCTACAGATTCAGCGTTGACAATGCGGGTTACTACTATATAGGAATGAACTACCGCCAGTCGGAGAAAAACGACTTCCCCGTGTTCGTAGACTGGAGAGTGGACGGGGAGATTCCCAATACCGCATTTAAATCCTATGCGGTTGAGGCAAATAACAATTTCAAAACAAGGACGCTTAAGGATGCGGAAGGAAATAACCTGAGCGTTTATCTTGAGCCCGGCGAGCATACAATTTCGCTTACCATCAGCGCAGAGAACTTAAGATACGCGCTTGAAGCGGTTGACGAGATAATGAGCGGTATAAGCGACCTCTCGCTCGAGGTTACAAAGGTAGCCGGAACAAACACCGACAAATACAGAGATTTAAGACTTACAAGATATATTCCCGATATACAGGAAAGATTACAGGGCTGGGTCGATCAGCTCTATGACATAACAGAGCAGGCGCAGGGTTATGTGGACGCGAAGAAACCCGACCAGGTAGCTGCATTCTCGTATCTGCTCATCGCGGCAAGACAGCTCGAGGATCTCGCGAAGGAGCCTAACGAGCTGGTTTACAGAGTGGGAGAGCTTTCGACCAGCACCAACTCCATCAACACACAGATTGCAAACTTTGTTGATCTTATAAATGACAATGACCTGGCAATAGACAGGATATATATATACCAGGAAGGAGCAAAGCTTCCGAAGGGACAGGGCTTCTTTAAATCCATCGGAACCTCCATCGCGAGATTCTTCAACTCCTTCTTCGGACAGTCATATTCGGCATCAAATACCGATGAGACCCACATTCAGGTCTGGGTGAACAGGCCTCGTACTTATGTAGAGATCATGCAGAAGATGATCGACGAGGAGTTCACACCGGAGACGGGAATAAGCGTTGACCTTTGCCTTATGACCGATGCCCAGAAGCTTATCCTTTCAAACGCTTCCGGGGACACGCCGGATATAGCCACCGGAATAAACTACTCGATCCCTTACGACCTCGCGATAAGAGGAGCGCTTGTGGATATGACGAAGTTCGACAATTACAGGGAAGTGTTCGGAAGATACTCGGACGGACTCCTTGTTCCCTCGGTGGTAGGCGATGGGCTTTACTCCCTTCCCGAGACGATGAACTTCTATGTAATGTTCTACCGCACGGATATACTGAGCAAGCTGGGGCTGCAGGCACCGCAGACAATGGACGAGCTTATAGCGATGCTCCCCGATCTCCAGATGAGAGGACTTAATGTTTACTATCCCACCGCACCAATGGCGGCCATGAGAAACTTCCACGGAACAACGCCTCTTATCTTCCAGAACGGAGGAGCCCTCTACGGAGAGACAGCTCTTGATATAACGGTGGACAGCGAGGAGACCGTCAAGGGCTTTACCGAGCTGACCGAGCTGTTTACCCTCTACGATCTGCCGGTTGATGTGCCGAACTTCTACCAGCACTTCAGAAACGGAGACCTGCCCATAGGAATCGCGGATTTCAACTCCTACAACCTGATCCTTAACGCGGCTCCCGAGATCGCAAACTCATGGGCGATAACACTTGTCCCCGGAGTGGAGGATCCCGAAACCGGAGAGATTTACAGATACATGGCGGGCGGCGCGGAGAGCTCGATAATGTTTAACTCGACGCCCGAGAGAGAGCAGCAGGCGTGGGACTTCCTTGAGTGGTGGTCAAGAGCGGAAACCCAGGCCGAGTTCGGACAGAGACTCCAGATACTTTACGGCGACGAGTACATCTGGCCGACGGCAAATGTGGAAGCCTTCGGAATGCTTCCTTATCCGACCTCCGACAAGGAAACGATAATGGAGCAGGCACAGTACATCCTTGAGGCACCGAGACTTCCCGGAAGCTACATGATGGAGCGTGAGCTTTCCAATGCATACAACGATGTGGTGGTAAACGGAGACAGCATCCGCTCCCGCATCGATGAGGTTGTAAAAACCGTAACCCGCGAGACTGAAAGAAAACTCGAGGAATTCGGCTATATCGACTCTGACGGCAACATAATCAAACCCTACATCGCCCCCAGCGTGGAGACTGTACGGAAGATAATGGAAAAATAAGAAGAAAGATTATTCAGACATGGCAAAATCATCTGTAGGAAAAAGATCTCATAACAACAAAGCGGGCTACTTTTTCGTGTTCCCCTATGCGGCGCTCTTCGTGATCTTTATACTCGCGCCCGTAGTGATGGCGGTAATCCTTTCGTTTACCAACTTCAACGCGATACAGTTTCCGAAGTTCGTAGGCTTTTTAAACTACATCAACCTTATAACAAGCGATGATGTGTTTATGAAATTCGTACTTCCGAACACCGTTAAATACGCTCTTATCGTCGGCGTCGGCGGATATGTGCTGGCATTCCTTTTAGCCTTCGGTCTCGCAAATCTGCCGAAGGTACCGAGAACGGTTTTTGCACTTATCCTCTACTCCCCGAGCATGACAACCGGTGTTGCCATGAGCGTCCTCTGGAAGATCCTTTTTACCGGAGACCAGACGGGATACTTAAACAGCTGGCTGATGGAGATAGGAGTCATAAACGAGCCGGTAATATGGCTTACGAACGCCAACTTCCTCCTTCCGATCGTTATAATAATCGGACTCTGGAGCAGCATGGGCGTAGGCTTCCTCTCAATCCTCGCGGGACTTTTGAATGTGGATGAATCCCTTTACGAGGCGGCGGCGATAGACGGAGTCAAGAACCGTTTCCAGGAAATGATCTATGTGACAATCCCGAGCATGAAGCCCCAGATGCTTTTCGCGGCGGTAATGCAGATCGTCGGAGCGTTCCAGAACGGTACCATCGCCACAATGCTCGCGGGAAACCCCACACCGGGATATTCGGCACAGCTCATCGTAAACCACATTGAGGACTACGGATTTATAAGATACGAGATGGGATATGCAGCAGCGGTTTCCGTAATACTGCTTCTCATCGTACAGATATTCAGTTCAGTATCGACCAAGCTCTTCGGAGAGAAGGACTAAAGGAAGGAGGAAAGAAAAATGGCTTATAAAGGACACAGAATGAACCCTGACAAGTTCGAAAAAGGTCAGATAAAGATATACCTCCTGGTTCTTCCGATGGTGCTTCTTTGCGGACTGCCTATCATATTTATCATATTCCACGCATTTAAGCCTATGGAAGAGCTCTTCGCCTTTCCTCCGAAGTTTATCACGCTTCACCCGACGCTTGATAACTTCGCAAAGCTTATAAAAGCGTCGAGGACGGGAAGCATTCCTCTTTCAAAATACTTTTTCAACAGTATTTTCGTAACGGTAGCCGTTGTTTTCGGCTCGCTCCTTTTCTCCACAATGGCCGCATACGCACTCTCCAAGATAAAGTTCAAGGGTGCGAAGGTGATGATGCAGATCAACCAGATAGCGCTCATGTTCGTATCCGTAGCGGTTATGATCCCGAGATATCTGGTGGTAAACAAGCTCGGAATGATCGACACCTACTGGGCTGAGATACTTCCTCTTATAGCTCTTCCCGTAGGACTCTTCCTTATAAAGCAGTTCGTGGACCAGGTACCGGATTCGCTTATAGAGGCCGCCTACATGGACGGAGCGAAGGAATGGCAGATTTATTTAAAGGTCATACTTCCCCTTATAAAGCCGGCAATCGCGACAGCGGCGATCCTGGTATTCCAGCAGGTCTGGAACAACCTGGAGACTTCAAACTACTATGTAAACGACGACTCGATAAAGTCGCTGGCATTTTACATGAACACTCTGACATCGACAACGACTACAAACACAGTCGCAGGTCAGGGAATCGCGGCAGCCGCATCTCTTATAATGTTCCTGCCGAACCTTATACTCTTCTGCATACTCCAGAAGAATGTTATGAACACCATGGCACACTCCGGTATCAAGTAATTTTGAGAGGTAGCGAATCGTGAAAAACGGGATTAAAAAGATAATCGGGTACGCGATACTGCCGCTCATGCTTGCGGGAAGCATTTTCGCGGGAAGCACGGCGAGCGCATTTGCGGATGCACCCTACAAGACATACACAGTTGACGGCTACGGCTCTGTGACGGAAACACAGACAGCATACCTTCCCTACAAGACCATTACAAAGATCGGAGAGGAGACACTTTTAACCCCCACTGATTTTACACTGGTCAACGACGAGTATATCTACATCCTCGACAGCGGAAACGCGAGAGTAGTGGTTTCCGATATGGATAACGAGCTCGTTATGACCTTCGGAGAAGGGATCCTTGTAGCACCCAAGGGAATATATGTAACAAAGGATCGCACAACATATGTTGCCGACAGGGACGCGAAGGCGATATTCGTATTTGACAAGGACGGAAATCTTATAAATACATACACAAAACCCACCGAGGCGATGTACGGAGAGGCCCAGGATTTCCTTCCCTTAAAGATAGTCGCAAACAAGTCCGGAACGATGTATATCGTCTGCGAGTCAAACACCAACGGAATTGTCCAGATAAGCCCAGTTGAGGGAGGAACCTTCCTCGGATATTTCGGAACGAACGCAACAAGCGCAAACCTCTGGACAATAATCTGGAGAGCGGTTTTGACGGATGCCCAGAGAGCAAAGATGCAGTCCAACATACCGGCGACTCCCGACAATATGGCGATAGATGACAAGGGCGTTATCTACACAATAACAAGAGGCGAAAACAACGATACACTTAAGAGGCTCAACATTGCCGGCGTAAATATGATCGAGACCACGGACTTCCCGGATATTCCCGCGGCAGTCGCAGCCGGAAACCACGACAATGTGTTCGTTGCAACCCAGACGGGATTTATTTACGAGTATAACAACGATGGCGATCTGCTCTTTATGTTCGGCGGAAGCGATGACGGAAAACAGCGTATCGGACTTTCCACAAAGGTCGAGGCCATACAGATAGGTCTTGATGACAAGATATATGTGCTTGACTCTGAGAAGGCACAGATACAGGTATTTGAGCCCACAGAGTTTACCGCGTATCTCCACAATGCGCTTTACTTTTTCTCCAAGGGCCGCTATGAGGAGAGCAAAGAGCCCCTCGGAAAAGTGCTGGAGATGAACAATCTCTTTACCTATGCAAATATGGCGATGGGTAAGGCTCTTTACAAAGAGGGAGATTACGAGGGCGCACTTAAATACGCGCGAATTGCCAAGGATGGCGACGGCTACTCGGATGCATTCTGGGAGATAAGAAATGTATGGCTTAAGAAGAACCTGACATGGATCGCAATAGTCATCGTGCTTATCGTTATCTGCTGGAATGTGATAAGAGTTCTTCATAAGAAAAAGCATATACTTGATAAGCCGAAGGAAGCGCTTGCAAAGATCGGCGAAGTAAAGCTGATGAAGCAGATAGGATATATGTTTTACTTTATGCGTCATCCCATCGACGGATGCTACGGCATAAAGAGAGAGGGAAGGGTTTCGGTACTCTCCGCAAACATAATCCTTGTTGTATCAATAGTATTCTATGTTATCAACAAGTATTTCTGCGGATTTTTAAGCAAGACGGTAAGAGACGGAAGCTTTGATCTTCTCTCGGATGTGGGAATGATATTGATCGCACTTCTCCTGGTGGTTTCATGTAATTACCTTATGTGTACCATAAACGACGGTGAAGGAAGATTCAAAGACATCTACTGCTCGCTTATATACAGCTTTGCACCTTATGTTATCCTTACGCCGGTGGTTTTTATACTCTCGCATATCGTTTCCAACAACGAGATATTCTTCGTACAGTTCGGAAATCTTTGTATGTGGGTATGGATTGCGGTCCTTATCTTCATAAGTGTTCAGGAGATAAACAATTACCGCATAGGAGAGACGATAAAGATCATACTTCTCACAGTATTTACGATCCTTATCGTAGCTCTCCTGGCATTTATAATCTATGTACTTTGGTCGCAGGTATTTGACTTCCTGCAATCGATAATCGGAGAGGTGGTGTATCGAATTGGCTCATAAAAGAATCGGTAAAATATTATCAGCTCTCCTGGCAAGTGCCGTGTTTGCGACGGCATTGCCGCAAATTACCCTCCCCTTTGGTTCCTCTGATATCTCTGCCGCTTACGCTGCGACCGAAATCGACGGACACAGTTTTGTGGCAGAGAGCAGCGGATACCGCCTCTATATGAGGGAGGACGACCTTTCCATCGTGGTCGAGGACAAAAATACCGGAGCCTATATGGAATCCGCGATAAGCTATGACGACGGAAAGAACAACGCAAGCTGGCTCGGAGCGATGAAGTCGGCCATCGTTATAACGATGATAAACGGAAATGACGATACCCAGCAGGCAGACCTTATAAATGACGATGTAACGATAAATACAACCAAAAGTGATAAAGGCTTTTATTCTGAAATATACTGGAACAAATATAAATTCGGACTTACGCTTAATGTTGAGATCGATGAAAACGGTGTAAAGGCATTCATCCCCGACGAATCGATACATGAGGATGGCGACAGCTACTACATCGGAACCATCGCGCTTTACCCCTATATGGGAAATTCCTATCTCGATGATAAGAGCGGATATATCCTTGTTCCCGACGGAAACGGGGCACTGATTTATCTCGATGACAAAGAGGGAAGATTCAAGAGTGGCTTTTCAGGATTTATCTACGGAACTGACATCGGGTTTGACGAGTCGGATGTAACGACCCTTTTAAAGGACAGATACAATACGATTTCCGATTCGGAGAAGGTTATCGCACCGGTATTCGGAATAGCGCATACGGATGACGGAATCGCTTATCTCGCTGTGGTAGAGGACGGAGAGGCGAGAGCCTCCATCGAGTGTATACCGAACGGAGTTTCGGTTGATTACAACAGGGCTTACGCCAAGTTTACCTTAAGAAAGACCTACACACAGCCCACAAGCAATAACTCGACCGCAGGCTCACTTCACATATTTGAAGCAGAGAGAAGCCATTCAAACCTCGGCGTAAGATACATCTTCTTATCGAACGAACAGGCAGATTACTCCGGAATGGCGAATGCCTACAGAGAATATCTCATAACCAACGGTTATTTGAATCAGGCAGATGATTCATACAATACGAGAATAGATTTCCTCGGAACCGAAAGAGAAAGCTGGGTGCTTGGAACAACACCGGTAGTGATGACCACGGTGGATGACATTTATGAAATCTATGACGACCTCAAGACGGCGGAGGTTACCGATATCCTCTCGGTATACAAGGGCTGGCAGAAGGGCGGACTATACGACCTTCCGATAAGCTCTTACAGCGTGGAGTCGAAGATAGGCGGAAAAGCAAAGCTTACAGAGCTTATAAGCGACTGTGCTGAAAGCGGAATAGATTTCTATCTTTACAACAATGCGCTGCTTATCAACCCTGACGAGAAAAACGCGACCTTCAATGTCGTAAAGAAAATAAACAAGAGAAAATACGAGCAGAAGACATACATGGATGTGTACGAAAAACTCCTGTTTCTCATCCCCACTCGAAGCGACACTCTTTTAGACAGATTTATTAAGAGTTACACTGCAAAGGGAGTAAATAATCTGGCTCTTGCCGGAATAACAAACAATGTTTTCTCCTATAACTACAGCGGAAGCAATTACACGAGATACAACACCCAGTCTTCGTACGCAGCCACAGTATCAAAGGTCGCAGATAGCACAAAGCTGATCATGGAACAGCCTTTCGCATACCTTTGGTCGGACACACAGGCGTTTCTGGATATGCCCCTTTACACCTCGGCTTACATCTTTGAGGACGAGAGCGTACCCTTCCTCAGCATGGTACTTAAAGGAAGCATCCCGGTATATGCCGAGTATGTAAACTTTGAAGCAAACAAGCAGGAGTTCTTCCTCAAGATGGTTGAGAGCGGAAGCTTCCCCTCCTTCTACATAACAAAGGAGAGCTCAGCGGAACTTATCTACACGAATTCGAGCGATATATACAGCTCCGAATACAGCTCATATAAGGACACGATCGTTGAGTATTCAGAGAAGCTTAAGGAGCTCGGAACGCAGACCGAAGGAGCGCAGATCGTAAAGCACGAGATACTTGAAAACGGAATTACAAAGGTTACCTACTCAAACGGTATCAAGGTATATGTAAACTATAGCTTACAGGATGAGACAGCGGACGGAATAACCGTTGGTTCGATGTCCTATGAGGTAGGCAGGTAATGAGTGATAATAAAGACCAGGCAAAAACAAATATCGAAGAAACAAAACCTAAAAAGGTCAAAGTAAAGCGCGGAAAGCTTGAAGCCAGAGAAGCAAGAATGGGTTACTTCTTTGTTCTTCCGTGGATAATCGGTACACTGATCTTTGTGCTGATCCCGTTAGGACAATCCTTCTACTACATGTGGTACAACATAAGGATCACGCCTCTCGGGACGAAATTCACATGGGTGGGAACCGGTAACTTTACCCAGATATGGCTCGAGAATCCGGAGTTCCCACAGCAGCTTGTGACATACATCTGGCAGACGATTGTGGAGGTTCCGATAATCGTAGTATTCGCGCTTATCATAGCGATGATGCTGAACGGAAAGATAAAGCTGAAGGGCTTCTTCAGACTCATATTCTTCCTCCCGGTCATCATAGTAAGCGGACCGGTTATGAATATGCTTGTAAGTGAAGGAGCGTCAACAATCCCGGCGATGAACACACAGGCGGTTATCAATGCACTGGATACATTCCTTCCGACAAAGATGGCGAATTCCGTCGGCGAGCTCTTTGGAAATATGATCATGGTCCTCTGGTATTCCGGAGTCCAGATACTCATATTCCTATCGGCGCTGCAAAAGGTTGACCCTTCGCTCTACGAGGCGGCTAAGATGGACGGAGGAAGCGGATGGGAGTGCTTTTGGAAGATAACGCTTCCCACAATAAAGAACTTTATCCTGCTGAACGCGGTTTATACGGTAATCTTCCTCTCAAGCAACGAGCAGAACGAGCTGATCACGATGATCAAGAACGCTATGTTCTCCGGTACAAAGGAAAAGGGCTACGGATACGCATCGGCGATGGCATGGATGTACTCCATAGTCGTTACACTTATAGTTCTTCTCTTCTTCCTGTTACTTGGAAACAAGAGAGATCAGTATGACAGACTTGTTTCAAAGAGAAAGAGAATGTTGAAGCGCGAGGAAAGACTCGCAAGGAAGATAGAAAGGAGGGGCGCAAGAAATGTCAAGAAGCTCGAACGCGCAAGGCGCAGTCACCGCTACAAGACCTACGACGGCAACGGAGACTATTAAAAAGATATTTACAAAGGAAAGGCTCCACCGGTTTATTTTCGGAACAAGAGAAAAACAGGGCGTGGGCAAGATGATAGTGATATACGCGCTTCTCATCTGCATCGGCTTTGTTTACCTTTATCCTATGCTCTATATGATAAGCACAAGCTTCATGAGCAGGGACGACCTTCTCGATACCTCGGTAAAATGGCTTCCCAGCACATTTTATCTCCAAAACTATATCGATGCCGGAAAGTCAATGGACTTCCTTATGTCCTTCCTCAAGGGAATCGCCATAGCGGGACTTCCGACACTCTGCAATATAGTAATCTGTATGCTTGTGGGCTACGGCTTCGCAAGATACGATTTCAAGGGAAAGAAGATAATGATGGGGCTCCTGATCTTCTCCTATATCCTTCCGAGCCAGGTAACCATGATACCTACATATGTGCTTTACAACAATATGCACATCCTCGGTACGATACTGACCTTCGTTATCCCGGCACTTTTCGGAAACGGACTTAATGCCCCCATATTCATACTGATATTCTATCAGTTCTTTAAACAGATACCCAAGGTACTCACCGAGGCGGCGGCAATCGACGGAGCGGGACACTTCAAGACCTTCTTCCGTATCGCGGTTCCTTCGGCTGTACCTGCGATAGTAACGGTAGTGCTCTTCTCGTTCGTATGGTACTGGAATGAGTCTTATCTCACAGAGCTTTATGTACAGGGGCTTTCAGCGAATACAGTCTGGACGAACCTTGTTGTACAGCTAAAGAATTTTGACCAGTCCTTCAACACGAGGGCGACAGTCGGAGATACGGCAACGAGCCTTAACGAGTCAGTCAGAATGGCCGCGACGACGCTGAGCATACTACCGCTGCTTGTAATGTACCTCATACTCCAGAAGCAGTTTGTAGAGAGCATTGACAGGGCAGGTATCACGGGTGAATAAAAACAAAAAAACTAATTTTCATACGCAAAGGAGGATGTTATGAAAAAGAACAAAATTGTAGCTGCTCTTCTTACAGTAGCTATGGTGGCATCGGTTCTCACCGGCTGCGGCAGTTCGGGTTCAGGCTCGGGAAATTCAAGCGGCGCTACGGGAGAAGACGGGGTTACCACCGACAACATTACACTTACCTATTGGCACTACGAGGATGAGACCACAGTCGGACTTATGGCTGAGGCTTTCATGAAGAAGTATCCCAATATCAAGGTAGAGTGTAAGCAGATCGCGGATATGTCAACTGACCTTTCCGCAGCGGCAGCGGCCGGAACCTTCCCGGATGTATTCTCCGGAACCGATTCCGATACAGCTCTCGCAAATATGTACTGGATGGACATCACCGAGTATGTTGAGAACGATCCCGACATGGACAATATGATGGTTTCCATCAAGAACTACGGTATCGGAAAGTTTGACACCGACAGATGGTTCGGACTTCCCACCTGGTACCAGCCCAGCGCTATCTTCATCGACAGAAATGTTATCACAAAGCTCAACCTTGAGATGCCCAGAACCGACTGGACCTGGGCTGAGATGATCCAGCTTATCAAGGATGCAACCGTTGATGACCGTTCCGGAATGAAGTACTACGGGCTCGGCTTCTACAACAGACTTGACTCTCTTTACGGAATCGCTGCCTGCGCAACCGCAGAGCGTGCCATCAAGGGTGAGTTCGGATTCGACGGAACCGATTTTGACCTTTCCTATTGGGCAATCGGGGAGCAGGAATTCGGCGATCTTCAGACCGGCGGATATGTAGCTCCCAAGCAGAACACCCAGCAGATGGAAGACTGGTCGGGCGACTGGGGAACTTGGTTCGGCGCTACCGGACATGTGGCAGTATTTTCCGAGGGCTTCTGGTCTTATCAGAACCTCTGGGGAACCGATGGTTATCAGGAGCAGTACGGACTTGATATCGTTCCTTATGTAACTCCAAATGTTGTAGATGAGAAGGATCACAATATCATCGCCAATATGTACATCGGTGGTGTATCCACATCCTGCAAGCATCCCTATGAAGCATATCTTCTTCTTAAGTTCATGGGTATCGGAACCGAAGGCTGGAAGGCAAGACTTGATATTTATGAGGATGAGAGCATCACAAATGCTTCCGGCGTAGCTCTTAAGCACGCAAATATGCCTGTACCTATGACTCTCGACACCGAGGTTTGGGATAGATACAAGGCAATGTTCCCCACCGATGAGGAACATAAGAAGTACTGGGATGACTATTTTGCATCCATCACAAGACCCGTTCCTTACGGCTGGTACTCCATCGCAGGTTACTGGAACTTCTGTGACCAGTACTTCAACAAGATCGGTATTCATGACCTTGTAGATGCCGGAACCGCAAAGGCTGCCGATTATGCCGCAGAGGCTACCGAGCAGGCAAATTACTATCATGCAGAGGCTATGCTCTCTTACTTCGGACCTTCCGGATACGATGTTCTTTCCGAAGAGGAGATCGCACAGTACCAGGCAGTAGTTGATTCCTTCGGTTCATGATAAGGAACAAAAAATGGTTTTACCCCGGGGCAGCAAGGCCCCGGGTAAGATAAAAAGTTATTTAAATTTTATAATTACTATAGGAGGAAAGCTAAATGAAAAAGAAGCTTTTAAGCGTTCTTCTCTGCGGAGCTATGGCGGCGACTGTGATCGCAGGATGCTCTAAGGGAGGAGATACCGGAGCAGATACCGGCGCATCAGGCGATGCAGGTCAGGCAACCGGAGCTGCTACCGCATCTGCCGATATCCCGACAGACTACAAGTACTATTATTCCTTTGACCAGGCTGATGACAAGGAAACCATAAGAAAGGTTACCTGCGAAGCAGGCTCCACTATGGTTCCCGTAGAGAAGGAGAAGAATTACATCCCCGGTGTTAAGGGCGAAGCTCTTTACAATGATGGTGTATTCGGATACGACCTTGAGGATGTAAACGGTGTCGGAAATTCCTACACCATTTCCTACTGGACATACTGCCAGAGAAGTGCGCTTTATATGCCCAATACCATCTGGGGACCCGATATCAAGGGTAACAAGGACATCGGAGCAGAGCAGTGGGCAGCATTTGACTGGCTTGCATCCGACGATGATTCAACCCAGCAGGTATTCCCCGGCATCTGGTCTAACGAGGGCGCAGGCGTAGGCCGCGCAGAGTGGAAGGCAGCAGGAGCAGATCCCCAGACCGGACATTGGATGCACCTTGCACTTGTTGTAGACGAGAACAATGTATCCGCTGACGGAAATCTTTACTATGCAAAGGTTTATGTTGACGGACAGGAATATCAGAAGATAACCAATGGTGAGGTTGTTCCCGTAAGCATCGTTAAGAGCGCAATGGTTCCCGCAGATTCATTCGAGTTCCTTCTCGGAATCAACTACTGGGACGCAGTATTCAAGGGAGCTTTCGATGAGCTTTACATCTATGACAGAGCTCTTGATGCTACAGAGATTGCTGCACTTGCCGCAGACGGAGATTCTTCCGTAGCTCTTCAGGAGCCCGAGAGAGTTATCGAGCCTGTAGCAAGCGCGGAGTTCATCACCGCACTCGGAGATCTCTCACTTAAGGCTGAGGAAGGTGCAAACACCTCTGACGCATATCCTATCAAGGATGGCGAGACCTTCAAGTTCACTCTTAAGAACTGGTCAGACGGCGCTGATATGAAGAACAACTACATCCTTAAGTTCGCTACCGAGAGCAAGGATGTTGCAACCATCTATGCAGACGCTTCCGGAACTGTTAACGGAAATGATATCACAAATGACTTTACCTACACCTGGGGTAACTGGAATTCATGGCTTTCAAATACCATGAGAGAGGCTTCTCCCGTTATTACCGTTTCAAGAAGCGGCGATGAGATTACTCTTTCCTGCGATAATATCGATATCTACGGCTCTGTAGGAGCAAATGTTGCAAATGTAACCTTCGCTACCGGCGTAGCAGACGATGAGGCTATCAATCTTACCTTCACCAACAAGGACAGCTATGTAGAGCTTCTTTCCGTAAAGGATCTGACTGCAAAGGCAGGCGGCATCGTAGTCGGAAATACCGACAGAAGTACTCCTTTCTGGACTGCATTCTCAGATATCTTCGAGATCCCTGAAGGACAGTCCGTGACCAAGACCTTCACAAACTACACTGACGGCGCAGAGCTTTGGAGAAACTATCTTGTATGTCTCCAGACCACTCCTTCCGGACACAGTGCCGATGATACTGAAGGATATGCCGAGTATGCTGTTCTTCGTGCGGATGCATTCGGTTGGGGCGATGGATATGAGACCGCTACTGTAGATAACAACTTCAACTTCGATACCTTTAAGGAAGACATGGACGGTGCAAAGGTTACCGTTACCATCACCAATAACGGCGATACTGCTGATGTTTATGCGGATGTACTCACCGCTGACGGAAGAAGCTTCTACCAGAGCTACAAGGGAATCACCACCGGAGGACCTCTCTATGCATGCTTCCTCTGCGAGGGATCATATCTCTCATTTGATGCTGTTACCGTAGGAAATACCGACAGAAGCACTCCTTTCTGGACCGCATTCTCAGATATCTATGCAGTTCCTGAAGGAACCTCAAAGACCGTATACTTCAAGAACTACACCGATGGTGCAGAGCTTTGGAGAAACTATCTCGTAGCACTTCAGAATGTACCTGCAGGTCATAGTGCGGAAGCCTATGAGGGATACAAAGAATATGCAGTAGTCCGTGCAGATGCGTATGGATGGGGAGATGGCTACGAGGCTGCAACTGTAGATCATAACTTCAACTTCGACAGCTTCAAGGAAGACATGGACGGTGCAAGCGTAGCGGTTACCGTTACCAATAACGGTTCAAGCGCTGATGTATACTGTGCAGTCACCACCGCAGCAGGACAGAGCTACTATCAGAGCTATAAGGGAATCACCATCGACGGAGACCTTTACTTCAAGCTTCTCTGCGAGGGATCTTACCTTGTTATCGAGGGCGAGAAGGTTGGTAATACCGATTGCTCAACTCCTTTCTGGACCGCATTCTCAAACATCTATGCAGTACCTGAAGGATCAACTGTTTACAAGAGCTTTACAAACTACACTGATGAGGCAGAGCTTTGGAGAAACTACCTTGTATGTCTCCAGACCACTCCTACCGGACACAGTGCTGATACCACGGAAGGCTATGCAGAGTACGCTGTTCTTCGTTCCGATGCATTCGGATGGGGCGACGGCTATGCTACCGCAACCGTAGAGAACAACTTCAACTTTGATACCTTTAAGGAAGATATGAACGGAGCACACGTTCTTCTTGCAGTTACCAACAACGGTGCAACAGCTGATGTTAAGGCATATGTTACCACCGCTGACGGAAGAACATTCCAGCAGAGCTTTACCGGCATCACCACCGGCGGAGACCTATACTTCTGCCTGCTCTGCGAGGGCTCATACCTCGTGATCGATTGATCATGAAAATGACATTTTCGGACGCACACATACTTTTTGTCAGTCATTAGCGGCCGAGAATAATGGATTTACCCCGGGGTGCGGATGCTATGCATCCCGGGGAGTTCTTTTATAACAAATAGTGGGTTCAGATCGACTATTTGAATACAGTTGTGCGATAAATTGCAGTTTATATACACGCACCGGGCGTATATAAAAACTACAGTTTATCGGACAATCAGTATATTTACACAGATTTATAATGACAGGAGAAAAGAGATGAGCGAAAGACCAAGAAACGGAAAACTGACGGAGTACAATACCCCCTTTATAGAGCAGCGTGCGGATCCGTTTGTTACAAGGAGCGCAGAGGGAAAATATTATTTTACCGCCTCTGTTCCTGCTTATGACAGGATAGTGCTTAGGTGCAGCGATACCCTTGAGGGGCTTAAAGACGCGGAGGAGAAGACTGTGTGGACAAAGCACGCCTCCGGGGATATGAGCCGCCATATCTGGGCTCCGGAGCTTCATTTCTTAAGCGGTAAATGGTACATTTATTTTGCTGCATCAAGAGAGGAGGATATCTGGCGCTTAAGACCCTATATTCTTGAATGCACGGGAAGCGACCCGATGAAGGACGAGTGGGTAGAGCGCGGAATGATACAAAGAAGTGACGACGATATCTACTCCTTTGAGGCGTTTTCTCTCGATGCCACCATCTTTGAGAACAAGGGAGAGTATTATTATGTGTGGGCGGAGAAAGTAAGCGTGGGAATACAGATATCGAATCTTTACATCGCGCGTATGGAGAGTCCGACAAAGCTGGCAACGGCGCAGGTGCTCCTTACAACGCCGGATTACGACTGGGAGAGGGTTGATATCTGGGTTAACGAGGGTCCTGCGGTAATAAAGCATGACGGAAAGATATTCCTTACTTATTCCGCGAGTGCGACGGGGGAGTGCTATTGTATGGGTATGCTCTCGATTTCCGAAGACGGGGATCTTCTTGATCCGAGAGCATGGAAAAAAGAGAAAAAACCTGTACTTAGATCGGACAGGGAAAAAGGCTTTTACGGGCCGGGTCATAATTCCTTTACAAAGACCGAGGACGGCAGGGATGTGTGCGTATACCATGCGAGAACCTATCTTGAGATAGAGGGTGATCCGCTCTATGACCCCAATCGTCACACGATGCTTATGGAAGTAAAGTGGGACGAGGAGGGCAGACCTGTATTTGATTATAAAAACAAATTGTATTAATGCAGGCTTACAGGTCAAAAGGATATATAGCTGATATTGACACAAAACAATAAAGGAAAAGCTGTAAATAAACTAAGTGAGGGATCGGAAAATGAGATTTGTTTCTGATATTAAAAAAAGAATGATCGCGGTTATTATATCCGGGGCGATGATCCTTGCCATAACGGGATGCTCGGGAAATAGCACGGGCAGTACAGGAGATTCACAGATACCCGATGGTTATAACGGCGAATTGAACGAGCAGACCGAGAACGGAATAACGGTTACTCTTGCCACCGATAAATCCACTGTTAAAAAAGGGGAAACCATTGGTTATTCACTTACTGTCACCAATAACCGTGCAGGCTACACCGTAAGCATGGTTTCGGTGGAGGCGACAAACGACGATAATATCGGAGAGAGCGGCGGACCATCATTTTCCGGACAGATACTTACCGGGGACAGCGCGTCGTACGAGGGCACGGTTATTGCATATCCGGAGACTCCGCTTACGCCAACCTCCGGAGCCAAGCTCGCGCTTTCGGGAGATATTGAAAAGGTGACACTCCGCCCCTATGTAAAGATCAATTGTGACGGTGAGGAACTGATGATACGATATATCGTTGAGGTCATTATGTTCCAGCAGAGAGTAGAGATCGATGCAGCCGATAAGGTGACGCTTAAGACCGTATCCTGTCACGATCCTTCAATTGTTGTGGGTGAGGATAAAGAGGGAAAGAAGTGTTATTACATATTCGGCTCCCACAGGGCCTGGGCGAAGTCCTATGACCTGCAGAACTGGAGCAGCTTCAGCAACAATTTAAGTACGGATTACAGAAATCTGCTTGAAGAGCCCGCTGCCTGGTCCGCCCACGGAAGCAAGAATTATAAGGTTGACGGATATATGTGGGCGCCGGATGTTATCTACAATACCGCAATGGGTAAGTGGTGCATGTACTTATCCGTTGATGGTGATAACTGGTATTCGTCCATAGTTCTTCTTACCGCAGACACCATCGAAGGCGACTGGACCTATGAAGGCATGGTGGTTATGTCCGGTTTCCACAGCGATGAATTTTACGATGAGACCGATGTGGCTGAGGTAACGGGGGAGACAGAATATCCCGAGAGATATAACAAGGGCAAAAAGTGGGGGGATTATTATCCCAATAATATTGACGCCTGCGTATTCTATGATGACGAGGGAAATCTCTGGATGACATACGGCTCATGGAGCGGCGGCATATTTATGCTGGAGCTTGACGAGCAGACAGGCTTCAGAGATATGAGCGTAAGTTATGCCGACAATATCCATTCGGATCCATACTTCGGAAAGAAGATTGCGGGCGGTGCGTACGCATCCGGTGAGGCTTCATACATCCAGAAGATCGGTGATTATTACTGGCTCTTTATGTGCTATGGAGGTCTTGAGGCAAAGGGCGGATATAATGTAAGGGTATTCAGGAGCGAAAGGCCTGACGGTGACTATGTTGACGAGCTTGACAATACTCCTTACTTTGACAATTGGGTACAGAACTTTAATATACCTGTAGGCGTGAGATTATTTGGTGGATACAAATGGAGAACCTTCACCCAGGGACAGGTGGCGCAGGGACACAACTCAGCCTTCGTGGATGACGACGGAAAGGCCTACATCGTGTTCCACACCCGCACCACCGACGGAAGTGAAGGGCACTATGTAAAGGTTCACCAGCTCTTCCTTAATAAGGACGGATGGCTTGTGGCCGCGCCCTACCAGACAAGCGGGGAGACACTTAAGGAGGACGGATACTCCGTAAGTGAAGTAGCGGGCACTTATGATGTTATAATGCATGAGCTCAATATCGATTATGCAAATCTCGATGTCAACAAGCCTTCCGCGATAGAGCTTAAGGAGGACGGCAGCATAACAGGGGACTATGAGGGCTCTTGGAGTCTTGAGGAGGGAACGCCTTATATTGATATAACCATCGGCGGAGAGACCTACAGCGGTCTGACCCTCGAGATGAATGTGGAGGGAACCTCCATAAATACCATGACCTTTACAGCGCTCGGAAAGGGTAATCAGATTACCTTCTGGGGCAGTAAAAGTATAGCGGAATGATTACAGATATTCAGGCAAATGATTCGGCCTAAATAACTGTTGGTTACGAAATGGGAAACTCGCAGTTTAGAAGTAAGCTATAAAGATTATCAGTATATGAATGATTTAACCAATGAAGGAAGAAAGAATTCAGGGGGGTTATACGAGGATGACACCCAGCAGATAGTCCGCTCCATGCAGGAAAGCGCAGACGAAATGACGGAGAAATACCACGATAATCCTTACAGCGTAAAGGATATAATCCTGGATATAATACTGTTTTTTGTCACGGTGGCGGTGGCATTCGGCTGGCTGATGATAATGCTTCTTATCGTGAGCTTTGTCTCCCTGTCGTATCTCCACATGAAGTTCGACAAGATGATAATTGCCTCGGTTATATTCGCTGTGGCGGTAGGAGTATTCTATGTCATCATGAAGTCGAGAAAGTATGTAAAGCTTAACGACGAGAAACGAAGACGCCGGGAAGCTAAGCGCAAAGAACAGTTATCAGGAAATCCCAATGAAAGCTTCCTGTTTAAAGACGGGGAACGAAACGGTAATAATGCATCGGATGAAAAATGAAGGCTCAGATAAGAACAAAGGATAGGAGACTTAGGATCGGAGGACGAGGGGATAAATGGCAGTAAATGTCTGTAAGAAATGTCTGCTCCGGGAGATGGCTGAAGCAGACAGGGCGATGATCGAGAAATACAAAAGTGCGATAAAGGGCGAGGATCAGGTTTCACCGGAGGAATACGAGAAGCGTCTTGCAATCTGCAAGGAGTGCGAGAGACTTAACGCCGGGACCTGCGATGCCTGCGGATGCTATGTGGAGCTGAGGGCAGCTGCAAAGGTAAGCCATTGCCCATATAAAAAGTGGTAAATATGAAAAAAGGAAATCTAAATGCCGGGGCTACAGTTCATGACCCCATGCTGTTTACGGAAAAAAAGGGAAAATATTACATCTTCGGAACCCATTTTACAAGTGCGGTAAGTAATGACCTTCGAAGCTGGAAACAGCTAACCGGAGAATTCGGCGGAGGAGAAAAGCTTTTTTCGGATCTTTTTGACGAATCCTGCGATCACTTTAAATTCGTCAAGGGATTTAAGGGGAAATTTAAGGATGTCTGGGCGCCGGATGTAAGCTATAATCCATATCTGAAAAAATATGTTATGTACCTTTGCAGCTCGGGCTCTTATATCAAGTCAATCATCAGTATGGCGACTGCGGATAAACCGGAGGGACCCTATAAATTTGAGGAAAGGCTGCTTGATTCGGGATTTACGAAAGAGACTATAGAAGAGACAAATATAAAGCGCGTCATGGGAAAGAAATATGACGGCGGAAGGTACCTTAAAAAGAACGGAAACTACAATAATCTTGCCTATCCGAACTGCATCGATCCGAATACCTTTCACGATGAGGACGGACGCTTCTGGATGGTTTACGGATCATGGAGCGGGGGGATATTCCTTCTTGAGATAGATGAAAAGACAGGAAGGCTTATTCATCCTGCGGAGAATAAAAAGGAGCATGTGGATCCGTACTACGGCAGAAGGCTTATCGGAGGAGGTCATAAGTCGATAGAGGGACCGTATATACTGTATGACAAAGTAAGCGGTTATTATTATCTCTTCGTTTCCTACGGATGGCTCGCAAGAGACGGAGGCTATCAGATCAGATTGTTTAGAGCGAAGAAACCCGAGGGACCATATGTGGATATGAAAGAACAGACCTTCGGAAGAGTTCCGCACCATGAACCCTACGGGTTAAAGCTTATGGGAAATTACAGCTTTCCCAGCCTGTCCGTTGGTTATAAGGCTCCGGGACATTGCAGCGCCTTCATTGAGGAGGGTAAAGTATCCGGTCACGGCAAGGCTTCAGATGAGATGTATGTCGTATATCACCAGCGCTTTGACGACGGAACAGAGCGCCACGAGCCGAGGGTTCACAGGCTGCTTCGGACGAAGGACGGATGGCTTACTGCCGCTCCCTTTGCTGTAAACGGAGATGAGGAACTTTATAAAGCACCTGACGGGAAATATTTTCTTGTCCGCCACGGAAGCGATATTTCCGGAGAGGTTCATGAAGCTGAGGAGGTAAATATCTCCAAGGGAGAGGTCAGGGAGCTGAATATCAAAATACCCGAGAAGTCGCGAGCAATAATTAGGCAGACCGATGAGGCGGGAAATGATATAATCGCAATAACATGGGTCAGTGAAAACGAAAGTTTCTGGGCCGTGAAATATATGTAGTTAAAAATAATTAACACAGTCAATTTTGGAGGGTTTGTAATGAACAGTGCAAAAGAGTGTATCGAGAGCGGAAAGGCAGTTCTCGGAATTGAATTCGGATCCACAAGAATAAAGGGAGTGCTCATCGATGAGAATCACAATCCCATTGCATCGGGGGATCATGAGTGGGAGAACCGCCTTGATAACGGAATATGGACATATTCGCTTGATGATATCTGGAACGGACTTCAGGATTGTTATTCAAATCTCAGAAAGGATGTAAAGGAGAGATTTGATATAGATATAACAAATCTTGCAGCAATCGGATTTTCCGGAATGATGCATGGTTACATGCCTTTTGACAAGGCAGGAAAGCTCCTTGTCCCCTTCAGGACATGGAGAAATACAATAACCGGACAGGCTGCAAAGGAACTTACCGAGGTTCTGGGATTCAATATTCCCCAGCGCTGGAGCATCGCCCATCTCTACCAGGCTATCCTTAACGGAGAGGAGCATGTAAAGGATATAGATTTCTTTACGACTCTCGCGGGATATATCCACTGGCAGATGACCGGCGAGAAGGTTATGGGTGTGGGAGAGGCTTCCGGTATGTTCCCGATCGATTCCGCTACCTGTGATTACAACAGCGCGATGCTGGACAAGTTCGCCGCACTTGAAAATGTAAAGAAGTATTCATGGAATATAAGAGAGATCCTTCCCAAGGTCCTTGTTGCTGGAGAAAGCGCAGGCAGACTTACGGAGGAGGGCGCAAAGAAGCTCGATGTATCCGGAAATCTTAAGGCGGGAATCCCCATCGCTCCCCCCGAGGGAGACGCTGGAACAGGTATGGTCGCAACCAATTCCGTTGCCGTAAGAACCGGAAATGTTTCCGCCGGAACGAGTGTATTTGCAATGGTTGTTCTTGAGGAAGATCTTAAAAAGGTTCACGAGGAGCTTGACCTTGTTACAACTCCCGCAGGCCCCGCGGTTGCTATGGTCCACTGCAACAACTGCACTTCGGATATAAACGCCTGGATCGGTCTTTTCAAGGAATTCGCCGAAATGTTCGGCATGGATGTAAGCCTCAATACCATCTACGGAATGCTCTACAACAATGCCATGAAGGGAGAGAAGGACTGCGGAGGACTCCTTGCGTTCAATACCCTTTCCGGTGAGCCCGTTATCGGAACCGATGAGGGAAGACCCATGTTTGCGAGAAAGCCCGATGCAAAGATGAACCCTGCAAATTTTGTAAGAACTCATCTTTACGCCTCACTTGCAACCCTGAAGATCGGATGCGATATCCTCTTTAAGGAGGAGAAGGTTAAGGTGGATACCATCTACGGACACGGCGGACTCTTTAAGACAAAGGGTGTCGGACAGAGTGTTCTCGCCGCAGCAATGAACGCTCCGGTAGCCGTAATGGAGACCGCGGGTGAAGGCGGACCCTGGGGAATGGCGCTTCTTGCCGCGTATATGGTTAATAAGGCAGATGGCGAGAGCCTCGATAAGTACCTCTCCGACAAAGTATTCCACGGCGAAAAGGGAAGCGTAATGCAGCCCGATCCCGAGGATGTCGCAGGCTTTGACAAATATATCGAGAGATACATCAAGGCAATCCCCGCCCAGAAGGATATCTGCAAGGCAATCGAAATTTAAACGGATAGCTGAGTGAAAAAGATAAGTCAGTAATTTTTGCGACTGAGCATGTGTATAGTCATTTGATATGTGTTTAGGAGCAATAAATAACAAAAACATTGCAATATTTAATAGGCACAAAATATAGGAGGATTATAAAATGTTATCTGTAAAGAAGTATCAGTTCTGGTTTTGCACAGGCTCGCAGGATCTCTACGGAGATGAGTGTCTCGAGCATGTTGCTGCGCACGCAAAGGAGATGGTGGAGGGACTTAACGCCTCCGGAGTGCTTCCCTTTGAGATTGTATGGAAGCCCACTCTTTTGACCGCTGATATGATAAGAAAGACCTTTAACGAGGCAAATAATGACGAGAACTGTGCGGGCGTAATTACATGGATGCACACCTTCTCGCCCGCGAAGAACTGGATATTCGGTCTGCAGGAGCTCAGAAAGCCTCTTCTTCATCTTCATACCCAGTACAATGAGGAAATCCCTTATGAGACGATGGATATGGATTTCATGAACGAGAACCAGGCTGCCCACGGAGACAGAGAGTATGCGCATATTCTTTCGAGAATGCGTATTGAGAGAAAGATCGTTGTGGGCTTCTGGAAGGATGCGGAGGTTCAGAAAAAGATAGCCGGATGGATGCGTACCGCTGTCGGTATCGTAGAGTCGGGTCATATCCGCGTAATGCGTATCGCAGACAACATGAGAAATGTTGCCGTAACCGAAGGTGATAAGGTTGAAGCACAGCTTAAGTTCGGCTGGACTGTTGACGCTTATCCCGTTAACCAGATAGCAGAGGCGGTTGCGGAGGTATCCGCTTCCGATACAAACGCACTTGTAGATGAGTATTACGAAAAGTACGATATCTGCCTTGAGGGAAGAGATCCGGAGGAGTTTAAGAAGCATGTAGCCGTGCAGGCCCAGATCGAGCTTGGCTTCGAGAGATTCCTTAAGGAGAAGAATTACCAGGCTATAGTTACCCATTTTGGAGATCTCGGAGCGTTGAAACAGCTCCCCGGTCTTGCAATCCAGAGACTTATGGAGAAGGGCTACGGCTTCGGCGCAGAGGGCGACTGGAAGGTTGCCGCCATGGTCCGCCTTATGAAGATAATGAGCTATGGAATGAAGGATGCCAAGGGCAGCTCGATGCTTGAGGACTACACTTACAATCTTGTAAAGGGCAAGGAGGGAATCATTCAGGCTCACATGCTTGAGATCTGTCCCACCATCGCCGATGGTCCCATCCAGATTAAGTGCCAGCCTCTTTCAATGGGTGACAGAGAAGATCCCGCAAGACTTGTGTTCCAGTCAAAGACCGGGGCGGGAATCGCAACCTCCCTTATCGATCTTGGAAACCGCTTCCGCCTTATAATCCAGGATGTTGACTGTAAAAAGGTTGAAAAGCCTCTCCCAAAGCTTCCTACCGCGATCAATTTCTGGACACCGCAGCCGGATTTCTACACCGGCACTGAAAGCTGGCTTCTCGCCGGCGGAGCGCACCATACCGCTTTCTCTTATGATATTACAGCGGAGCAGATGGGCGACTGGGCAGCAGCGATGGGAATCGAGGCGGTATTTATCGACAGGAATACCAATATCAGGGACTTCAAGAAGGACCTTATGCTCGGAGAGGTATTTTACAGATAAGCAAAAATCTGTTAACATATTGAGTATCACCGCACAGGAAAAGTGAGTGCACGGTTTATACCGCGGCAGTCCCCTGTGCGGAGTATATTGAAATTAATATGAAGGAGAATGTATCATGAAAATTTTCGTTGACACCGGCAAGATCGAAGAGATTAAAAAGGCTAACGAGATGGGCGTTATCTGTGGAGTTACCACAAACCCTTCCCTTATCGCTAAAGAGGGCGGACGCCCCCAGGAGGAGATCTTAAAGGAGATCGCTTCAATCGTAGACGGACCTATCTCAGGCGAGGTTAAGGCTACCACCGTTGATGCTGAGGGAATGATCGCAGAAGGCCGCGAGATCGCAAAGCTTCACAAGAATATGGTAGTTAAGATTCCTATGACCGTTGAGGGACTTAAGGCTGTTAAGGTTCTTTCCGCTGAAGGGATCAAGACAAATGTTACTCTTATTTTCTCTGCTAACCAGGCTATCCTTGCTGCAAACGCAGGAGCTACCTATGTATCACCCTTCCTTGGAAGACTTGATGATATCTCTACTCCCGGAATCGAGCTTATCCGCCAGATTGCAGAGATCTTCGCTATCTACGGATACGAGACAGAGATAATCGCAGCCTCCATCCGTAATCCTATCCATGTTACCGACTGTGCTCTTGCAGGCGCTGACATCGCAACGATCCCTTATTCCGTAATTGAGCAGATGACAAAGCATCCTCTTACCGACCAGGGAATCGAGAAGTTCCAGAAGGATTACCTCAAGGTATTCGGAAACTGATCAGCTTCGCCCGGTCTTTAGTCTTTTCCTGAGATCGGAGAAGAATTCTTTAAGCATCCGGCTGCAATCGTCATAAAGGACTCCGTTTACGGTTTCCACCTGATGGTTGAAGGCCGGATGATTTAATATGTTGAGGATTGAACCGGCGCAGCCTGCCTTGGGATTGTCGGCTCCGATGACTACCTTCGGGATTCTCGCCTGAACAATGGCACCGGAGCACATCTGACAGGGCTCGAGAGTAACATAAAGTGTGCAGCCCTCGAGACGCCAGTCGCCCATCTTTTTGCTTGCCCTGTTTATCGCCGTGATCTCGGCGTGGGCGAGTGTGTTTTTATCCGTGTTTCTTCTGTTGTATCCGCGCCCTATTATTTTCCCCTCATATACGATAACGCATCCGATGGGAACTTCCCCGAGCGCCCGTGCTTTCTCTGCCTGCTTTATCGCAAGTCGCATATATCTTTCATCTTCTGTAAGTCTGCGCATAATAAGCTCCCGAATCTTGTTTTTATACTCCAAAATCGCATTGAAAAACTCAGGATGATATTATAGCATACTATTTTGACCCGAAACAGTTTGATACCGAAAAAATATGGTATAATAATTGAACCGATATCAGAGATTAAAAGCTTCATTTCCATAAACTAATGAGAGAAATGTGAGGTGCAATAAATTGGAGAAAGAGATGATGTTGTTTGATGAGAAAATATATGATCAATATGAAAAATCCAAAATACCACTGGCGGTATTCTATGTTGAGGAGGGAAGATTCCGGGCTCATATAGTATCTGACGGGGTATGCAGAATGTACCACTCCACAAGAGAAGAAATGATGGCAAGACTTAACGGTCAGGATCCTTTTGTGAACATAATCGAAAAAGAGGAGATGACCGATGCCGTTAGGGCGTTTTCTGATAATGATGAACCATACGATGTTGTCTTTCATGAATTTGTCGGATCTCAGAGAAAGCTTATAACGGTTCATGGATATGGATTTCATGAATATACCGCAAATGGAAAAAGATATAGCATACTGCTCTATGACGAGGTTTCAGACAGGGCGAGACGCAATCTGTTTAAGGACGAGAAGACTCTTTTGATAGGGCTGTCGTGTGAATATGAGACAGTTTGGCTGGTAGATACATCCATACATCATGGGAAGCTCATACTCAATAATATGGGCGACACAAGATCCTCCGTCATAATGAATTCCATGAATGAGGGCAATTATGAGGCTATATTGGAAAACTACATCGAAAAATATGTAGTCCCCAAAGACCGGGAAAGAATGTATGCTGAGACAGATCTCTCGTCGCTGCTTAGAAGTGCCAGGAAAGATGAACTATATTATGTGAATTATTCGCGGATCAATGAAGAGGGCGAGACAAATTATATGCAGCTTGCCTACGCAAGGGTGACTGATGATGCGGGAATTGATCAATTTGTATGTGGGTTCAGGAATATTGATGCTGTTATTGCTGCCGAGAAAGAAAAGAATGCTTTATACCGTATGGCGCATGTTGACAGCATGACGGGAATTGGAAACCGAAGAGCATTTGATGAATATATGGACAGCTATATTGGAAAGAAGCCGGAATCCGATCTTGCGCTCTTTTCCTTCGATCTTAATGAGCTGAAATCAGCAAATGACACATATGGACATGAGGCTGGCGATGAACTCATCACGGGTGCGGCCGACTGCATGAAAAAGGCATTCGGAGGTGAAGGAAGCGTATACAGAATCGGTGGGGACGAATTCGCTGCGTTTATAAGATGTGATGCTGCCAGGTATATCAAGATTGCAGAGAACCTCGGGGAATTGTTCAAAAGCTGGAAAGGGAAGTATTCGCATGGTATATCTATAGCGACAGGACATGTGAGATCGGATGAAGCGCCTGAAAAGTCGATACAGGAAATGAGTCGGGAGGCAGAGGGTCGCATGTATAAACAGAAAAAGGATTACTATACAGCATCCGGTAAAGACAGGCGCAAGAGTAGTTAGACGGTATTCAAATGGAAATCATTTATGATTTTTCTCAGATTTACTGAAAAAATATAGTATCAAGTGTTATTTTATGCCATAATAATAAGTTGAGTAATATTGTGCAGTCAAAATAAAAAAACTGTTGACAGGAGTTTAAGATAATGGGAAACTTTGACCAGAC
>JAFVCL010000072.1 GCA_017479285.1 Lachnospiraceae bacterium
AATCTTTTATCTCTTTCTTCATACTATCAAAAGATATGACAAAAGAACTTGCTCTAGGTTCTACAGAAACGCCATTCCAATAAGGATCCACAAGGCCAAGTTCCGCCGGTTTCACTGACTCATAATTACCCTGCATACCTTCAATTCGGATCACACCTGAATGTTTTCGATCGGCATCACTTTCTATCGTTACTACTGCACTAAGTGCTCTGTCATAAGGCACATAGCCGTGGAGGTATTCATATTTTGGCACCAAATCAGCATCACCATTTGGTAAACCGATCCAAGGTCCGTAAGCAGAATTTAACGTATAAAACGGCACCTGATCGACCACCTTAAAATCATCCCCATGATCATGCCCATTCATGCAAAGCAGACTTCGACGTTCTGTTACGTTGGCAAGAAACTATATGTCAGTATTTCTCATATACCGGGCATCTTTATATGTTCCGATCTTTTTGATCTTATTATCCTTAAGCATCTTACCCAAAACCAGTTCAACTGTTTTTACGCTGACATCCGGAAGTTTTGCAATAATATCCTGCTTTGATACTGGTACTATCGCTCCCATCAAAATACTCTCAACTCTCTCGGACTTCTTTGCCTTTTTCAAAGAAATATCCGTAAAGGACTCATCCAGATCTTTGAAGCACTTATAGAGGACCTGTAGGAAATTCACAATAAACGGAACATATTCATTTTCATTCTCATGCCATTTGTCAGATGACACCCTAAGTGCCTCATAATAACTGTCCTTATACTTGTTGATCTGCCCTTCAAATGAAATGTATTTTACGATGTCATAACCGGACTTATATAGAAGCATAACCGTCAGTAATCTGGAAATTCGACCATTACCATCCATAAAAGGGTGAATGCATAAGAAATCCAGAACAAAACAGGGAATAAGTAAAAGCGGTGAAATCTCATAATCCTGTCTTGCATCATAATATGCCAAAAGAAGCTGTTCCATCTCGTCGCTTACTTTTTCGGCAGAAACAGGCTTAAATCGAATGTGCCTGCTTCCGTCCGGTCTGATTTCCATGATAAAGTTATCGCTCGTTTTATATTTGCCGGCTTCACGCGGGTTTGTCTGAGCCAAAAGCATCCTGTGAAAAGAAAGGATCGTTTCCTCTTTAGTATCATGATTCGCTTGTTCTGTATGTATCAGATTAAGTGCATCCTTATACCCCGATATCTCCATTTCATCATGTGTCACAGGAGTTGCACCATCCACAATATCCTTTATCCTTGCATCTGTGGTAACAATTCCCTCAATTGCATTACTGCCTTTAACAGATTCAACAATTGCTTTATGGCGCAAGATTTCAAATGTTTCGCTATATTGAAGTTTACGAAACTCTTCTTTTGACCTGAGATCCGATATGATATCTGTCAATCCGACTATATTGCCGGGAACAGATTTTTTCAGAAATGAATAATCATATCTGTGCATATCATTTCCTCCAAATACAAATTTACTACCTAAAGTTTATCATTTTTTAGGTAGTAAATCAATCCATTGTCTATTCGTGTTAAATTCGAGCATATGTATCTAAATATCCTCCCTGAAGCATATACAAATTACTCAGATTCCTTTCGGGAATCCTTGATCCTATAGTAATCCTCAGCATCAATTGTAATCTCGATATGCTCCTTCGCCGATCTCAGCCTCTCAAGAAGACAACAGACCTCAACATTCGCCGTCCACGGAAACTGGTCTACACAAACAATACGCTTTGCTTCATATCCATTTTCGATAAATATTTCCAGATCTCTTGCAAGACTCGTTGGCTTACAGGAAATATACAGAATATACTCCACGCCGTAATCTATTACCTTCCCGATAGCCTTGGGATGGATGCCGTCCCGGGGAGGATCGAGTATTATCATATCCGGCTTATCATTTATATCGTCAATAACCTTTAGGACATCCCCTGCTATGAACTCACAGTTTTCAAGTCCGTTTCTCTTTGCATTTTCCTTTGCGGCAAGGACAGCCTCCGGAACGATTTCCACGCCGACCACCTTACCGACAGACGGCGACATAAGCTGCGCAATGGTTCCGGTACCGGAGTACAGATCAAAAAGCACTCCGCCATTTAAAGCCCCCGGTGCTTCCCTCATCTCCTTCATGGCAAGCCCGGCATATTCTCTCGCCTTAGTGTAAAGCACTTCACAGCTGTATGTATTTGTCTGGAAGAAAGAAAACTCCGTAATCTTAAACTTGAGCCCCAAAACCTCTTCGTTTATATAATCCCTGCCGTATAAAACATCGGTCCTGTCGGACTGCACCACATCCGCCTGCGAATCGTTGAAGGTATGAAGTATACTAACGATCTCTCCGTCAAGCTCCATTCCCGTAAGTAAATCCACATATTCTCCCATATCAAAATCAAGCTGCGTTGTTGTAACGATGGCAACCATGATCTCCCCGGTCTTTGCAGCCTTTCTGACAAGCAGATGCCTAAGATAGCCTTCATGCCTTAGCCTGTGATAAAACGGCAGTCCCTTGGCATCAAAATAGTCCCTTGTGGCGATAAGTATCTTCCTGTAATCCGCATCAACTATCTTACATCCGGAAACATTTACGATATCGTAAAAACTACCTCTTTTGTGCATTCCGAGAGCGAGCGGACCGCCCATGTACTCATCCCCGAAAGTAAACTCCATTTTGTTCCTATAACCAAAGGTTACAGGGCTTTCGCAGATATCCTCCCAGAGACAGTCCGCAGACTGCTTCTCCAAAACAGGTGAAATAAGCGCTTTAACCTGGTCGTTCTTGATCTTCAATTCCTCTTCATAGGGAAGTGAGATATAAGTGCATCCCCCGCAAATGCCGAAGTGTGGACAGCTCTCACCTGTCTCGGCAGGTGATTTTTCCACAACCTCAAGAAGCGCTCCCTCCGCTTTTCCATGGCGTATTTTGTTTATGCGGGCACGGACTGTCTGACCGGGAAGTGAGTTTTTAACTACAACTCTCTCCCCTTCTTTTGTCTGTACGATTCCGATATTCGGAAACCTTATCTCTATTACCTTACCCTGTATTTCCTGTCCTTTTTTCATAACTGTATTACCTGTATATTCTATATTCAGTATTGCCGGTTCATCCGGAGAGATTAATTATAAAACACAAAAATCAGGGAACGCAATATATGCCTTCCCTGATCTGTTCCGCGTCTATAAAACGGATCCTGCTCCGGATCCAATAGATCGTTTTAACAAAATATCCTGTTATTCCTCGTCCTCAAAGAACTCGTCATCATCTGCGAAATCTGAATCGAAATCATCGAGATAATCGGGCTTTTTCTTCTTGCGATAGATAATATAGCCAATAAGACATCCGATAGCAATAACGCCGATAACAGCAAGGATTATAACCCAAACCTTGATCTTGCGTTCTTCCTCTACCTCTTCAATTATCTCTTCGGCTTCCTTCTTTTTGAGGAAATTTCTGAGCTTGATATTGTCCTTGATCTCTTCAAACTTTGCGGGTGCCTCCGCTTTAATTGTATCAATATAATCTTCAATCTTGCTCATTTTATCCTGCCTTTCCGGGCAAACCCCATAAAAAATTTTCTTAATTTTATCACATTTGTCAGACTTTTTCAAGTTTTGCGAAAGAGGCATACATTATTTTCTGTCCGTATGCGTCAAAATCCACGGTTACCTTGTAATCCCTCGGTTCTTTTACTATGCTGATCACGGTTCCCTGTCCGAATTTGCGGTGTCTTACCACATCCCCTGTTGCGTAGGAAAGCTCACCTAAAGCGGCTGCCGGCATTCCCTTTGAAAGCCCCGCTATCGCATTAAGGCTCTTTATCTCATTCTGCATGGCAGGCTTTCTGTACTCCGGAGTTGCGGTGCTTCTAAGCCTTGCAGCAGGTCTGTTCGAGCTGCCCCTTTCAATCATGGCCGGTTCATCATCCGAATATCTGCTCCTCGGAAGCGCGCCGTCAAGAAGTTCCTTCGGGATTTCCCTTATAAATCTGCTTACCGGATTAAACTGCGTCTCGCCGTGCATCATTCTCATCTTGGCACAGGTAAGAGTAAGGTACTCTCTTGCCCTCGTTATACCGACATAAGCAAGCCTTCTTTCCTCCTCCATTTCCTCCCGCTCTCCGGAAGATATAGTTCCCATTCCGGGGAAGAGTCCGTCCTCCATACCCGCGATATAAACTCTTTGGAATTCAACACCTTTTGCACTGTGCAGCGTCATTAAAAGAACCTTTCCGTCCCCACTGTCTATATTGTCGATATCCGATACCAACGCGACCTCTTCGAGAAATCCGGTAAGGGTAGGCTCCTCATTATTTTCCTCATAGACAGTAGCCTTGTTTATAAGCTCATCCACATTTGATATCCTGTCATCCGCGGACTCCTCATCCTGATCCTTAAGGTAATCCTCATAATCCGTGGCATCAAGAAGCGCTCTCAGCACTCCCGAAATACCGATTCTCGGAAGCTCATCCCTAATGGAATATATAAGGCTTACGAAGCTGTTTATTTTCGTTGCAGCCTTGCCAAGTCCCGGGATATTATCCGCATTTTCCATCGCCCCAAAGAGGCTGTCGTCGGTTATTTCCGCAAAATCAAGCAGCTTATCTATTGTTGCGGGTCCGATGCTTCTCTTTGGGACATTTATTACCCGCCTGAGAGCGACCTCATCAAGCCCGTTGTCAACAGTCTTCAGATACGCGATCATATCCTTTATCTCTGCTCTCGCGTAGAAATTCGTACCACCGACAACATTGTAAGGTATTCCCCTCAGCACAAGCCGCTCCTCGATAAGTCTCGCCTGGGCATTTGTACGGTAGAGCACGGCAAAATCATTGTAGCTTAAACTGTCCCTGCGCGCTGTGGAAGCGATATCGTCGACGATAGTCTCCGCCTCATCATAAGCATTATCAAGCTGCAGAAAGCGAATCTTATGTCCTGCGCCCTCATCCGTCCAAAGCTTTTTATTCTTTCTTGAAACATTGTTTGCAATAACACTGTTTGCGGCATCAAGGATATTCTGGGTGGAACGGTAATTCTGCTCAAGCTTTATCACCGTCGCATCCTTAAAATACTGCTCAAAATCGAGAATATTCCGTATATCGGCTCCCCTGAATTTATATATGGACTGGTCGTCATCTCCGACAACGCAAAGATTTCTGTATTTGTCCGCAAGAAGCCTTATGAGTTCAAACTGTGCCTTGTTGGTATCCTGATACTCGTCAACGCTTATGTACTTAAAGCGCTCCTGGTAGCTGTCGAGCACCTCCGGAAACCTTTTAAACAGCTCCACCGTAAGGAAAATGATATCATCAAAATCGACGGCATTGCTCTTTTTAAGCTGTTCCTGATACTCCCTGTACGCCTTCGCCACAACTATCTTTGTGAAATCGCCAAAGGTCGACATGGAGTATTCGCTTACTCCGACAAGGTTATCCTTTGCGTGTGATATGGCGTTTAACAAAGTCTTCTCTTTATAGTTTTTTGTATCAATATTCAGTTTTTTGCAGACATTCTTCATTACGGTCTTTGAATCATCCGAATCATACACCGTAAAATTCGTGTCATATCCCAGCTTATCTATATGTCTTCGAAGTATCCGCATACAGGTCGAATGGAAGGTCGTGACCCATATCTGGTCCGCTCCGAAGCCCACAAGCTGCGAAACCCTTGTGCGCATCTCCTCCGCAGCCTTATTTGTAAAGGTTATTGCGAGAATATTCCAGGGACTGACCTGTTTTTCCGAGACAAGATACGCTATTCTGTGGGTGAGGGTCTTGGTCTTTCCCGAGCCCGCACCGGCAAGAATAAGCAGTGGACCCTCCGTCGTTTCCACTGCCAGTCTTTGCATATCATTTAATGAATCATATATTGCCATAAAATCCTCTGTTACTGTTTATTCTTGGTATCCTTATACGCCGAGGAAAGCTTTACGCTGCGCAGCTTCTCCTGCCTTGCCTTCTCGAGAGCCTTCTCCTTTTCCTCTTTCAACTTCGCGATACGGATTGCCTCCTGGGTCGCTTCCTTGGCAGCCTTCTTCCTCAGTTCATCGTCGTAAGAGCTCTCCCTTTCTATGTACTCATCGGCAATTTCATCCACCATCTGCTCGATTATGGATTTTTTAAGGTAAATATCGTACGAAAGCTCACACAGAAAAGCAAACTTTTTAAGATACTCTCTTTTGCCTGCAGGTACATTCTCAAACGCATTCTCAACGGAGTCGTAGTTTCTCTTTAACTCCTCCCGCAGCCTCGCTCTTGAGCCCTTGAGAACATCCGACATATAGACATAAATATCCTCTATCCCAAAGCCCTTGTCCCTGCTCTTGCCAAAGAAATCAGCGGTTATAGGGGAGAGCAGGGTCTGGATATCTCCGATGGACATAAAGCTCTTGAAATAAAAAATAAACAGGAGCTCATAGATATGATCCTTGGAGTAGCGCTTTTTTATCGGCGGGGGAATAAGGTCGTTCTTCGCATAATTGTTTATCATAGTCTTTGTAAGGACCTTATCCTCGGAAGGAGTTCTTAAGGATCCCCGGAGTTTTGAATCCATAAAGGTCGTAAGCTGATCCATATAAAGCGGAACTACCGGGACATCCTCCGCCGCAATGGGATTAAACCCCGATATCTTTTTATCTATTTTAGCCAGCACCTGCTCTAAAGTCTGTTCCTGCATAGAAGCCTCTTTTGAATATTTTTTGGAAAAGAATCGTTTTCTGAGTCCATTTAACATTGTAAAATATTTAATTAAATTAGGCAAGCAGACTTTACTTTATCAATGTAAAGAGTTAAAATAATTTCATATATTAAAGTGTGAAAGTGTAAATGATATTTGCATTGCACAGGAGGTTTTTTAGATGAAAGATAAGTTAAAAACCGAAGCTACGGATACATTGTTTAAGGCGATACTTAAATTGCGGAATATTGAAGAATGCTACGATTTTTTTGAAGATCTTTGTACCGTAAATGAATTACAGTCCATGTCACAGAGATTTGAAGTGGCGACAATGCTCAAAAGCGATCAGACTTATCTTGCAATTGCCGCCAAAACAGGAGCTTCCACGGCTACGATCAGCCGTGTGAACCGTTCTCTTTCCTACGGAAACGACGGATATGACCTTGTGCTTGAGCGTCTCCGTGAGGATTCCGGTGAGAATAAAAGCTGAGGATCAGATTTCCTCAGTCTTTATCTCCTCGCTGTCTCCCTCGGCCTTCTTCAGTGCCTCGGAAACGGCAAGAGACGCTGATTTCTTACCTTCCTTTACAGCCTTGCGAAAAGCAAAGCCCTTTTCTTTTCTCTCGGGAACCTCCTGGTTCATATTGATCGAGCCCTGAAATACCGCATTCTCATCGATAACGATAACATTGGTCGTAAGGTTTCCGAGAACCCTTGCGGTAGCGGTCAGCTCCGCTCTTTCGGGAGCCTTTACATCTCCCACGACCTCTCCGCCGATCTGAACGGATTTAGCAAATACATCACCGTTTACCTTGCCAAGAGTACCGACAACAAGAACACCGTCAACATTTACATCACCGTTTACGGTTCCGTCGATCCTGGCGCTTCCGGTGCATCTGAAATCTCCGTCACATACGCTTCCGCTTCCAATAAGTGTTGAAATCTTGATTACTTCTTTAGCCATGCCTTCTCCTTTAGGTTAAAACCCCATATATTTTCAAAATGCTCATTAACCGTTGATCTGCAGGATATCCAGGGGATTTATATACTCCCCGTTGTTGGATATCTGATAGCAAAGTTCCGAATTATCCGATCCTATAATAAAAAGCGTCGTCCCCGCAGATACCGAATCGCCCTTTCTAACCATGGAATCTCCGAGATTTTTGTAATAAGTCTTGTACCCGTTTCCGTGGTCAACAACGATGGCATTACCGTAGGTCTCATCCTCCAGCACATCCTCCACCACTCCCGCGGCGGTCGCTACGACTGTAGTACCTTCGGAGGCGGTAAACACGCATTCCGGAATATCTCCTGTGTTTTCCTTGAAGGAAGCACTGCCCGTAAGGGGGAATTCCGAGGGAACAGCCTGCGCTTCAAGAGTCTCAACCAGCTCTGCCTCACTTGCTGTCTTCGTTGTCACCGTATTGCTGAGAATCTCGATCTTATTGTTGAGCGATGCTATCTCGGTCGAAAGCTCCGTATTGGAAGCGCTAAGTTCCTCTATCCGCTGCTCCTTTTCCGAAAGCTTAAGCTCATATCTCTCGTCCCGGTCATGTTCAAAAATAACAAGTCCTATAAACCCTCCGAGAACAAGAAACAGGAGCACCGCTATCGTAATAAAAGTCGAAATATTGTATTTAATTACCTTTGGTCTTGTGCCCGTATCGTCGGTGGTCAGTATAAGATGCCTATACACGCGCCTTTTATGTCTGACGGGCTTAAACCTGAAAACAAATGGATCCTGCAAAAAATCACCTCATCGTGTCAGCCCTTTGGGACTGTAAATAACTAAATCAGTTAACTGCAGATTTAATTACTCTATCACATAATGAATTTTTGCGCAATAATTTTAATAATTTCGTAATAAAATCAGTCATTTTTTAGTTACTGTTCAGACCCCAACTTGACATTCTAACCTAACGATAAAAACACATATGGAAATTTGAGAAAACCTAGAAAAATTCTAACTTTTTTGGGTTTTTCTATTGCATTTTATATCGTTACGATATATAATATAAACATAA
>JAFVCL010000073.1 GCA_017479285.1 Lachnospiraceae bacterium
GCTGAAATGGAAATCTAAGTTCCAGTTTGCAAAAGTAAATGCCTGCTCCGTATATCCCTTGCAAGAGTAAATTCCGGAATCATGAAAGAGAGGGCAAAAATCGGAAGTTACAATTCCAAACTGGAAGTTAGGATTCCAAAGCGGAACTTACAAAACCAAATAGATTGAAATACCGGCAAAAAGCAGGTAAAATGGCGTCAGATCAGCCTTTTCCGATGAAAAATGCGCATTCTAACCGGAGGTCGAATTTAGCGTTTGTTTTTCGCAAAAGAAAATTCCACCCCTAAGGTGAGGATATGGACGGTTCGGATGGCGTAGCTGTTTTACTTCTTCAGCAGCAGAGGCGTGAGGTTGATCTCCTTAGAGGGAATCAGGGTAATCCCTAACTTCTCAAGAAGCCCCTCATCGTGAAGAAAGCTGAACAGCTGGTATGCGGATCGGTTGCCCAGCTTTTTTCTTTTATAGGAATTGATGTGGCTCATCATCAGAGACACATCATCCTGAGTAAGATTGTCGAAGCTTGTTTTCTTCGGCAGTACACGACGGATCATCTCATGCGTGACTTCGATTCCGCCCTTCTGATCGGAACGCTGAGGGTCGCAATAAAACACATGTGTCCTGCGTTCACCATCGGCGCTAAACTCGATGGAAAGGGGATCCGTAAATTCGCTTCCCCTGTCCGTCAGAATAACCGGAAACAGTGTGGTGAAGACTTCATGTCCTAACAGTTCGTAAAGCCTGTTAAAGACCTCTGTAACGCTTCTGGCGGTGTTGTGATCACGGATGAATGCAAGCATCAGCGAGCAGCTCCTGAAATAGATTGTGAGGAACACCTTGCCGCCCTTACGTCCTTCAACAGAGTCCATCTCCACGATGGCTACATCGGGATTGGCAGCAATGAATTCCTGAAAGTCATCATAGGTGCGTCCTACATGGCACTGCTTATCGATACGGACAGGCTTTTTCTTCTTACGAACCCTGTACCGCACCTTCCGGGGAAGGTCGATGTTACCGACAGAAAGAAGTCCTGCATCGATGTAGTTATAGATGGTCTTTTCATCAAGCATGATGTCATCCGCATTCTCGATGCATATGTGATGGATCGACTGTCCCTGCTTCACAAGCGGAGTAATGATCGCATCGATACGCTTAAGCTCCTCCTCGGATATAGCAAAGCCCTGACGGCTTTCACTACGGACTTCCTCGTATTCCTTCTGGGCATACTTGGCATCGTACAGGTGTCTCTGAAGTTTACAGCCATGCCTTTCCGTGCAGCCATTACAGACATACGGAGGCTTGAGGATGAGCAGACAATGCTTCTCCTCGAAATCAGGACAGGTTTTGTAACAATCCTCTCCGCAGGTGCTGCATTTTTGACTATATCTTCTGATGCAAGATTTGCATGCATCTCTGTTGTGAGTGCAGGTTTTGCGGTGCAGACATGGATTGAATGAACCCTTTACTTCGATTTTGATGTGACCTTTGACCTCCTTGGCGATTGTAGATGGATCCTTACCAAGGATCAGACCTATTGCCTTAAAAGACAGATGGTCTGCGATGGATGATTGAATCGTCAACCTGTCATCATAGGTTAAATGTGCGTTCTTAGCCATAGTGATAGCTCCTTTCTTAATCGCAGGCTTAGATACGCCATCCGACCTCTGCTGCAGGTTAAGATTATACAACAAGAAAAAAGAGCAACACCAAGTGCTGCTCCTTCAAACAGGTAACAATGATTATGACTGGTACCTATACTATACATGGATATTTGGAGAAGTTACTTCCACCCCATATCTTTGCAATAGTAAGTTCCAGTCAGGGAGATGGGGCAACTGGAATTTAAATTTCCAATTGACCAGGTTATAATATGAAGGACGGATCGGGAAGTGTCTTGTCCCAATAAGGTAATAATACAGGAGGTTACTATGGATTCAATACTTAAGGATGAGGAATTTAAGCAGGAATTTAAACAGGAACTTAAGAAAAACCGTACAAAAAAAATCGTGACAATGGTTATCAGCCTTGCTCTGATAATCGGTGGAATTATAACGATGATCCTTTTACATCTGGCGTTTTATAGTATGACCATAGGTTTTGTTATCATCATAGTCGGATTGATTTTTTTAGGAGTAAGCGCTGTATATTTTTCCTTTGACAAGAACAGCATTGTTGACAGGTTCATGAAGGATTTTAAAGCTAAGACCGATATTGAATACTTTGGTGAAAATCTTTCTACTCCGGGCTGGGTCATCGACAAGGAATTCCTTTTGAAAAACAACCCGACTGAAAAAGAATGGAATGAAGCAAAGATAAGTGGAAATTACGAAGGTTACAGCGGCGGTGTACACTTCTCGGCGGCGAATGTGACCCTCATCGGAGATAAAAGGAAAAGCGATCTATCAGCCGATAATATCACGGATACAGAAAAATACGATGCTTTTGAGGGAGTTTTCATTTCGCTTGAGACAAAGATAAAAGCAGAATCTGATTTTCTACTTTGCTTTAAGAAGAAAATGGGCGGTGATGTAAACCCTTTGCAAGGGGATCTGTCGGATCAGTACACCATATGGGCAGATGATCCTGAATTTGGAAAAAGATTTGTTTCCCGTTACGAAAAGCTGATTCGAAGACTGTATGAGGAAAACAGATATACTCCCCACATCCGATACGCCGGTAATAAGCTGAATATCGGAATACAGACGATTGATACCAAGTTCAGGGCCATAAACGGAAAGACAGATATAGGCGATATTGACACATTTCGTGACAGCTATGAAAAATCTCTTAAGCTGGTTAAGAATACCATAGATATAGTGCGAGAGGAGACAGATCTGCTGTAAATGAACGTGGAATTGACAGCATTTTTCCCGCCGTACTTGTCAAGAAAAAGCATAAGGGGAAATCTAAAAATGAGGATATATGTAGATTTTGACGATTGTTTATGTGAAACGGCCAGAGCTTTTTCAAAGCTGGCCGCAGAAATGTTCGGGAAGCATGTTCCATACGAGAAGATAAGATTCTTTGACCTCGACAAAACCTTTGAGTTAGATGAAAAGCAGTTTGAGCAGTTCATGAAAAAGGGCCACGAACCGGAGGTGCTTCTGTCTTACGAGGAGACACCGGGGGCGTCCGAAACCATCAATGAATGGATAAATGCGGGACACGAGGTGTCAATAATAACGGGGCGCCCGTTTAGTTCATATGAGCCGTCACGAATATGGCTTGATAATCACGGACTTAAAGATGTAAAACTGTACTGTTTAAACAAATACGGAAGGGACTCCTTCGCTAAAAACAGTGATTTTAGCCTTGAGCTTGAGGAATATTACAAGATGCGTTTTGACTTCGCTGTAGAGGATTCACCGAAGGCCTTTAAGTTTTTTGATCATTTACCGAATCTAAAGGTTATGGTTTTCGACAGACCGTGGAACAGGGATTGTGCATTTCCAAACGAGAATTACAAAAGATGTGCAAGTTGGGATATTATAAGAAATAATGTTGCAAGCAGTGTATAATTATATTCAAGCAGGAGATTCCTTTGAGGGAGGAATAGAAACAAGTTTTACATTGTATAGAAATCGTGAAAGCTATGAATCGAATTATAATTATCTCGATTATTATCTTTTTGAATCTATCGGGTAATCTCATAGTCTTTTACGATTTTGGATGCGATGTAGATGATGAAGAGATTGCCGCTATGTACTTTGAACAGATAGAGTGGATAAAGGCCACTTTTTAATGAGGGTCAATGAAGGTTAAATGATGATTGAAGAAGTCAGAAACAGAGAAGAGCTGGTTGGACTGGTGAATGAAATAGGCTTTCTGCCGTTCTTTGCAGGGAGAATAGAAGGTTTTTCCCTTGAAGAGAATATTTCATACGAAGCCTGGTATCAGGGGAGATGGAGCGGTAAGATACACTGGGATGCCTGGGACTGGAAAGGACAGGTGCTCCGGAATAGGGAACTTGTATACGGAAAGTTTTTTGAGAAAAAGGCGGGATTTATCAGCCTTAAGCTGTGGCCGGATTTTTGCAATTTTCGCCGGGACGGATATGATTTTGATGCAAGATTCGACGATGGTCTTGCGTCATACAAGGATAAGGGAGTTGTAGACTTTATTGCCGGCGCAGGAGCTACGCTGACAAGGGATATCAAGGATAAACTCAATTATAAAAAGGACGGGAATAAGGGATTTGAGACTGTGATCACAAGGCTTCAAATGGAGACCTACATCGTTCCGGTAAACTACGAATATAGCAAGCGAAAAAACGGTGACGAGTATGGCTGGGGAAACTGCCGGTATGATATAGCGGAGAAGTACTGGGGTGAGGAGCTTTGCAGGTCGGCTTATAAAAGGAGCCCGGAGGAGTCGCTTGACAGGATAATTAAGCATATCAAAAAAGCGTTACCAAAACTGGATGGTGATGAGCTGAGAGCATTGCTGAAAGGATGAAGCTTTCTGTTACCGTGGAAAATATCATGAAAGATATATCTGTATTGAAGAGAGGGAGGGAAATATGAATTACAGGATACTGGGGAAGACCGGATTAGAGGTAAGTGAAATCGGGTTCGGCGGTGAGTGGTTAGAGAGGCACGAAGAGTCAGAATCCATAGAGCTGCTCAAATATGCAAATGCCAAGGGGATAAATATTGTCGATTGCTGGATGCCTGATCCAAAATCCAGAGATATTATAGGAAAGGCGATGGAGGGATCCCGGGATAAGTGGTATGTTCAGGGGCATATTGGATCCACATATCAGAACGGGCAGTATGTAAGAAGCAGAGACATGAAGTTTGTGCGTCCCGCATTTGAAGATCTGCTTATGAGGCTTCGCACCGACTATATCGATCTGGGGATGATCCACTACATAGATTCCGTGGAAGAGTGGAATATGGTTATGAACAGTGAGTATATTAAGTATGTTCATGCACTTCATGAAGAGGGAGCCATAAGACATATTGGACTCAGTACCCACAATCCGGTTATAGGAAAGCTGGCTGTAGAGACAGGGTTCATAGAAATGATCCTGTTTAGCATAAATCCCGCTTTTGATATGAGACCGGCAACAGAAGATCTGTATTCGATGTTCGAGGGATATGACGAGGATAATCTTTCGGGTATAGATTCTGAGAGGGTAAGGTTCTATCAGATGTGCGAAGAGAACAATGTGGGTCTTACCGTAATGAAGGGATTCTTCGGAGGAGCGCTTCTTGATAAAGAAAGGTCGCCCTTCGGTGTTGCGTTCACGCCGGTTCAGCTTATCCACTACGCACTTACAAGACCGGGAGTTTCATCGATACTGTGCGGATATGACACCAAAGAGCAGATAGATCAGGCGGTACATTATGAGGAAGCATCGGATGATGAGAAGGATTACGCTTCTGTTATAGCAAATGCTCCTCTTCACTCATACAACGGAATATGTACTTATTGCGGCCATTGCAAGCCATGTCCGGTGGATATTGATATCGCCATGGTCAATAAACTCTACGATCTTGCGACTGCCCAGAGCAGCATCCCTCAAAGCATTGCGGAACATTACAAGGCTCTTGGGGTGACTGCTTCAAAATGTATCGGATGCAAAGGGTGCGAGAGCAGATGTCCTTTTGGAGTTCATATAGCAGACAGAATGAAGAAGGCGGCGGAGCTGTTCGGATTCTGAATGCATCATGCTTTAAGCCGGGGAATAATAATCCGGCATTAAAGCAGGATTAAGACGGGGCTATACTATAATATCCGCCAGAAAGCTCCTGGTTACAGAAATAAGGTCGGAGGGGGACAGTTCGATCTGAGCGCCTACTCTGCCGGCGCTGACGTAGATTTTATTTAGTCCTGAGGCCGTTTCATGTATAAATGTTTTGAACTGCTTTTTCATTCCTATCGGAGAACATCCGCCATGGACGTATCCGGTCAGAGGAAGCAGTTCTTTTTGTTTTATCATATCGATTGATTTTTCACCGGCTGCTTTCGCGGCCTTCTTAAGGTCAAGCTCCTGCGCGACCGGAACTACAAAAACGTAATATGTCCCGGACTTTCCCTGAGTGACAAGAGTTTTAAAAACACCGCTTACATCTTCATTTAAGATTCCGGCTATCTGCTCTCCGGTAAGGGTAGCGTCCGCGTCGTATGTATGACTTTCGTAAGAGATTTTTTTCGAATCAAGTACCCTCATTACATTGGTTTTGTCGTTGTTCTTCATTTTGAGTTTCCCTATATAAATACATATTTTTCATCGGGTATTATAGCATACTTTGCCGGGTTTCGGAATGTATCGGCCGGAAGGTTAATAACGGATCATACAGGCGGGAGCTATGATGATCCCGTATGTAAAAATCAGTAATATATATATTGACAAGGATCAAGGGATGTTCATAAAATATACGGATGTATAACGATACACTAAGGTTTGGGGCTGACCTATGATAGATAAAAAAGAATTTTATAGAAAACTTTGGCAGTTGTCGATACCGATCATGTTTCAAAGTCTCATGCTGGCGCTTGTAGCCGCGGGAGATGCGCTCATGCTGGGACGCGTTGCCCAGGAGCAGATGACGGCGGTTTCCCTTGCTACCCAGATACAGTTCGTCCAGAATATGATAATCTCCTCGGTTACTGCCGCAGGGGCTATTCTTGGTGCGCAGTATTGGGGTAAGGGTGACAAAGCTACTTTACGCAGGCTCTTTGACCTTATGCTCCTTATCGTGGGAGTTGTGTCACTGGTGTTTTTCCTGCTGTGTGAGTTTGCCCCAAATGCGATGATGCATATCTTTGCCCATGACCCGGTTCTTGTGGAAATAGGCAGCAGATATCTTAAGATTGCCGGATGGTCGTATCTTATTACCGGTATTTCCCAGTGCTATCTGGCTATAATGAAGGTTACGGAGCGTGTAACGCCCGGAGCTTTTATAAGCTCTGCTGCAGTGATCAGCAATATCGCCCTGAATTCACTGTTCATATTCGGTCTGCTCGGAGCTCCGAGAATGGAGGCGGCAGGCGCGGCGCTCGCGACCACAATAGCCAGAGTGATCGAGCTTTCACTTTGTATTATTATTTCTGCGGGAAGAGATTTCATCCGCCCTGACATTAAGAATTTTTTCAGGGTGGGTAAGGAGCTGGTAAAAGATTTTGTAAAACAGCTTTTGCCGCTTATCGGAGGCGCATTCCTTTGGGGTGTAGGTTTTACTTCGTACACCGCCATTATGGGACACCTCGGGGTGGATGCGGCGGCGGCAAATTCGGTTGCAGCCGTGGTAAGGGATCTTGTTTGCTGTGCCTGTAACGGAGTAGGTACTGCGGCAGGTATCATGGTTGGAAATGAGCTCGGTGCCGGAAATCTTGAAAAAGGGAAGGAATACGGGATAAAGCTCAGGAATATTTCCTATGTGATCGGCTTTGGGTCTACTGCAGTCGTTCTTGCTGTGACTCCGCTTCTGCTTAAATTCGTGATCCTGTCCGAGAAAGCCCAGAGCTATCTGCTCGGTATGATGATAATCATGTCGATATATATGATAGGCAGATGCGTCAACACCGTGTGCATCAACGGGATACTTGACGGAGGCGGGGACACGATCTTTGATATGTACAGCCTCGCCATCTGTATGTGGGGGATAGCAATCCCGCTTGCAGTTCTGGGAGCTTTTGTGTTTAAGTGGAATGTGCTCCTGGTGTACGCATGCACCTGCCTTGACGAAGTGGGTAAGATCCCCTGGGTCATGATCCGGATAGGCAAGTATAAATGGGTTAAAAACCTTACGAAGGATTACTGATAAAGCCGGTTAAAGAACTCCTGCTAAGGCGGCAGGAGAGACTATTTCCCCTGCTCGACCTGCTTTATCTCATCGTTTGAAGCTTCTTTTAAGGAATAAATATCAAACTCAATATCAGTGGGGAGCTGGATCTCGATACGGCTTATCTTGTCAAGCTTCGCTGCGGCGGATTTAAGCTCCAGTTCAAATACATGCCCGCCCTTTTGCCTGTCCGCGGAGATAAAGTGCAAATGCCACCCGGAGGCATTTATGCCGTCCATGAAATCGGGATAATAGATGCATACCAGCGTTCCGTCTATGTCCTCAAAATGAAAATCCTTCTGGGTTTTTGAAAGTATATTTTTAAGAGACAGAAAGCGGGATTCATATCCGACCTCCGACCTTGCATAAAGCTTAGTAAAATGTCCGTCGATCCTTACGACATGCATACTGTTTAATCCGAAGCCCTCATCAACCTTGTTGTTAAGAAGAATCTTCAGATCGTTAATATTATCAATATCATTTATCTCAAATTCTCTCTGCCCCTGAAGCATGGTGACGGATGAAAAGGGAACACCGAGTTCGCCGGGGGCTTCCGCTACACGGCCGTCTTCGAGCGCTCTGTAGCAGTGTCCGTCCACCACGATCATCTCTCCGTCCACATTCTCAAAGGTTCCGAGTCCTGTATTTCCGTGTTCGAGCAGTTGGCTGACTGTAACTACATGCTTTGTGTACCCCATAGCAAGAGCCTGCAGAGTAGATACCTGATAGATTTTAGTATTGTTTTCGTTCATATTCTTTCCTCTCGTAGATGCCGTTTTCGCTCCGCAAATATTATACCACACCTGAAACGGAGATTGCTACCGGTAAACAGTTTTGTTGAGATTTTGACTATTTCGTGGTAGCATTTTATTACAGTAATTGGTACGATGACAAATCGAAATTTAATGTATATGGGTTGGAACGAGAAATAGACTAATCAGGGAGATGCATAATGAAGAAAAAAGCAGTCATAATGGTCAGAATAATATTTGCGCTGCGGATAGTCCTTTGGGCGGTGGCGCTTGCCTCTACGGTATACTGGATCCGTTATTCTTTCGTACTGTACCAAAGGGGGATAGTTCTCCCGGAGGAATACTCGCCGCTCTTAAGGCCGGTGCTATACACCTGTGTTTTGATAGCTGCCTTAGCGATAGCGGCAAGCTTTGGTCTGTACGCAATCTCCTCAAGGATAAAGAAAAAGAACGGACTATGACGCTAAAACCTCTTAAAGAACTTGCTGAGAGGCTCCACAACAGCGCTGAAATCCTGTATTGCCTGGTTTAGCGTCTCAAAGTCAACATCGTTGAGTTTTTGAACCGTCTCGGTTATGGCGTCTGTGTTGTCTGAGATCATCTTGTTTGCGTTATCGATAAGAGCGGTGGTTCCGTCGCTGAGGTCGTTGAAATTCTCGACAAGATTATTTGTATTTGTAATAAGATCTCCGGTTTCGTCAATGAGGTAGTCGATCTCGGCAAGGCTTTCCCTGGCGTGGTCGAGGAGGTTTACCGCTCTCGGGATCATAAGGGCAAGAGCCCCGGCAAAAATGACAACGATAAAAATAACCGCAAATGCAGCAATACGGGTTATACGGGACCCTCTTTTCTGGTATTTAAGAATCTCCTCCAAAAGCTCCTCTGTAGTTTTCTTTTCGGCAGTAGCAGTGTTTTCCATGGCGCTCCTTTCTTTGTTGTGTATAATAGATATACATTGATACAATATATGATAATCAAACCGGGAGAAATAAACAAGTCCCGAAACGATGGTACGGAATATGAAATATGATTGCCTTATAATCGATGATGAAAAGCTGCTTGCGGACAATACCTGCGAATATTTCAATATGTTCGATGTCCGGTCAAAAGCGGTCTACAGCAAAAAGGAGGCGGAGGAGTTTCTTGAAAAAGACTCTGCCTCTCTTATTCTGCTTGATATAAACCTCTCGGACGGGAGCGGATTTGAGCTTTGCAGGAAAATCAGAGAGACTCTCAACATCCCGATTCTTTTTATTTCGGCACGAAATACAGACGATGACAAGATAATCGCTCTAAATATCGGTGGGGACGATTATATAGAAAAACCATACTCGTTAGGAGTGCTTCTGGCGAAGGTCAGGGTAGTTCTTAAAAGATTTGCTGCCGGCTCCGGAGCCGAAGGCATAAGCGGGGAACACTCCGGGGGAGGAAGCGGCAGTGATATTGATAACAACAGCCGTGACTATGATGACGGGAATTTAAGGATAGACAGCATCAACAGGGAAGTAACCGTTGGTGGCAGGAAGCGCAGGCTGACAAGCCTTGAATTTAAGCTCCTTAAATACCTTACCGATAACCATGACCGCCTTATCACGAAGGCAGAGCTTTTTGACAATGTGTGGAATGATAAGTTTACCACCGACGGAACTCTGAATGTTCATATACGGAAAATCCGCGAGGAAATTGAAGCGGATCCCCAAAATCCCAAATATATCGTGACAGTCTGGAAAGAAGGCTACAGATTTGTATCTGCCGGGAAGGAGTCCTGAATATGAAAAGAACTCCTTTTATTGTTGTACTTATCCTGGCTTTTGTGGCAGAGATCGCAGTCAGTCTTGTTCTTATCTCAAAAATGGAAAATGATGGCATCTCGCGCAGCGGAACAGACCCGGTGCTTGCCAATGAATGTGTTAAAAGTATAGAAGAGAATTTCGGAAATGAGGCGGAATACCGGAACGCGCTGGAATACGCCCTTATAGATACCGACGGGGAGCTCCTTTACAAAAACGCCGAGGGGGTTTCCGTTTCTCTTAACGAAGCGGTTAAAAACGGGGACACGATCCTTGATATAACCAATGGTGATACAATTGCAGCAAGGCTCCTTATCCGCAATAAAAGTGCGGAAGCTTTTGAGGGTGGGAAAAAGCTTCTTACAGTCGTAATAACAGTTTCTTCTTTGGCCCAGATACTTATTATTCTCGGATACTTTCTGTATCTGAAAAAATCCGTGGTAGACCCCTTTAAAAAACTAAACAGCTTTGCTTCGAGAGTGGCCGAAGGAAATCTTGATGTACCACTGGATATTGACAGGGGGCATATATTCGGCAGCTTTACGGAAGCCTTTGATATTATGAGAAGTGAGTTGAAAAAATCGAGAGCCGCAGAGAAAAAGGCGAATGATGAGAAAAAGGAAGTTATAGCCAAGTTATCTCACGATATAAAGACCCCGATAGCCTCGATAAAGTCTTCATCGGAAATCGGTTACGAGCTCACCGGGGAGGAACGGACAAAGGAGCTGTTCGGTCAGATAAACATAAAGGTGGACCAGATAACTGCTCTTGCCGACAATCTCTTCCATTCGAGCATAAATGATATTACAGAGATCGATGTAAAGCCCTCGAGATATGATTCCGCCGCGGTTACGGAAATTATTAAAAACGCGGACTATTTAAGCAGATCGGGAGAATTTGATATTCCCGATTGCCGGGTGTATATAGACAGGCTGAGACTTCAGCAGGCATTCGATAATGTATTTATGAATTCATATAAATACGCAAACACGGAGATTGAGGTATCGGCGCGTCTTGAGGGAGACTACCTTACCGTAAGGGTGGCCGATTTCGGAGAGGGAGTAAGAGAGGAGGAGCTTCCGCTTTTAAAGGAAAAATACAGGCGGGGCAGCAATGCCGCCGAGAAGGAGGGAGCCGGACTCGGACTGTATCTCACGGATTATTTCCTTGAAAAGATGAACGGAAGGCTTGTACTTGAGAGAATGGAAAAAGGCTTTTCGGTCCTTTTCTACATAAGACTCGCATAGATTTAAGGATTATTTCAGAGTTTTTTACAGGCATTTAAGGATTGGAAAATTATTATTAAGGCATAGTAAGGAGGACAAACGAAATGAATACACTTATCAAAACCAACAAACTATGCAAGACCTTTTCCAACGGCGGCACAATGCAGCATGTCCTTAAAAACATTGATATGGAGATTTATAAGGGCGATTTTACGATAATCATGGGAGCCAGCGGAGCAGGTAAATCAACTCTTCTCTACGCTCTTTCGGGAATGGATAAGCCCAGCCTCGGAGAGATTTATTTTACTGCCTTAGACGAAAAAGGCGATGAGAAGCTTACAAACATTACAAAAATGACCACCGATGAGCTTGCTTTTTTCAGAAGAAAAAATTGCGGTTTTGTGTTCCAGCAGGTATATCTTGTGGATTCCATGAGCCTTCTGGACAATTTGATGGTAGCAGGTCTTTTGACGAATAAAAATAAAAAGGAAGTGGCACAGAGAGCAAAGGAAATACTTAAATCGGTAGATATAGAAGAATCCCTTTGGAATAAATTTCCTACCCAGATATCCGGAGGAGAGGCGCAGAGAGTAGGAATCGCAAGAGCGCTGATAAGCAGCCCGAGACTTATTTTTGCCGATGAACCTACCGGAGCGCTTAACTCAAAAACAGGAAAGGATGTGCTTGACGCCCTTACTGCGTTCAACGAAGGCGGACAGTCAATCGTTATGGTTACCCATGATATAACCAGCGCAAGAAGAGGAAACCGCGTTCTCTATGTAAAAGACGGCGAGATTGCCGGAGAATGCAACCTCGGAAAATATGTGCACGGGGATAAAGAGCGTCACCAGAAGTTAAGCGATTTTCTTACCGGAATGGGGTGGTGATTATGGAAAAGACGATACTTCTCGCAAAATCAAATTTCAGAAAAAACAGGGGAACATCCATTGGCTTGTTTTTCCTTATGCTTATGGCAGCAATGCTCGTGGGAGTTTCACTTCTCATTTTCCTTGATGCTTACCCTACTGCGGCAAAAGAGGCGAAAAGGCTTGATGCAGGGGACGGCTATCTCTGGATTGGTGAGGAACTTCAGGGTATCGATGATGAATTTATAGAGGATCTTTTAGGGGCGGATACTGAAAGGTATGAAGCAGGCAGATGCCTTGGGTACAGCAATGTATCTCTTCCTTTTGGAAACGGAAATGTTGTTCCGGGGCTTGTAGTATACGACTCCCGGGCCTTTGAAACAAAGATGAACAGAACCGAGATCATAACAGAAGATACGAGCATAACCGAAGGTTATATTTATCTTCCCTATCAGTTCTTTACATCCGGAGGATATGACCTCGGAGATGTATACACCTTTGAGCTTCTCGGAAAGAAATACTCATTCGATGTAAGAGGATTTATCAACACCACTTATTTTGGATGCAACAACGCCGGTAATTATGAATTTGTTATTGATGATGAGAGCTATGAAAAGCTCTATGAAAGAGACGGAGATACTGCTGAAACGATCATTGTAAGCTTTGACCTGAAAGAGGATGTAAATCCCGGGAGCTTTAGGATCCGTGTTGGAAATGATGTACTCAGCAGAAACCCGGGAGCTATTGCTCTGGCTGCCCTTTTGCCGGATACTTTATCAAGTAAGACCTTTTTATCTTTGATATTGGCGGCTTCTTTCCTGACCATGACTATCATAATCGTTGTAGTTATCGTCCTTATGCTGTCAAACAGTATCGCGAATTACATCAGAGAGAATATGAAAACCATCGGTGCTCTTAAAGCCATTGGTTATACGGGGAGAGTCATAATCGGTTCACTCTTTGCGCTGTTTGTATTTATGGCGTGTGTTGGAAGTCTGGTCGGTGCGGGACTTTCATATACGCTGATGCCTGTCATGGTAAAGATAATCGTTGGCCAGATGGGAGTCCCTTATACAGTATCGTTTAATCCGGTCTGCAGCATTATTCCTGTTATATTTGTGGTAGCTTTTACTTTCTTTGTAACATTTCTTGCAGCAGGAAAGATCAGGAAGATACATCCTATCGTTGCTTTGAGAGAAGGTGTTGAAAACCATAATTTCAGGAGAAATCATATTCGTCTTGACAGATCGGTTTTGGGTCTTAATATCAGTCTTGCTTTAAAGTCCTTATTTACAAATATGAAGCAAAACACCATAACATTTTTTGTGACCGGACTTTTAATGTTTGTCTGTGTTGTGGCGCTTTTAATGTACGAGAATTTCAGCAGAAATCCCAAACTTGGAATTCTGACATTTGAAATCTGCGGAGGCGTTGTTGCTTTTGATTACGAGACAAAGGAAGATGCTCTTAAGTATCTCGAAGACAGAGAAGACGCTTCCAATATCCGTCGAATGATCCAGCTTAACATTAATTACAACAATGAGGACAGACTTGTAACATACATATTCGATGATGTTTCCAAGATGAACAACAAGGAAGTTTGCTACAAGGGAAGATTGCCGGAGTATGATAACGAGATCGCTGTCAGCGGAACATTTGCGAAGCAGTATGGATACGACATCGGAGACGAGGTAAGATTCGATTATGGCGAGAAAAACAGCAGCTATCTCATAACGGGACTGGTGCAGACCTGCAACAATTTCGGAAAAGAAGCTGTAATGAGTGAAAAAGCAGCGGAACAACTTATTGATTTTGAATACATTCCGGGATATTTCTGGTTTGATTGCGATGATGCAAAGACCTCTCAAAAAATCTTGGATGAAGCTACGGAGAAGTATGGAGATCATGTAGTTTCAGCGATGAATTTCTTTGATACGCTTGAAGGAAATATGACAACATTCAAAGATATTTCTACTTTGATGCTTGTGCTTTTATGCTCGATTTCAGCGGTTGTTATCATGTTGATACTTTACCTTCTTATCAAGGCATTTATCTACAATAAACGCAGAGATTACGGAATCTATAAAGCTATAGGATACACTTCAGGAAGTCTTGTCCTTCAGACGGCGCTCAGTTTTATGCCATCCATAGTTTTGGCAGCGGTAGTTTTTGCTTTTGGATCATACTATGCTGCAAATCCGTATATGTCTATGATCATGCGCAGCTTTGGACTAATGAAATGTAACTTCGATATTCCCGTACCGGGAGTCGTTATGATAGCAATCGGGCTTGTACTTATAGCTTTTGCTTTTGCGCTGGTTCAGTCCTCAAAGGTAAGGAAGATAGAGGCATACAGAATGCTTATATGTGAATAAAACGGGCTACAAGGCTTCAAAAAAATTGTTCAACCGGATAAGAACTGCCGCATTCTATATGGATGTGGCAGTTTTGAATTGTTTATGATAAACTTGTAATAAATATGCGGAGCAGTTATTACATCTGAAACAGACATGGACACAAAAAGTGGTATTGAAATAGTCAGCGAAAACATTATAAGCGTTAACGAAAACCTCTCCTTTCTTAAAAGCTCGGAGCACCCGCTTTCGGCTGATGTCTATTTTATAAAGGGGGAGAAACATACATATATAGTCGATGTGGGAAGCAATGATGAGGCGTTTGCCATTATAAACAGTATCCCTGACAAGAAGGTGATAATTACCCACTTTCACGAGGATCATACCGGTAACCTGAAAAGGCTTGAGATTCCCGACGAGGATGTTTTTGTGGGGAATTATGCGGGAAAATATCTCGGAAAGGGAACGGTGGTTGGGGAACCGATGGTTATCCCGGACGGTGTGAAAATAGGCATTGTTCCGATCCCGAACAGCCATGCAAAGGGCTCGCTTTGCGTTACGGTGGATGAGGAGTATCTTATTCTCGGAGATGCATTTTATTCAAATGTTAAGGGGTATAATGTTTCGCTTCTCGGGGAGGAGATAAGGCTTCTGGAATCGCTCAGGTTCGATAAGGTGCTTATGAGCCATAAGGAGAGGCCCCATAGCCGCGAGGAGGTGTTCTCGGTTCTTAATAAAATATTCTCGCAGAGGGAAAAGGAAAAGCCGTATATTCCGGTTTACGACGATTAAAAAGATATAGAAGAGATTAACGACGATCTGTCACGATGAATGAGCATGATTAAAAAAGTATTCGGATTTTTAAAAAAGGAGCTGATGCTGACGCTGGCTGTGCTGGCAGCAGTGGTATCGCTCTTCATAACGCCGCCGGACTTGGGGCTTATCGGGGAGATTGACTGGAGGACGCTGGGAACTCTCCTTATGATGCTCTGTGTTTTAGAGGGCTTTAAAAAAGAAAATGTACTGCGCCCGGTTATCGGTCTTGCCTCAAACATAAAGACCATGACCGCGCTTTCCCTATTCCTGATTTTCGGCGTGTTTTTTACATCAATGTTTGTTACAAACGATGTTTCCCTTATCATTTTTGTACCCCTGACCATTATGCTTTTCAGGGCGGGCGGCAAGGAAAAGTATATTTTACCGGTTATAACGATGGAGAATATCGCCGCGATAAGAGGTTCACTTCTGACTCCCTTCGGAAGTCCCCAAAATCTCTTTTTGTACGGGCAGGCGGATGTCAGTGTCTGGAGATTTATGCTCCACATGCTCCCTTTAAATGTAAGCTCGGCAGTGTTACTTGTAATATTTGTCCTTGTTTTATACAGAAAAAATCTTAAAGAAGAGATTGCGCAGAGCAGGGAACAGGAGCCCTGGAGCAGAGAAGGCAGGGTAAGAAGGATAGTGTACCTTGTGCTCTTCGCGGTCATAATATTCGTGATCGTCTCAAGGACAAGGTTTTGGTATATCGCGGTTGGGGTTGTTATTATCGCCATTCTAATTGCGGATATAAGGATTTTTGCAAGGGTGGACTATGTGCTTCTTGTGACATTTTTATGCTTTTTTATCTTTTCGTCGTCAATCGCCTCAAACCCGCAGATAGCGGGCGCTCTGAAAAATGTGGTTGCCGGAAACGAGTACTGGTGGTCCATAGGGTTAAGCCAGATAATATCAAATGTTCCCTCATCCATTGTCCTCTATCCTTTCTCGGAGAATTTCGCGGGGCTTATTTACGGCGCCGACACTGCGGGACTTGTATCGATCATCGGCTCTCTTGCGTCGGTAATTAATTATCGCATTTATGTCCGTGAATATCCGGGGCAGGGAAAGAAATTCCTTAAGGTGTTTACCCTTGTCAGCTGGGCATTTTTCGCAATAGTAGTTGTTCCGGGATATTTCCTGACCCGGTGGAGTTTTTTCTGAATACATGATACGGACTGTCCTAAGCCGGTGTTTCTTGTGAATGCTGTGAAACTGTGATAAAATCAAGCTTATGGAAGATAATACCAGAAAGAAAATGAAAATAACGGTTTTGGGCGTCCGGGGGTCGATACCCACGGAAGGAAAGGATATGCTTGAATTTGGCGGGGCTACCTCGTGCATACTCGTTGAGGCAGGGGATCAGGCCATTTTTCTTGATGCCGGAAGCGGGATCATCTCTGCCCCTGATATCGGCGAAAAGCAGATATCCGTTCTTATTACACATCCGCATTTAGACCATATACTCGGTCTTCCGTTTTTCCCGTATATTTTTAAAGACTGCAAGATCAGTATTTATTCTCCGAAGAGGGATGACACGGCGATTTCGGAACAAGTCGAAAAATACCTGTCTCCTCCTCTCTGGCCCTGCAGGATAAGCGATTATCCTTCCGAGGTTGCGCTTTTTGACGCGGAGCTTCCCATAAAAATCGGAGATGTACTGGTCGAGGGTATCCCCTCGATCCATCCCGGCGGGGGTACGGTATACAAGCTGACATACGAGGGAAAAAGCCTTGTCTACGCAACTGACTATGAGCATGATGAGGACAGGATCGGGGAACTCATCGGGTTTTCAAAAAACACCGATCTTCTTTTTTACGATTCCCAGTATACCGACGAGGAGTACGAAACCCACAGGGGCTACGGCCACTCCACCGCCAAGTGGGGTATGAGAGTCATGAAGGAAAGCGGCGCAAAAATGCTTCGCTTTGTCCATCACGACCCGGGACATACAGATGAGTTCCTGCGCAGGATGGAGGCGGAAATAAAAAGTGAGGTATGCTCTTTTGCAAGAAGAGGGGAGGTGATCGTCCTGTGAGCAGCGATACAGTTATTGGAAAAACAGCAGATGATAAAGGCGGCGTACAGGAGACTTACAGCCTTGACCGCATGATACAGATAGCCCTTGATCTCAGTGCCGAAAAAGATTTCGATATGCTTATGCAGAAGATCGTTCTCGAAGCGATGAATGTATGTCATTGCGATGCGGGAACGGTATATGTTCTCGAGGAGGATCATTTATATTTCCACACCGTATATACAAGGTCTCTCGGAATCCCCATGGCGGAGCAGAGCCGGAACGCAAATCTGCCTCCTGTTCCCCTCGGAAGAAAAAATGTGTGTGCGTGTGCCGCGCTTGATAATAAAAAAATAAATATCCCCGATGTTTACGAGTCGAAGGAGTACGATTTTTCCGGAGCCCAGAAGTATGACGCGATAACGCACTACCGCACCGGATCGATGCTCGTCATACCGATGGATGACGAAAAGGGAAATATAATCGGAGTCCTCCAGTTAATAAATTCTCTCGACGAAAACGGAAAGATAATTCCCTTTGATCCTGCGTATGAACAGATCGTATCTGCCCTTGCTTCCCTGGCTGCGGTCAGCCTTAACAATCACCAGCTTGCCCAGGAGGTCACGGACACGCTGCACTCTTTCGTCGAGGTTATGGTAGACGCGATAGATGCCCGAAGCTCCTATAATGCCAACCACACACGAAGCATGGTTCGTTATGCGGACAGGTTCGTTGAATGGCTTAAGACTACGGACAGTGAGTGGAGATTTACGGATGAATCCAAGGATGCCTTTTTGATGAGCATCTGGCTCCACGATATAGGAAAGCTTATCGTTCCGCTTGAGGTGCTCGATAAACCGGACAGACTCGGAGCTTTGAGGAGCGTTATTAAAAGCAAAGTGGATATCGCAAGACTGATGGAGAGGGTGGAAGCTCTTGAACATCCCGAAAATGCGGAAAAGTGTGTTGCAAAATCCGAAATGATAGAGACCGCATGGGAGGCGATAACAGCGGCAAATACGGCACCTTTCCTGCCGGATGAGAAGATAGACGAGCTTAAGGCTTATGCGGAGATCATGTGTAAGAACGCCGACGGAGGGGAAGAGCCGCTGCTTAACGAAAAAGAGCTTGAGGCGATCACCATCCGCAAGGGAACTTTGACAGACGGGGAGCGGTCCCAGGTGCAGAGCCATGTTGTCTATACCGCAAGAATGCTGGAGAAGATGAATTTCAACGGCATTTATAAAAATGTGCCCTTCTGGTCCGGTTCACACCATGAATTCCTTAACGGCAAGGGATATCCGAATCATTTAACCGCAGAGGAACTTCCCAACGAGTCGAGACTTCTTACGATAATCGATGTTTACGACGCGCTTACGGCAGAGGACCGCCCATATAAACCGCCCATGCCACCGGAAAAGGCATTTGGTATTCTTGAAAGCATGAGAGATGATGGCCAGATAGACGGTGACCTTCTTGATATGTTTAAGGAGAGCGGCGCCTGGAAGAAAGAGAAGTAAAGAGAAAGAAAAATAAAGGTTGTGTTATATAAACCACAAGACCCCCTGACGAAAAACGCCCGGGGGTCTTGTGTATTTTGAGAGAGATTGAAAAAAGCTGATTAAATTGTGCCGAGCATTTTATAGAGAATGCGATAAAGCTCTTTCGCTTCATCGGGCTCTAATCTGGAACAGCTTGCCATTTTATAAGGCACTTCAACCGCTTTTTCGCGGAGAGCCATTCCTTTATCGGTAATCCCGGCTATAAGTACCCGCTCATCCTCGCTGCTGCGGGTACGGGTAATGATCCCGCGTCCTTCGAGATTCTTTAGGACGGGAGTCAGTGTACCACTGTCAAGAAAGAGTTTGTTTCCGAGCTCTTTTACACTGATCTTCTTTTCCTCCCAGAGCACCATAAGCGTGATGTACTGGGTGTAAGTAAGGTCAAGCTCTGTAAGGTAAGGGTGGTACTGTTTTATAATTTCACGCGATGCTGCATATAGAGGGAAACAGACCTGGTTTTCAAGCTTTAAAGCGTCATATTTTCCCATTTTTATACCTCGATTTATGCTTCTTCGATTATGGACTTGACAAAATCCTTAAGCTGGGCAAGGTCATCCCCGTCAGGACGGTTCTTGTGCATAAAGAGGAAATGTCCGGGGCAGTTAAAGCTGCGCTTGTAAACCGGAATATTCAAGCCGTCTGCGAGAACCTTGACCTTCTTTGCCGTTGATTTTCCGGAAGCAGAAGAGCCGATGCAGACTATCTCGCCGATCTTGTCGGCATTTCTTTTAACGAACTCTGCTACCGATGGGTCATATCCGCCGGCATAGAGTGAACTTGCAAGGAAAACCCTGTCTGCCTTTTCGGTAAGGTCTGTTGTTACATCCTGGGCGGATACGCCTAAAACCTCGGCTGCCGCATCTGCCAGTTTCTTCGTATTTCCCGAACGGGAGTAATATACTACTGCGTAATTCATTTCAAATCTCCTTAAATACACTCAATCGTAAAGAATCGACATTTACAGATATTCTTCAACCTTCTTAAGAACGGTGTCCATGCTCTCGGTGGGCTCAAAGCGGGCTACAATGTTGCCCTCGCGGTCAACGATAAACTTGGTGAAGTTCCACTTGATGTTGCCGTTGTTCTTGTAATCCTTGTCCATCTTCTTTGCGATACCGCTCATCATAAGAGCCTTGGGGCCTTTTCCGAAGCCCGCAAATTTCGTATTTGAAGTGATGTACTTCCAAAGGGGAATTGCGTTCTCACCGTTTACATCGATCTTTGAGAACTGGGGGAAGGTGATTCCGAAACGACCCTTGCAGAAGGTATGGATCTCTTCGTCATCTCCGGGAGCCTGATCGGCAAACTGGTTGCAGGGGAAATCAAGAATCTCAAGCCCGTCCTTCTGGTGAAGCTCATATATTTTCTGAAGATCCTCATACTGTGGAGTAAAGCCGCAGCCGGTAGCCGTGTTTACAATGATAAGAACCTTTCCCTTGTAATCTGCCATACTGACATCGCTTCCGTCCATTGCCTTAAAGGTAAAATCATAAATGCTGCTCATTGCATATACCTCCTTAAAACTTTTGAAACATTCCCTGATCAGCCACAGCCATATAATCGACCGAAAAGGTTTTGCTAAATTCGATTGAACACAATTAAATTATACACAACCGATGAGATATGTCAACACCTTTTTAAAAAAATCACAAAAAAAGTTTTTTGACTAAAAACTCTCAATATACATTGCCTGTAAAACCGCTTTATGTTATTATTTAGGTTGACTTTGATGCTTTTATAAAGAATTTAAGTTATACATTATTACCAAGGAGGACCATATGATTTACTCAACAGAAGTTAAGAACATGTGCCCTGTTACCCAGGGGGTACATCATGGCGCTGCTCCCATTCCCGAAGAGGCAAAATGGGTTAAGGCAAAAAAGGTTGAGGACATTTCCGGCTATACCCACGGTATCGGTTGGTGTGCGCCTCAGCAGGGATGCTGCAAGCTTTCCCTCAATGTAAAGGACGGAATTATCCAGGAGGCTCTTGTAGAGACCATCGGATGCTCCGGTATGACCCACTCCGCAGCTATGGCTGCCGAGATTCTTCCCGGACTTACCGTTATGGAGGCTCTCAACACCGACCTTGTCTGCGATGCTATCAATACCGCAATGAGAGAGCTCTTCCTTCAGATCGTTTACGGAAGAACCCAGAGCGCATTCTCAGAGGACGGACTCCAGATCGATGCCGGACTTGAGGATCTCGGAAAGGGAACCCGTTCAATAGTTGGTACGACCTACGGAACTCTTGCAAAGGGACCTCGTTACCTCGAGCTTAGCGACGGTTATATTACCAATGTTGCTCTTGATGAGAACGACGAGATCATCGGTTACAAGTATGTAAACTTCGGAAAGATGATGGATTTCATCAAGGCAGGCGACGACGCAAACACCGCATTCGAGAAGGCAAAGGGACAGTACGGAAGAGTTGCTGACGCCGCACGCCTTATCGACCCCAGACACGAGTAAGAGTAAGAAGGAGGTTATTAAATCATGGCATTATTTGAATCATATGAAAGAAGAGAGCCTCAGATTCTTGCAAAGCTTAAGGAGTACGGCATCTCATCTATCGAAGAATGTAAAGATATCACTATGGCAGCAGGCATCGATGTTTACAAGCTTATCGAAGGCATCCACCCCATCTGCATTGAGAACGCAAAGTGGGCTTACACC
>JAFVCL010000074.1 GCA_017479285.1 Lachnospiraceae bacterium
AGGGGGATTCGAACCCTCGACACCGCGGGTATGAACCGCGTGCTCTAGCCAACTGAGCTATCTCGCCGTGGAGCCTATAGGGCTCGAACCTATGACCCTCTGCTTGTAAGGCAGATGCTCTCCCAGCTGAGCTAAGACTCCATATCGACCTTGCGCCGACTTTTAGAAGTTTACTACAAATCTGATTTGATGTCAACAAGATTTTTTTATTTGCCTGCCCATAAGCTGATTTCATATCTTGAATAACCTTTTAAACTGTGTTATCATAACATTCAAGAAACAGTCTTTGATGTTCAATCAGACCCGGATTTCCCATTTGATGTTATTTTTTTATAAGAGGTACTATGAGAGAAAAATTATTATCGTTACCGCTTACCGAGCTTAAAGCACTTGCCAAGGCAGGTGGAGTAAAGGGCATTACCGGCTTAAAGAAAGAGGAACTGGTGGATCTTCTTATCGCAGAGGATGCGAGACGCAGAGCAGAAGCAGCCCGGGAGAGCGAGAAAAATCAAAATGCTGCAAAGGCCACCCGCGTGGAAAAAAAGACGGCCGAGAAAAGAGTCAACAGAGATAACAGAGATAACAGGGACGGCAAGGAAACAGGTGAGCGTCCCGCGCGCCAGAGGGATGAAAAATCCAAGAAGGTTATTGTCTATAAAGGAGACAGACCTTCAAAGAACGCATCCCTTGAGGAGGTAAACGCCGATACTGCCACGGAATCACGGGTTGAGGAGAAGCCCTCCGAAAGATACGGCGAGAAGCCCCAGGAAGCGGAAGTAGCTCCCCAGCCCAAACCGGTCCAGCAGCCCGGGGATTCCTATGTCCCCCAGGAGGGAGACCAGCTTGTGGAGGGTATTCTGGAGGTTATGTCGGATGGCTTCGGCTTTATCCGCAGCGCCAATTATCTTCCCGGAGACGCGGATGTCTATGTCTCTCCCCAGCAGATAAGGTCCTTCAAGCTCCGTACGGGTGATATCCTTACCGGTATAAAGAGGGCCAAGGGCGAGAAGGAGAAATTCAGTCCTCTCTCCTTCCTTGAGAGGGTTAACGGTAAGCCCGCAAAGGATGTTCTTACAAGAGTATCGTTTGAAAACCTTACACCCATTTTTCCGGACAAGAGGATAAAGCTTGAGACTCCGGGCTGTAAGGTGGCTATGAGGGCAATGGATCTTGTCAGCCCCGTTGGATATGGACAGAGAGGCATGATCGTCTCCCATCCGAAGGCGGGTAAGACCACGCTCCTTAAGGAAATCGCCCATTCAATGCTTAAAAACGACCCCGAGACCCATATGATAATCCTGCTTATAGATGAGCGTCCCGAGGAGGTTACCGATATCAAGGAATCAATAATCGGGAGAAATGTGGAGGTTATTTACTCAACCTTTGACGAACAGCCCGAGCATCATATCCGTGTGGCGGAAATGGTTATTGAGCGGGCAAGGAGACTTGTTGAGCAGAAGGAGGATGTGATCATCCTTCTCGACTCCATTACGAGACTTACCCGTGCGTACAACCAGGTTATCCCTCCCAGCGGAAGAACCCTCTCCGGCGGTCTCGATCCCGCGGCGCTTCATATGCCAAAGAGATTTTTCGGCGCCGCAAGAAATATGCGTGAGGGCGGAAGCCTTACGGTGCTCGCCACGGCGCTTGTCGAGACCGGCAGCAAGATGGACGATGTGGTATACGAGGAATTCAAGGGAACGGGTAACATGGAGATAATCCTTGACAGGAAGCTCTCCGAGAAGCGTATCTTCCCTGCCATCGATCTTGCAAAATCCGGAACGAGAAGAGAGGATCTGCTCCTTGGAAGCGACGAGTTAGAGGCGATAAATATCATGCGCAGGGCTCTTAACGGCTTAAAGCCCGATGAGGCAACCGACAGGATACTCGATATGTTTTCAAAGACCAGAAACAATGCGGAATTTGTTCATGTGGTAAAGCAGAATAAGATTTTCTAAAATATGCTGGTAATATCTTGTATTTTACATTTTATAATCGACGGAATATGCGCGTACTCCATGTTCGCGTCCTATAGAGTGGGAGGGGCGGAGAGCTATCTTTTTTACAATCTCTGCGCCTTCGCGCTCCAGATGCCCTTCGGCGCGCTGGCGGATTTGGTCGTATTTAAGATGGGGGCTAAAAACCGTATCGCAGTAAAGAGATTTTACTGGTGCATAACGCTTCTGGGTATTCTCTTTACGGTGATCGGTATGTACGCGGGAGTGTTTTCCCTCGGTGTCGGAAATGCCCTTTTCCATGTGGGTGGGGGACTTGGCGCGATAAAGGAGGACGAGGAGAGAAGCCTTAAAGGAAGCGGACTTGGGGTATTTGTCGCCCCCGGGGCGCTGGGAATCTTTGCCGGGAAGCTTCTTGCGGATGTGGGATTTCCCGGGGCTTATGTCAAAAACAGCTGGATTGCTCTGGCAGCATTGCTGGTGCTTACGGGCTTTCTGCGGATGTTTTATGAGGAGAGACATCTGATTTTCGTGGAGGCTTCACCCGAGGGAGCTGTTAAGAGATTTAGGGACGGGATAGCCGATCTTATGGTTGCCGCTGTTGTGTGCTTTCTTGCCGTTATAATAAGATCCTTCGTTGGACTTGCCGGAAGCTTTGAGTGGAAAAAAGGCTTTTTGATGGTCTTTCTTGCCGCCATTGCGGTTGTATCCGGAAAGGCAGCGGGAGGCTTTCTTGCAGCCGGGATAGGAAAGCTTAAAGCGGTATGTATATCTTTAGTCCTGTCCGCCGTATGCTTCGCGTTTTCTTCAAAAGCGGTATTCGGTCTTTTGGCGCTCCTTTTCTTTAATATGACAATGCCGGTCACGCTCCACATTCTCGTTAAAAAGATGCCGCTCTTTCCGGGCTTTTCCTTCGGATTGTTGACCTTCGGGCTTTTCCTTGGTTTTTTGCCGGAGTACCTTGGCATAAAGACAGGACTCGGGACTCCTTTACTCGGAGTTATCGGAAGCCTGCTTACTTTACTTCTCCTTTTGGCTGCGCTTTTGCCGGAGGAGATTAAAAAGAAGAAGGGACCGTCTGCATAAAGGGAGATTAATTTTATGTTTTACATAAAGATGTTCGGGATATCCCTTTTGCTTACGCTTGTTATTGAAACTGTGACAGCGCTTCTCCTTCGCATAAAGGGGAGAAATCTGCTGATGGTTTTTCTGGTAAATTTACTTACCAATCCCGCTGTGGTCTATGTTTCATGGGCATTTGACTTAGGAATCCCGGGACAGCTGGCGGCCGAGATCTGCGCCGTTATCGCAGAGGGCTTCGTTTATAAAGTGGCTGATAAATGGGGAGATTTTTCTTTTAGAAGACCTTTTTTGTATTCTCTTATTATGAATACCGTTTCCTATGGTTTAGGGCTGGTGATTGGGCTTTTAGGGAGGCTTATATGAAAAGTAATAACATAAAGAGCAGATTAAAAAATGGCGCGGAGAGTTTTTTAAAATATCTTTGCGGAGCGATGACCCCGGCGGTATGTGCATTGTTTATACTGCTTTCTTCATCCGCTGCTTACGCCGATGTGGTGTGGGAGCCGGAAGACGGCTTTTACAATTCACATATCGGGGACTGCCTTAGTCTTAAAAGAGCATTTAAGGTAAACTCCATAGATGAGGAGGGACTTAAGATATATGAATCTCCGGAGTCTTCGAAAGTAGTAAATACAGTCCCCAACGGGGAGGAAATCTATGTTGAGTATACATATACCGATGCTGCCGGAAATGAGTGGGGGCTCAATGAGTATTACGCCGGCTGGTTCCCGATGGATTATCTTTCGAAGATCTACGATGATGTGGAATTTGATAATCAGTATTCCTCACAGTTTATAAGCAAATCCGGTGAGGTTGAGCTTCCTTCGGCCGGCGAGGATGAGGTGTTTTATTTATATCCCTATCCCGGAGCGAAGGAGTACAACAGTTACTTTGAGGTGAGAAATACAAGCGACAATCCGTATTATACGACTGTGTTTAACGACCCGGAGGGACATAGCTGGGGGAGCGTAGGCTATTATTACGGGAGTGAGGGATGGATATGTCTGGATGCTCCAACGGCTGATTACGATACCTTATATCCGAATGGACAGACCTTCTCCGGTATAATTTCGGATGAAGTGAACTCAAAGCCCACGATAGTAGTGGAGCCGATAGAAAAGGGCATCAATACAAAAATCGTCGTTGGTCTTGTTATCGGCGGGATCATAATTGCAACCGGCGTTATCATAGGTATCGTGATAATCGGCAGGGGCAGGAAAAAGCAGCAGTAAGGGAAAAAAGTTCTTGCATACGCCTCCAACTTGTGTTATAGTTGTATAGCTGTCTGTGGTTCCATAGATAGTGCGGATTTAAAAACGCTTACAATCATTTTTATAGAGAGGTGAAAATAATGAAAGAAGGAATTCATCCCGAGTACTATCAGGCAACCGTAACCTGCAACTGCGGAAACACTTTTGTTACCGGTTCAACAAAGCCTGAGATCCATGTAGAAGTTTGCTCCAAGTGCCATTCATTCTACACAGGTCAGCAGAAGACTGCAAGAGCCGATGGGCGTATTGATAAGTTCAATAAGAAATACGGTCTTAAGTAATGAAAAAGGTCAAGGGTTGAGGTATTTGCCTCAACCTTTTTTTACCTTATGGGATAGTTCTCCAAACTTTTCCGCAAGGTAAAAACGCTCCGCGAGGATGCGATACGCTTTGTTTTAGTTTTGCATAAAGGGTAAATATATGGCAGAAGGTGCAAAAAAAGGCTTCTCGGGAATCGGCGGACAGGCCGTACTCGAAGGCGTTATGATGAAAAACGGAGAAAAATACGCCGTGGCTGTAAGAAAACCGGACGGTAATCTCACGGTTGAGGTCGAGCATTATGCCGGGATACTGCATAATTCTCCGATCCAGAAAATCCCGTTTGTCAGAGGTATATTTAACTTTATAGATTCCATGGTTCTCGGAATGAGGGCATTGAACTATTCCGCATCATTCTACGATGTGGAGAGCGAGAAGGAGGCAAGGCGCGACTCCAAAAAAGTTAAGAGCGACAGCAGATCCAATGCCTCCACGGTTATGATAACGATAATCTCGCTGATACTTGCAGTGGGGCTGTTTGTGGTCTTACCGACATACCTTTCAACGCTTTTTGACTCCTTCATAAGAAACGACTCCCTTATCGCGATAATCGAGGGTGTTATAAGGATACTGATATTTCTCGCATATATCATATTTATAAGCTCCCTTAAGGACATAAGGCGTCTCTACGCCTATCACGGCGCGGAGCACAAGTGCATAAACTGTATCGAGAGAGGAAGGCTTCTCACGGTTAAAAATGTGACCCAGAGCTCAAGATTTCATAAGCGCTGCGGCACGAGTTTTATCTATCTCGTTGTATTTATAAGCGTTATCCTGTTTATTTTTATCCGTGTGGATACGCTGTGGCTTAGGCTCGTGGTCAGGGTTGCCATGATACCGGTTATCGCGGGGATATCCTACGAGATACTCCGCCTTGCGGGAAAATATGACAATATCTTTATAAGCATCATATCCGCTCCGGGACTATGGATACAAAGGTTTACCACAAGGGAGCCGGACAAGTACATGGTTCAGGTGGCGATAGCGTCAGTGGAAGCCGTGTTTGACTGGAAGGCCTATTTAAAGGAGGCATACGACTACGAGGTCACCGACGATATGCTCGGACAGGACGAGGAGGGTGACCATATAAGATTCAGATACAAGGAAGAGATAGAGGAATTTTCTGCGCTTAAGGATCCCGACGAGGCATTCCCGCTTGAGGACGACTGGGAGGAGGGGGCCGAGCTTGAAGAACCCGATGAGGATGACTGGGAGGATTAAGCTTGAAAGCAAAAGCTCTTTATGCTGACATAAGAGAAAGATTGAAAAGCGCCGGGATCGCTGAAGCGGAAAATGAGGCTTTGATCTTTCTGGAGACTTACCTTGGGATAACGAGAAGTGATATAATTCTGGACGAGGAAAAAGAGCCGGAAGCCGAAAGCTTAAATGCTCTAGGGAGCGCCCTGTCAAGACGGGAAAAAAGAGAGCCACTTCAGTATATTACCAATAACGCGCCCTTTATGGGGCTGGACTTTTATGTGGATGAGAGAGTCCTTATCCCGAGACCGGATACCGAATTGCTTGTTGAGGAGGCTTTAAAGGATCTCCACGGAGGCAGCAGGATACTTGATATCTGTACCGGAAGCGGATGTATACTGATAAGTCTTCTCAAGTATTCCAATGACTGTATGGGAGTCGGGACGGACCTTTCGGAGGGAGCCCTCGAAGTGGCAAAAAAGAATGCCGGTGAAATACTCGGGGACAATGACCGGATCCGTTTTTTTAAGGGCGATCTTTTTGAGGCTCTTGAAGGCACCGGTTCAAAGTTTGAGGTAATTGTATCAAACCCTCCTTATATCGCGTCGGGGGAGATACCAAACCTTATGCCGGAGGTAAAGGATCATGAGCCCGGGATGGCTCTTGACGGCAAAGAAAACGGGCTTTTCTTTTACGAGAGGATAATTCCAAAGGCAAAGGAATATCTTACCGTCGGCGGCACGCTTTTTCTTGAGACGGGATATGACCAGGGACCTGCCGTTGCCGGTCTTATGGAAAATGAAGGGTATATAGAGATAAAGGTTTTAAAGGATTATTCCGGGAATGACCGTGTGGTCACGGGAGTAAGATCCGTAAAAGGATAAGAATTATGTTTGATAAACTTGAAGATATATTGATAAAATACGAGGAACTGATGGAGGAGCTTCATTCCCCGGATGTTACGAACGACACAAACCGTTTCCGCAAACTCATGAAGCAGCAGAGCGACCTTGCACCTCTCGTGGAGGCTTATACGGAGTACAAAAAGTGCAAGAGCGATGTACAGGATTCTCTTGATATGCTTGAGTCCGAAAATGACGAAGAGATGAGGGAGATGCTGAAGGAGACCTTAAACGAGTCCAAGAGCCGTATCGAGGAGCTTGAGAAGGAAATGAGGATAATGCTTCTTCCCAAGGACCCGAACGACGAAAAGAATGTTATCGTCGAGATAAGGGCGGGAGCAGGCGGAGACGAGGCTGCGCTTTTCGCTGCAGAGATTTACCGTATGTATGTACACTATGCCGAGAGCCAGGGCTGGAAGCCCCAGCTTATAAGCATGGATGAGATAGGCATCGGAGGCTGCAAGGAGGTAACCTTCCAGATAAACGGAAACGGAGCATATTCAAAGCTTAAGTATGAATCCGGTGTACACAGGGTACAGCGTGTGCCTGTTACCGAGAGCGGCGGAAGGATACACACCTCGACCTGTACCGTGGCGGTTATGCCCGAGGCGGATGAGGATATAGATATTGTTATCGATGAGAAGGATATAAGGATCGATGTCATGAGAGCATCGGGCAACGGCGGACAGTGCGTAAACACCACGGACTCTGCGGTAAGGCTTACCCACTACCCGACGGGTATCGTTGTATACTCCCAGACCGAGAAGTCACAGCTCCAGAACAAGGCAAAGGCGTTTGCACTCTTAAAGTCAAAGCTTTATGATATCCAGCAACAGGAAAAGCATGACGCCGAGGCTGAGATGAGAAGAAGCCAGATCGGTACGGGAGACCGCTCCGAGAAGATCAGAACCTATAACTTCCCCCAGGGCCGCGTTACGGATCACCGCATCGGACTTACCGTGTATAAGCTCGATAAGGTTATGAACGGGGATATAGCCGAAATCCTCGATGCCTGCATAGCCGCCGACCAGGCGGCGAAGCTTGCTAAGATGAATGAGCAGTAGAATGTTAACAGGCTAATAACATTCCGTTATAGCGCTGTTGACATGTATGTGATATAATAAACTTAACTAAGAAGGATTTTTCCTTTGAATGACGGGGTGCGCCTCTGGGGTGACTTTCTCTTAGTGATGTATTAAGAAAAAAGGAGAAAGCGATGGATATAAATGAATTAAGAATTGCCTTTACATCTGGCATTCCTGTAGAATACAAAGCACACTGTCAAAAGCGAATGCTTGAAAGAAATATTTCCAGGAAAGATATTTCTGAATGTATTCTACATGGAGAGATAATAGAAGACTATCCGCTGGATGCCGATAATAACCACGAAGCATCTTTCCCCTCATGTTTGATTCTTGGAATAAACAATTGTGAGGATGGCGCATTACATGTTGTAGTGGGATTTAATGGTAGAAGGATAATTATTATTTCAGCCTATCATCCTGACGCAGAACACTGGGAGGCGGATTTCAAAACAAGGAAGGAGGAATGATTATGTGCAATGCATGTTTCAGAGATGACAAAATTAAAACATTAACTACATTTACTGTAGAATACAAGGATTGCATTATAGTTGTTAAAAATGTTCCTTGTTTAGAATGTCAAGTATGTGGAGAAACTATATTTAGCGATGAAGTATCGGAACGGTTGGAAAAGCTAGTTAATGCCGCTAAATCTGTACTACAAGAGATTTCGGTTATTGACTATTCGAAAGTAGCATAATTCAGCAGCATAAAACCCCTTGGATGCAATTGCTCTGCGCCTGTTTGTATGGATGTTTTTGTTCTGCGCCGCCGACCAGGCGGCGAAGCTTGCCAAGATGAATGATGCCTGATGATTTTTGTGCAAAATTTTACATTTAAAGCCCTTACATTTTAAAAACTATTCTGCTATAATTTAATTTACAGTTATGTAAACAGTTTTTAGTTTTGAAATGGAAGTGTTTTATGTTCAGCGTCGGAGAATATGTAGCTTGCGGGAATAAAGGAGTCTGCAAGATTGATCAGATTACAACCCTCGATATTTCGGGTGTTGATAAGAATGAAGAGTATTATATTTTAAAGCCGGTATACAGCGCGGCGAGCACCGTGTATATTCCGGTTTCGCTTTCTGAGGAATCCCTCAGATCAATTCTCTCGGCTGATGAGGCGAGAAAATTTGTTGCGACGATTCCCGAGATCGAATGTCTCGATATTACCAACGAAAAGATGGTGGAGACTCAGTACAAGGGCTGCGTCCGCAGCAATGATATGAAAAAGCTGGTAAGTCTTGTAAAGACGATTTATGTCAGACGCAAGGCCCGCTTCGAGGCAGGCCGTAAGGAGACTGCCATAGACGCGAAGTATTACAGGATAGCTGCGGATTTTCTTTTCGGTGAGCTGGCCGTATCTCTGGATGTTCCGAAAAATGAGGTGGAGGCAATGATCACGGAGAGCGGCTGGAGCTGAGTTTTAGTCATATTATGTATTTTTAAGACAGGAGAGTATTTTCCAGTCTTTTTGTTTTTTTTTCAGGAGGTTTCCACTAAAACAGGAAACAGCTCAAATTTTTTTCTATTACAATCCCTCTTTTTTTGATATAATTGTCTGGTATTATATTTTTGATTAGGGAGGAGTTTGATAATGTCTTTGCAGCTGCGGGATCTTCTGAAATTTTCGGATATAGTTATACAGTGCCACGACAACCCCGACGCGGATGCCCTTGCCAGCGGTTTTACACTCAAGTGGTATCTTGAAAAAAACGGGAAGACTCCGAGATTTATCTACAGCGGCAAATTCCCGGTAAGCAAGAGCAATCTTGTTCTTATGAAGGAGATTCTGAAAATCCCCGCGGAGTTTGTGACAGAGCTTGAAAAGCCCGAACTTCTCATTACGGTTGACTGCCGTTACGGGGAGAGCAATGTTACGAGGTTTGAAGCGGATAATATCGCGGTAATCGACCACCACCAGTTTTCCGGAACTCTCCCGGAGATGTCTGAGGTAAGGAGCAATTACGGCTCCTGCGCCACGGTTTTATTCGAGCTGTTAAAAAACGAAGGGATCGATATAAACGAGGATACCGATATAGCCACAGCGCTCTATTACGGGCTTATGACGGACACGGGCGGCTTTGCGGAAATATCCCATCCCGCCGACAAGGATCTCAGGGACTGTGCAAAATACAGGAACACGGATATTGTCTTATTTAAGAATTCAAATCTTTCCCGTGAGGAACTGAGCATTGCCGGAGAAGCGCTTAACAATGCGTATTACAATGATGATTATTCATATTCGGTTGTGGAAGCAAAGCCCTGCGATCCGAATATCCTCGGTATAATAAGCGATATGCTCCTTGAGGTTGATTCAATTAATACCTGCCTCGTATACAGCATTCTTCCCTTCGGAGTCAAGATTTCGGTAAGAAGCTGCGTAAAGGAGGTAAAGGCCAGCGAACTTGCGGGATATATTGCGGAAGGCCTCGGTGGCGGTGGGGGACATCTGGTTAAAGCCGGCGGATTTTTAAAGAAGGACCTTATCGAGAGCGGGGGCACGGAATATACAAAGGAAGCCCTTGAAAAGCTCCTTAATTCACGAATGGAAAGCTACTTTGCCGAGTCTGTAGTCCTTATCGCCGGACAGCACATGGAGGATGTGTCGAAGCTCGAAAGGTACAAAAAGATTCCGGTCAGGGTCGGATACGTGAAGCTCTCCGACCTCGGTCAGACAGGGACTAAGCTTCTTATAAGGACACTTGAAGGAGATGTGGATATAGACGCCACCGACGATACCTACATTATTATCGGAGTTGAGGGCGAGATATATCCCTGCAAAAAGAATAAATTCGAGAGCTCTTACACCCTGACAGACGAACCCTATGAGTTCCCGGGTGAATATCCGCCGTCGGTAATCAATTCCGTCAGCGGAGAAAGGTTTGAGCTTTTGCCTCTGGCAGGCAGTGCGATTGCGGGAGGCGGAGGAGGAATATACGCCAGACAGCTCACAAAGCGTGTCAAGGTATTTACCACATGGGACCCGGATAAGTATTATCTCGGGCTTCCCGGAGATTTTCTTGCGGTAAGAACGGATGATCTTTCAGACATCTACATTATTGCGAAGGAAGTGTTTATTAAAACATATAAGCGACAGCCATGATAATTTGTTATATAAATAATTAATAATGTTTTATAAGTTTTTTCTATAAATACTACATACTAAAACAACCCCGATGTGTGCTATAATGAACATAGTTTTTTGCATTGTATGTAAAAAACAAAATGGTGGAGCCCATTGTAAAAAAGGAATCAGAAATAGGGTAGGTTCTTAATATTTGACATATTTATCTTAATATTATACAAAGTCATATTAATAAATAAGGCATACACTTAAACGAGACTAACTATTAGAAGTCAAGTCTAAAACTTAAAATTTTGATCAAAACGCAGAAATGCGATTTGCATAGTGGCTGGGACTTATTCCCAGCAATCAGTTCCTTGAAATCTGCATAAACCGTCATGCAGTATCTAACTGATTAACAATTAAACAAAGAGACTGTGGTTGGAGCCTTTGTTAAACCGTCTACGCGGTAGGAGGAATGAACCAATCCACAGCATCTTTAACAGCATACCCGATACCTATGGAGAAGGTAAAGAATGGGTATGACTATGTAATACGAGGAGGAACAGATTTTGAGGAACAAAGTTTTTTTCAGAAGACTGGCTGTCGAAGGAGTGGCTGTTGCCACTGCTCTTGCCATGCTTCCGGCACTCCCCACTTATGCAAAAAACCTTGAGTGGGAGGAGATTGACGGAAAGAAGTATTGGTATGAGAACGATGTAAAGATGGGCGTTTTCGGCGGAGCAGGAAATGTATGGTACGATGGAACGGAGCGTGGTAAGGAAATCTACGACCCGGGTTCAGATGCATGGTATTGGCTTGATACAAATGCGGACGGCGCGAAGGCAGAGGGAAAGGAAGTTTTCATGCCGTATGTATACGGAAATGAGAGTGAAATGGATTCCGTGGGGAAGTATAATCTCGCTTACGAGTCCAACACCGCAGAAGAGAATCTTGAGCATGCAAAACTTGGATTCCAGATAAGCAATGCTATGGCATCGGGAGCCGGAAAATGGGTGCGTTATGACGGTGAAGGAAGGATGATGAAAGGATGGGTAACCATTCAGGGAGATCTTGAGGCCATCTATCCCGATCAGGTGGGGAATATCTATTATTATGACCGCCGTACCGGAGTCATGGCTAAGGGTATCGTTGAGATCGACGGAAAGCATTATTCCTTTGATCGCCAAACCGGTGCTCTTATAGGTGAAACTGATGAGCTTACCGATGAGGAGCAGTATAATAAGAGTATGGAGGAGAATTCCGGAAAGACTCTTAATCAGATTTTCTCCGAGACTGTTTATCAGTCGCCCAGAGAGGATGACCACGACTATAGGTCAGAGTATATTTATGATGAGCAGAATTCGGGATACCAGTATAACAGGTATACAAAACGGGATGGTGAGTATGTACCGAGTTCGGAAGCACATTATCAGCTGTTTAAGTGGACGGAAGGTACTTCGTCCTGGTCATCTTACAGAGAGGTTTCAAGAAAGAGCTGGAGCTACGATTTAGAAAGCAAGAAGAACTATCTTTTTAGTGAAAGTGAGTATAAGTATGATGATGAGTCACTAATGAACTACGGCTATACCTACAGCAAATCAACATACTACAATGTGGATGGAACCAAGAGTTCGGTAAACGAGAGTAATTATGCTTATGATGACGGTAACAAAATTTCAGAAATTACTGAATATACTAATTTCGACTCTGATGGAGAAGTAAGTTCAAAGAACAAATATGAAAATACTTATAAGTACGAGAATGGGAATATGGTTCTTTCCATAGTGAAGCATTATAATACAGATTACGAAAGCGGAGAACTTAAGCTTAGTGGATGTAATGAGATAGTATATAACTATGACGGAAATGGAAATCTAATTGAGGAGGTTGCCACCGCAAAGCCGGTTGTAGAAGGTGGTAAAGAGCGTATTTTTGCAAAGACTACATATTCCTATGATGAAAACAACTGCCTGAAAGAGTCAAAACATTATAGTTCAAGCTCAAAGTATGAGTATAATGAGGAAACCGCTGAATATGAATATAAATATGAACTCGTCCTTGATTCCGTAACCAGATATGAGTACAAGAAATTCGGAGAAAATTGGAGGCAAACCCTCTATGAGACTTATGATGTTCAAGATGGTGAAATAACTGATGTGGTAAAACGCAGAACTATTAGTGACTACAACAGCAATGGAAGCACTGTATTAACCGAGTCCTATAATCTTGTAAATAATAAGCTTCAGTTAAATAATAGAAGTACCTATGAGTACACTGCCGATGATTATACCATTAAGAGTACATACAGATCCTACACGAGCGATTCTACTTGGAATTCGACTGAGCAGACATACATTTATTCCGATCCATATCTGGTTTCTGGTAATGACCGGTTTTATATTGATGTACCGGACAGCACCTATTACAGAGGTTACCGACATACCAGTGAAAAGATAATTTACTATGTTGATGAGGATAAGGATGGTCAGGAAGAGGTTGATTACAGGGTAGAGTATGACACTGCCTTCACCTGGGATGTGTCCGGGCTTGATATAGGCGAAGAAAAACAGAGTATAACAAAGGCTTACAATGCTGATGGTTCAGAATATTACACCACTACCGATATCTACAGAGTTATGAAGTCCAATTATTAATTCCGAAAAATAGAAGAGTAGTGCAAAGTAAAACCTGATAAAACAAGGAAACTCCTGTGAATATTGTTATTCGCAGGAGTTTTTGTGATATAATACCTGTTGTATTAAACTGGAAGCAGGTTTTTTAAAATCGGCATAATAATACAGGTTAAGGAAAATGGAATGAAATACAATGCTTTTATAAGCTATCGTCATGCGCCGCTTGATATGGAGATCGCGAAAAAGATACACTCGGGACTTGAGACCTACCATGTTCCGAAGGCGGTACAGAAAAAAACTGGAAAGAAAAAGATACAGAGAGTCTTCCGCGACCAGGAGGAGCTTCCCATCGGAAGCGACCTTAATGACAATATCGCCGGAGCCCTTGCACAGTCGGAATTTCTTATCGTTATCTGTTCGCCGAGAACACCGGAGTCATACTGGGTATGCAAGGAAATCGAGTCGTTTATAGAGATGCACGACCGTGAGCATGTCCTTGCGGTGCTTATCGAGGGAGAACCGGACGAGAGCTTCCCGCCGATGCTTCTTACCGACGAAAACGGAAACCCCGTTGAGCCTCTTGCCGCAGATGTAAGAGGAGCGGACAAAAAGGAGAGAAACAGGAAGTTCAAAACGGAGATACTTCGTCTTGCGGCGCCTGTGCTGGGCTGCTCCTATGACGACCTCAAACAGCGCCACAGAGAGCGCATAATAAGAAGGACAATCTCTATGGTTGCGGGGGGAGGCGCGGTGGTTGCGCTTGCAGGCACAGCCTTCGGTATTTACAACGCAACCGTGGCAAGGCAGATGGAAAAGCTTGCCCATGAAAAGTCCGAGCTTGCCGACGAAAAGACGCTTCTTGCTGCGGAAATGTACGACCTCGCCCAGGAAAAGACAAGACTCGCTGAAGAGGTTTTACAGGAATACAATGAAAAGCAGATAAACCAGTCAAGGTTTTATGCCGAGAGATCCCTTGCTCTTTTAAAGGCCGGAAACAGAGAGGATGCAGCTCTGGTTGCAATAGCCGGTCTGCCCTCTGAAGAAAATGACAGACCGTATGTGGGAGATGCCGAGTATGCTCTGAGTAAGTCCCTGTACGCTTACAGCACCGAAGGCAATTTCGGATTCGACAGAGTCCTGAGCCATGATATGCAGCTGAATGACGTAAAGGTTTCCGGCGACAGGAAATACCTTATAACAACGGATAACGGATTTAATATTTATATCTGGGATTCCGAAAAATGGACTCTTAAGACAAAAATGCCAGCCGAGATAGGGGATGATAATCGTATTATAGAGCCGGAGTGCATTGATTGTGATGACACAGGCATATATGTGTCAACAGAAGATGAGATAAAAAAGTATTCCTACGACGGAGAGGTTTTATATACCTACGCAGATCCTTACGGGGAGAGTATAGACTATTGTGAGTTTAATGTGAAGACCATGACGGGGGCGTATGTTTCCAAAGTTTCATTGGAAAGCGGGGATGTTTTCGAGGCAGTAGCAAATATTTTCGCAGAAAAGGAATATGTTATCAATCTCATTGACCTTAAGGACGGAAAGCTTATAAAGACAGTTCAAAATCCGATAGACATTCGTTTTGACAACAAGGCGGTATTTTCAAGGGACGGAAGCAAGTTGGCAATTACCCATTCCGAAAATAATAAGGGGTGTTATTTAAGTGTTCTTGATATAGAAAGCTCTGAAATAAAGACCATCGCCCTTACGGAGGAGTATGCTCCGATGGTCTATGCCACAACTTCCGGTAATTTTGCGGTCATAACAGCGAAGTCGGTTATGTCTGTTGGCGGCAATCCGAATGTGAGTCTTGATCTTGTTTCTCCCGAAGGGAAAATACTTTGGAGACGCTCCCTTGATACCTTTAATGAGGTGTATTGGAACGAATCCATAAGGTTAAAGGAACAAGGGCATACCTCTGAACAAGGGACGAATCATAATGTTGTGATAACGGACGGTCCCTATGCACTTACCTTTGATGAGAAGAGCGGAGAGCTGATTTCAAGTATTACCCTCCCGGAAAGCGTCTGGGCGCTTGCGCTTTATGAGAACAGTACGGAAGGTCTTGTAGGGCTTAAGGACGGGCAGCTTTTGACCGTGGATTTCGGGACGGGCGAATTCGGAAATGAATCCTTCGATACGGGAAAGAGCATCAAAGATATCGTAAGTACGGGAAAAGACCTCATAGTTAAAGAATATGGAAGTTCGGACGCTTATGTACTTAAACGGCATTTCGCCCCCGATCTTGAAAAAATCGCAGAATCGGATATGGGGCAAACTGTGGTCGGAGTCTCCCCCGGGGGGAAGTATATTTTAGCGAGGTGCTACAATGAGGGCTGCTATCATTTCTACGCTCCGGACGGAAAGATTATATATACCTTTGATTCAATGGAAAGTATCATCCCAAAGGTTATGAGAATTTACGATGACAGGATTCTGTATCTTGAATCCACTGTTCTTTTGGATGTGGATCCATATAAAGGGGAAGTAAAAAAACACGATTTTTCCGACCTGCAGGATTTTCTTACCGTGAGCAGCGGATATTTTACCGCCAACGGAAAATACTGTGCTGTATGGGGCTACGGATATGTTGCGGTCTATGATACCGGGTCGGGTGAATATGTTTATTTCAATAACCACCTTGAGGAGACAGGTGGAAGACAGATCGGAAATGTATGCGTCTCAGAGGATGGAAAGAATCTCTACATATCAGCGACAGGCACAAATCTCTACCGGGTAGATATAGAGAGTGGGGAGATTACCGTTTATGAAAACGATGATCTTCGTGAGAACTCCGAGACATACGGAAGCAGATACCTTATCGTAAGTCCGGACGGAAAAACCGTGGCAATGGGGTGTCTTGATGGAAGGGTAAGGATCATTGATGCTTCTACAGGCAGCATTATCGATGAGTTCCCGCTTCCCGCCATGTACAATATCTTTTTGCAGTACACCGACGATGGGCGAAAGCTTATCGTACAGGGGGATGAGTATACCGTAAAGGTAAGGGACATAGAAAACGGTGTCTTTTTAAGCAGTTACAATCTTGAGGGAAAGATTTCCTATATCGCGGAGGATACCGATAGGGGGCTTACGGCACTTTCGGGTACCATGAGGACAGCGCTTCTTGAAAACGGGATGTACGGCGTGGTGGCGGATTGTGAAAGTAGTTACGGTGTCACATACTGTGCCGAAAACGGGAGCTTTGTGCTGTCGGGGAAAAACAATATCTACAGGATTGCTTACAAAAACTACGAAGAACTGAAAATACTTGCAGATAAGGAATTTTCGGGCGCAGTTTTAAGCGATGAGAAAAAGAAGATTTACAATATAGATTGATTTTGCTATGAATAACGAAAAAGGAAACGGAATAAAGAAAAGAAAGCCAGGTGCTTTAAATATCGCGCTTATCGCGGCTGTCGCGATGCTTGCCGGGACAGTGATCTTCGCGGGAATAAGGCTGATGACCAGGGGAAGCGAGGGAAGCAGCGGAAACAGCGGAAACAGCGGAAACAGCGGAATAGAGGAAACGGTCAGCGGCGAAGCGGAAACCGGAGACGAAACCGCGGATAGCCCGGGGCAGGAAGCAGGAACTGAAAAAGAGGACAATTCCGGGCAGGTTGTAGATACTGAAAAAGCAGATATCCTGGGGCAGGAAGCAGAGACGGAAAAAGCTGATACCCCGGAGCAGGGGGCTGAACCGGAGAAAGCGGATGCTACCGGGCAGGATACCGGCGCGGAAAAGCAGGATGCTTTGATATCCGGAAATTCCGATGCGGCTCAGGTGAAAACCGAAAAGGATACGGCAGAGACAAACAAGCTTGCCGAGGAGATAATGGATTCCATGACTCTCCATGAGAAGGTATGCCAGCTTTTTATGGTTTATCCTTCTGCGATAACCGGAGCCAAGAAGGTTACCGTGGCCGGGGATGCCACAAGGAGCGCACTTGAGAAATATCCTGTGGGCGGATTTTTATACAATGCAACGAATATGGAAAATGCCCAGCAGCTTAAAAAGATGCTGACGGGAGTACAGGAGATGACATTCGTACCGCTTTTTCTTGCCTGTGATGAGGAGGGCGGAAGAGTGGCAAGACTTATGGAAAACATCGGTACAACAAGGATCGATGCGATGTATACCTACAAGGACGAGGGAACCGAAAAGGCATACGAGAATGCTTTTACCATCGCAAGCGATATGAACTCCGTCGGAATGAATCTGGATTTTGCCCCTGTGGCCGATGTCTGGTCAAATCCGGACAATAAGGTAATAGGCGACCGGGCGTACAGTGACGATTTTGAGCAGGCGGCCCTGCTGGTCGGAGCTGCGGTCGGGGGATTTCATGACGGCGGGGTGGCCTGTACCCTGAAGCACTTTCCGGGACACGGAGATACCACCGAAGATACGCATGTGGGAAGTGCGTACGCCTACAAGAGTATCGAGGAACTGAGGGATGAGGAATTTCTTCCCTTTAAGGCGGGAATCGACGCGGGAGCGGATGCGGTTATGATCGCCCATATAATACTCGAGGATGTTTCCGATGAACCGGCGCTTTTTTCAAAGCAGATCGTTACCGGAATCCTCCGGGGGGAGCTGGGATTTGACGGAGTGGTAATAACGGATGCGCTGGAGATGGGTGCTATAGCCGAGAATTATACAAGTGGGGAGGCGGTTCTTAAATGCCTTGACGCAGGCGTTGATGTCCTCCTCTGCCCGGAGGACTTCTACGAGGCGGTAAGTGCCATAGAGGTCGCGCTTCTTAACGGCGAGCTCACGGAGGAGCGTATCGACGAGAGTGTTCGCAGGATACTGCGTATGAAGATAGATATGGGATTGATTAATGGGGAGAAATCCTAAGAGTACAAAAATGAAAGGGAGCATTCGAGTTCCGGGACCCCGTAAGAAAAGCATGCCAAGCCTTTACTTTTTCGGCATAGCGTATTAAAATGTAGATTATTGAATTTTGATCATATTTCGCATGAACAGTGAGTGCGTATTAGTAGGAGGAATTACTGATGAAGGTTGTTTACAATAACGGCACCAACGGTGAGTGCAGCCCCGAGGAAGAGCTTCACATCATCCGTCACAGTGCGGCGCATATTTTGGCGCAGGCGGTTAAAAGACTATATCCGGAGGCTCACTTCGCATACGGACCTGCCACAGAAAAAGGGTTTTATTATGATATCGACCTTGGGGATACAGTAATTTCCGATGAGGATTTTCCTAAGATCGAAGCAGAGATGCAAAAGATCGTTAAAGAGAACCTTCCCTTTAAGTCTTTTGTTTTGTCCCGCGAGGAATCCATAAGGCTTATGCAGGAGCGCGGAGAGCTTTACAAGGTTGAGCATATAGGCGACCTTGCCGACGATGTTCCCATAAGCTTCTACCAGCAGGGTGAGTACATCGATATGTGCGTAGGTCCCCATATCTGCTACACAAAGGCTCTTAAGGCATTTAAGCTTACAGGTATTTCCGGAGCCTACTGGAAGAACAATTCCGAGAACAAGATGCTTACCCGTATAAACGGCGTTGCTTTCGCAAGCAAAGAGGAGCTTGAGGCGTACGAGAAGGAGATGGAGGAGGCAAGAGCCAGAGACCATCGTAAGATCGGTAAGGAAATGGGTCTATTTATGACCGACAACCTCGTAGGACGCGGACTTCCCATGTTCCTTCCCAAGGGCTATACCGTTTGGCAGGAGCTTGAAAATTACATCAAGGAAAAGGAGCGTAAGCTCGGATATCAGCATGTTATGACTCCCTGCGTAGGAAGCGTTGAGCTTTACAAGACCTCCGGCCACTGGGACCATTACAAAGACAATATGTTCCCCGCTATGGAGGTTGAGGGAGAGTCATTCGTACTCCGTCCCATGAACTGCCCTCATCATATGATGATCTATGCCAACAAGCCCCGTTCATACCGTCAGCTTCCCATCAGGATCGGTGAGATTGCCCATGACTTCAGATTTGAGGCCAGCGGAACATTAAAGGGAATCGAGCGCGGAAGACATTTCTGCCAGAACGATGCCCATCTCTTCGTTACTCCCGACCAGATCGAGTCTGAGGTTAAGTCTGTTGTTGACCTTATCTTTGATGTATACAAGGATTTCAATATTACGGATTATCGCTGCGTGCTTTCACTCCGCGACCCCGCTGACAAGAAAAAGTACCATGACGATGACGAGATGTGGAACAAGGCTGAGGACGCTTTAAGACAGGTTCTCAATGATCTTCATATCGACTACACCGAGGAGATCGGTGAGGCCGCTTTCTACGGACCTAAGCTTGATGTTAATGTTAAGCCCGCTGTAGGTGCGGAGTACACCCTTTCCACCTGCCAGCTTGACTTCTGCCTGCCTATGAAGTTTGACCTTAAGTATATCGATTCAAACTCTAACGAGCAGACACCTGTCGTTCTCCACAGAGCGATCCTCGGATCCCTCGACAGATTCATGGCATACCTTATCGAAGAGACAAAGGGTAAGTTCCCCTTCTGGGTAGCTCCCGTACAGGTGAAGGTTATCCCTGTATCCGAGAAGCATCTTGATTACGCAAACAAGGTATACAAGGCTCTCGATGATGCCGGAATCCGTACCGAGATCGATGCTTCCAACGAGAAGGTCGGCTACAAGATCCGTGCGGCCCGCCAGGAGGACAGGGTTCCTTATATGCTCATCCTTGGCGAGAAGGAGACCGAGGCCGGAACTATTTCAGCCCGTGACCGTGATACCGACGAGACCACAGAGATGACTCTCGACGAATTTATCGCAAAGTGCAATGACCTCAAGGCTAATCACAGATAATTCTATACAGATTCAGTTTTGATCAGCGCGTCCTTTGGTTTAAAGGGCGCGCTTTTATGTTTGGTATAAATTAAGATGGGATTAACTGATACTTAAATGAAAGAAAACGATTGTCCGCAGGCGGACGCCTATATATAATTAAAGAGTAATTGTTTATGGAATAATTTTCAGTCTTATCCGAAAACTTGTAAAATCCCGGACGCTTGGGATTCACAGATAAGGAGGCCTCAGTGGAAAAAAAGGTAAAATGGGGAGTAATGGGCACGGCAGGGATTGCCGCGGGGTGTACGATTCCCGGAATGCAGAAGGCGGAAAACTGCGAGCTTTATGCCATAGCCGGGAGAAGCCTTAAAAAGGCGCAGGAGTTTAAAGAGCGCTTTGGATTTGAAAAGGCGTATGAAGGATATGACGCTCTTTTGGCTGACCCCGAGGTACAGGCTGTATATGTTCCCCTCCCCAACGATATCCACCTTGAATGGGTAGTAAAGGCTCTTAACGCCGGAAAGCATGTTCTTTGCGAAAAGCCCATAGCCTTAAACGAGACCGAGCTTAGAAAGATGTTTAAGGCCGCAAAGGATAACGGCGTATATCTTATGGAGGCATACGCGTATCTCCACAGCCCTTTTATAGCGGAGCTTAAGCGGATAATCGCCTCAGGAGAAATAGGGGAAGTGGACTATATCGATACAGCCTTCCTTATCCAGGATTTTACAAGCGATTTCAGGCTTCATAAGGAACTCGGAGGCGGCGGTATCTACGATGTGGGCTGTTACAGCACGACCATGATCCTTAGCCTTGTGAATTCGGAGATTGACTATATTAAGGCTGACGCCGAGTTTTATGATGACGGGGTTGACCACCTTGCATCAGTCCTTTTGAAATTTAAAAACGGCGTAAGAGCCTCTTTTCACGCCGGAATGCTTCTTGGAAAGGATTCCAGCGACAGATACGACAGGCTTTTTATCCACGGCTCAAAGGGATATATCCGGGCAGATTACGAATACAACCAGGAAGGCGGGATTTCCTATAAGGTTACCACAAAGCCCTCAAGCCATGAATGGAATACCGGGGAGTTTATGATAAGCGCGGCTTCAAATTACTGCCTTGAAATAGAGCAGATGGGCAGAGTAGTACTCGGCCTTGAAAAGCCTTTTATTACCGAGAAGTTTTCCTTAAAGAATATGAGACTTCTCGACAGGATCCTTGATAAGGTCGGGTACGCCGATTCAAGACAGGAGTATATTTTAGATAACGGAGCAGCCCTACCTTCAGTGGGCTTCGGTTCCTTTAAGGCTACGGACGAAAGAGGCGAGGATGTAATTGTTGATGCGCTTAAGACCGGATATAGATTCATTGATACCGCGGCCTTTTACGACAACGAGGAGCAGATAGGAAAAGCGCTTAATAAGTATGCTGCGGAGCTTGGAAAGAGCTACGGGGAGATTAGAAGCGGGGTTTTCCTAAGCAGCAAGGTCTGGCCCTCCGAGCTTGGAAGGGAAAAGACTCTTAAATCCTTTGAGGAATCCTGTAAAAAGCTGGGAACGGATTATCTTGATATGTTCCTTATCCATTGGCCTAAGGAAGATCATACCGAGGGGGTTGTTGACGGTAATAACCATTGGGTAGAAAAGGTCAGGGAAACCTGGGCTCTTATGGAGGAGCTGTACGATGCCGGAAAAATAAGGGTTATCGGACTTTCAAACTTTTTACCCCACCATATCCGTCCCCTTCTTGAAAGCACAAGGATAAAGCCCATGACAGACCAGCTTGAGCTGCATGTGGGCTATATGCAGGAGTATACATTAAGTTTCCTTAAGGAAAACGGAATCCTCCCCATCGCATGGAGCCCTCTTGGAAGAGGAAGCCTTTTGGGGGATGAGCTTATCTCCGGAATTTCGGCAAAATACGGCAGAACAAATGCGCAGCTCCTTCTTAAATATTTGTTGCAAAGGGGAATACCCGTTGTCGCTAAAGCTTCGTCGCCTGAACGCATGAGGGAAAACCTCGATATATTCGGATTTGAGATAAGCCGGGAGGATATGTCCATCCTTTCCTGCCTTCCCGAGAGGGGCTGGTCAGGAGAGCACCCGGATCTTCCGAATTTATATTAAAAAACTGTTGACACACGATAAAGGATATGGTATTTTAATCAAGTGTGTAAAACACGGACATCAAGCAGAGTATCCACTCTCACCTTACGGCCTTGATTGAGCCGGTAAGCGTAACAGTCCATTATTTAGGCTCTTTTTGGAGATATTAATGTGATTTTGTGTGGATAGATTGATGTCTATCCACTTTTTTATTTGTCCCGTCCGTACCGGAGAGTGCGCGCGAGACGCCAGCATTAGGAGGTATACGACCATTAGCGACTTAATGATTAATGAGCAGATTCGTGACAAGGAGGTTCGCGTTATCGGTGTGAACGGCGAACAGCTTGGAGTTATGTCTTCGAGAGAAGCACAGGCACTTGCCGACGAGGCAGAGCTTGACCTTGTAAAGGTAGCGCCCACGGCACAGCCCCCGGTCTGCAGGATTGTCGATTACGGCAAGTACAAGTACGAACAGCTCCGCAAGGAGAAGGAAAACAAGAAGAAGCAGCACCAGGTTGAGATCAAGGAGATCCGTCTTTCACCCAATATTGATACAAATGATCTTAATACAAAGGTCGGTGCGGCAAGAAAGTTCCTTACCAAGGGCGACAAGGTTAAGGTAACGCTTCGTTTCCGCGGTCGCGAGATGGCGCATATGAATACAACCAAGCATGTCCTTGACGATTTTGCCGAGGCTCTCTCGGATGTCGCAGTCATCGACAAGCCTGCCAAGGTTGAGGGCAGGAGCATGAGTCTGTTTTTAACTGCTAAGAAGTAAGATTTTTTCGCTTCAGTATTTTACCAGTTAGAATATATTTATTTTCAGGAGGAATTAGTTATGCCAAAGATGAAGACAAGCAGAGCAGCTGCAAAGCGCTTTAAGGTTACCGGTACCGGAAAGCTTAAGAGAAATAAGGCTTATAAGCGCCATATCCTTACAAAGAAGACCACAAAGACCAAGAGAAATCTTCGTAAGCCCGCTATTACAGATGCAACAAATGTAAAGACCATGAAGAAGATCCTTCCCTACATCTGATAAACAGGGTTTTGGAGAATTAGTTTGAATTTATCTTAGCGCGGTTTATAAGCGCAATTTTGTAAAGGAGTAAAAGAAATGGCAAGAATTAAAGGTGGCTTAAATGCCAAGAAAAAGCATAATCGTGTCCTTAAACTCGCAAAGGGTTACAGAGGAGCCAGAAGTAATCAGTACAGAGTAGCAAAGCAGTCAGTTATGAGAGCGCTTGCTACATCATTCGCAGGACGCCGTGAGAAGAAGCGTCAGTTCAGACAGCTTTGGATCGCCCGTATCAACGCAGCAGCAAGGATCAACGGACTTTCCTACAGCAAGTTCATGTATGGTCTTAAGCAGGCTGACATCGATCTTAACCGTAAGGTTCTCGCAGACCTGGCAGTAAATGATGCTGAGGGCTTTGCAGAGCTTGCAAAGATCGCAAAGAGCAAGGTTGGCTGATAGGGAGCTTTACCTTAAACCGGATAGGAACGGGATAGTTCTTATCCGGTTGTTTTTTACCTTTACAGGGAAGACAGGGCCCCGTTATAAAATCGAAGAAAACAGTGATATGAGAAGCGTTATTGAAAAGCCCGAAACGACGGTAGTGACCGCAATTCCGGAGGAGAGGATCTGGGTATCTTCTCCGATTTTCTCCGCCTGTATCATAGGCAGGTTTCCGACCGGAACCGCTCCCATAAGGCACATTGCAAGTATTGCGGTTTTATCGAAGGAAAATGCCCTCATGATAAACACAATGGCGACAGGAATAATGAGCATCCTTATAACGATATAGATCCAGATACGGATATCCTTGATAGAGCCGAGAAAATCCGACCTTGCCACGCATGCCCCGAGAAGTGCCATTGAGAGGAAGATTGTTGCATTCCCGACATATTCCACGGTGTTCGCAAGTATCGGAGGGAGCTTTATATTAAACCAGAACACCACAAGACTTAACACCGCCATTATCGTTCCGATGTTAAATATACCAAGGAGCGGGTGTTTTCTTGTACCTCCGGAGTTTTCGCCTTTTCCGAGGATAAGTGTCCCGTGTGTATAGAAAAGCAGGCTGTAAAAGATATTGATAACTATAACATATAAAACCGCATTGGGCGGAAGTATAGCCTTGGCAACCGGAATCCCGAGAAAGCCCGTATTTGTATAAACGGTCATAAGATTATAGAATTTCCTTTTATCCGGCTTTACGCGTAAAAGCACCGGAAGGAGAAATCCCAACGCGATAAGAAAGACATAAAATGCGGCTCCGAGACCGGCGGCTGTCAAAAGGTCTTTGTGGGTAGCAGTCATGTTTCCGGACAGAATGGATGCCATTATCATGGCGGGGTTGCACACATCCACAACAATAGCGGAAAGCTTTTTTGAGGAGCTGCTGTCGATGATCCCTCTTTTATAAAGGGTAAATCCTATTGCTACAAGTATGAATATAACTCCCATCTGCTGGAGTATTACAGGTAAACTCATTTGTCAGCCTTTCCGGTTTCACGAATCAGGTCGGGAGAATCCCGCCTAAGTGATGCGTATTAATTTAAACCGATATGTAGTTTAGCACAGAAGAAAACTTTTGTCATTTGATACAAGAGTGTTTTATAGATTTTATACAGATGTAGTCATTGGAATATCTTGACTAAAATGTTTTTTTTTTGTAAAATATGATAGTCGTTTGACGCAGGGCTAGTACATCGGTAGTACATCGGCTTCCCAAGCCGAGGAGGCGGGTTCGACTCCCGTGCTCTGCTTTAGGTATAGAAAGCCGTGATCGCGAGGAAACTCCATGTTTACCGCAATCGCGGCTTTTTTACTTGACCGGAAGGAGCTGCTTTATTAAAATATCTAAGGACATAAATATC